>JBJMSU010000083.1:0-10867 GCA_045801465.1 Xanthobacteraceae bacterium | reverse complement strand
AATCACGGTGCACTACATCTATCGCCCACATGCGGCTTCCTGGTGTCGCCCACAAGGCGAGTTACCGGTCGTCTGTTGCTCGATTTCTCATGCTCGTAGCGGTACAACCGAACCCAAGGCACCATTTCCAAGTTCCCTTCTGCCACGCCCACCATAGATGCATTCGTCACAGCACGCAGTGCTGCTGCGCAGACCCGGGAACCCGGTATCACAAGCAAACCGGGGTGCCGCATCAGCGGTGCATCACTCCGTGCTGCAGCGCGTGCGGGACATGAACGGAGGCTGCTGGAGGCAAGCCGGGCCTCGACCGCCACACCGCACCCGGCCTAATCTACGTCCCATGAACATCCAGCACCGACCGCCCTCGACCGATCTCCTCTCCCGCTTCGCGAAGATCGTGGGCGACAAATACGCCATCACCGATCCGCAGGCGCAGCTTCCGTATCTCACCGAAATGCGCGACCTCTATCGCGGCCGCACCCCGATGGTGCTGCGGCCCGGCTCGGTCGAGGAAGTGTCGAGGATCGTTGCGCTCGCCAACGAGGCCGGCACGGGAATCGTGCCGCAAGGCGGCAATACCGGCCTGGTCGGCGGGCAGTTGCCGTTCCACGACGAGATCCTGCTTTCGCTCAACCGCCTCGACCGCATCCGCGAAGTCGATGCCGCCTCCAACACCATCACCTGCGAGGCTGGCGTGACGCTCGGGCGGGCGCGCGAGGCCGCCGCCGCGGTCGACCGGCTCTATCCGCAATTGCTGCCGTCGGAAGGCACCTGCACGATCGGCGGCAACCTGTCGACCAACGCCGGCGGCACTGCCGCGCTCGCCTACGGCATCGCGCGCTCGCACGCGCTCGGCATCGAGGTCGTGCTCGCCGACGGACGCGTGCTCAACAACCTCAACAAGCTGAAAAAGGACAATACCGGGTACGACCTGAAGAACCTGTTCATCGGCGCGGAAGGCACGCTCGGCATCATCACAGCGGCGGTGTTGCGGCTGGTGCCGCGGCCGCGCGCGATCGAGACGGCGTTCGCGGGCGTTGCCTCGCCGCAGGCCGCGCTCGAGCTGCTCATGCTGGCGCAGAACCGCACGACCGGCGTGACGAGCTGCGAGATCATGACGCGCGCCGGGATCGAAGCCGTGCTGCGCTATGGCGCCAATTGCCGCGACCCCTTAAGCGAGCCGCACCCCTGGTATGTGCTGATCGAATTATCCTCGCAGGCGTCCACCGGGTTGCGCGAGGTGCTGGAGGAGATCCTCGCCGAAGGGCACGCGCAGGGCCTGATCGCCGATGCGACCGTCGCCGACAGCCTCGAGCAGGCCAAGGCGTTCTGGCGGGTGCGCGAGTTGTTCGGCGAGGTGCAGCGGCATCTCGGCGGCTCGATCAAGCACGACGTCTCGGTGCCGGTGGCGGCGGTGCCGGCCTTCATCGCCGAGGCCACTGCCGCCGTCACCAAGCTGATCCCGGGCAGTCGGCCGCTGCCGTTCGGCCATCTCGGCGACGGCAACATCCACTACAACGTCAACCAGCCGGAGGGCGCCGAGAAGGCCGCCTTCCTGGCCCGCTGGGACGACGTCAACGCGGTGGTGTTTGCGGTCGTCGCCAAGTTCGGCGGCTCGATCTCGGCCGAGCACGGCGTCGGCATCATGAAGCGCGATCTCCTGCCGCGGGTGAAGGACCCGGTCGCGCTCGACCTGATGCGCACGCTGAAGCGCACGCTCGACCCCAAGGGCATCCTCAATCCCGGCAAGGTGCTGTGAACGCGGCTGCGCGGCGGCTTTTCCCGTCGGCCCGCGGCACGCGCCACCTCGACCGCAGGCGGAACGCGCCCTCTCCTTAACCCGGTCTTAAAGTGCAATGTAGATCGTCAGTGCCGCAGGCAATGTGCCGGCCGCCAAGGATTCGCCTGCAGCGCACCGCCGGTCGCCGATCCGTCGCGGCGCGCGCTGCGGCAGTTGCCGTCGCTTCCCGCGGCGGTTTCATCGCGCGCGGCCCGGCGACCAGATCGAGAGACCAATGCCCAGGAGCATGCCGACGCTTCTCCTCGTATCCCTGCTGATCTTCTCCGCGTGGGTCGGGCCGGACGAGGTCGAACGATGGCGGGGGGTCCCGCCATCGTACGAAGCCGTGACGCTTCCGGTCCTCATCGCGCATGCGGGCGGGGGACTGCCGGCCGCGGCCTATACCAATTCCCGCGAGGCGTTCGACTTATCCGCCCGCAATGGTTTCTGCTACATCGAGACCGATTTTCGCTTCTCCCGCGACCGCAAGCTCGTCCTCGTGCACGAATGGGCGAACGCCTACAATCCGCTCGGGCAACTCGCCATCGCACTGCTCGGGGCTCCCAATGCAGCCGATTTCACCAGCCGGCTGACCCGCGACAGGGTGACGCCGCTCGATCTACCGGCGTTGCTGGAATGGCTCGAGCTGCACCCCGCAATCCAACTCATAACCGATACGAAAGACGACAACATCCGTTTCATGCGGGCGCTGGCGCCGCAGCTGGACGGCGCCATGAAGGCGCGCTTCATTGTGCAGATCTACAGCCCGGAGGAACTGCCCGAAGCGCGGCGGCTCGGGTTCGATCAGATCATCTTCACGCTCTACAAGACGAGCATGGGCGATGCCGAGGTACTGGCATTTGCTCGCCGCGAACGGCTCTTCGCCGTCACCATGCCGGGCGCCCGCGCGCGCGGCGATCTCGCGAAGCGGCTTGCGGAGCATGGGACGCCAGTGTTCGCCCACACCATCAATACTGCGGGCGAGGCCTACGCGCTCGGCAACAACGGGGTGACGGGCATCTATACCGATGGCCTGATCCCTTCGCAGCGATGTAACCCTAGAAGGGAGACAAGCATCGAACGCGCCGGGATTGCACCCGCGGCGCCATGAGCTGGAATTGCATGGCACATCCGAGCGGATCGGCTTAGCGCCCCGTCAATCGAACAGCGATGGCTGCGCGCTGTCCTTTGCGATGCCGCTCGATTTCGCCTTGTCGGCCGAGTTGTGTGCGGTTGGAGTGGTGCTTGCGGGTTCAGCTGGCGCAATCAGGTCGGGCGAGTCGTTGGCGACGTGATTGACTGCCGGAGAGACTTCGTAGGCTTCGAGCGCCTCCTCGGGCGCCGGCGCGATCAGCGCCGCGGCGGTATCGGCATCCACCTTGCGGCAATCGAGCCAGAAATCGAAGGCTTCCGGCGCGATCACCACCGGCATGCGCTCGTGAATGGTCCCGAGAGTCCGGTTTGCCCGGGTGGTGACGATTGTCGCGGTGTCGAGTTCCTCGCCGTTCGGCCCCATCCAGGTCTCCCACAGGCCGGCAAAGGCGAGCGGGCCACCCGACTTCGCGCGCACGAAAAAGGGGCGCCGACCCTCCTGCCGCCACTCGTAGAATCCGTCGGCAGGAAAAAGGCAACGGCGCCGCCGCATGGCCAGCCGAAAAGCCGGCTTGTCGTTGATCGACTCGCCGCGGGCATTGATCAGCAGCGAAAACGTGCGTGGGTCCTTGACCCACGCCGGCAACAGTCCCCAGCGCACCAGCGCGAAGCGGCGGTTGCCCTCCATGAGGCGGACGATCGGCACCGGCTGCGTCGGCGCCACATTGTAGCGCGGTGGAAAGTTCGGCTGGTCCTCATAGGCGAACAGGGCGCGGATCGCCTCCGGCGCAGAAATTATGGCGTAGCGGCCGCACATCCTGTTCCCCGTCCTCCGTTTAAGCCAGCATTAACGATAGCGGACAAGACTGCCGGAATCTGCCTGGAGATCGGCCGCAGGGATCCTGCCGATGAATGGTCATGCCTGCCAACCAGCTGCGGACTGCCAGCCCGCTCGGCAGATCGACCGTGCGCGCCTGAGGGAGGCGAATATCAACCCGGCCACCGGGTTGGCAACCGATTATCTCAATCATTTCAATGAAGCCATCATGATGCTCGAGCTCATCCCGGTGATGCCCGATTGCATCGCCGATTTGCTGGGCTGGCGAGTCATGAGCTATTGCGAGCACTTCCTCTCCACCCAGCAGAAGCACCGTGAGCTCGTGCTTGCCGCCTACGAGGCGGCCGATCCACAGGCGCGGCACTCGCTCGACGAATTGACCGCCTCCATGGACCAGATCCTGACCGCCACGCGCGATGCGCTGCGGCTGCACTTCTCGCCCGCGGTGACGGGAGCGCTCGCCCAGGAGGCGGCGAGCCAGCTCAAGGCGCTGGTCGCGCGGGCCGGCGCCGTGATCAACGGCCTCGACGTCACCGGCGATCTCCCGATGACCGGGGTCGCCCAGGCCGCGGTCGACGCCCTGCTCGGGCGCTAGTGCCGCCGATTTGAAGTTCCTGCACCGCCTGCTAGTGCCCCTTTGCTTCCGAAGTTCGTGTCAGAGGGGGCCGCCATGCATCACGAACTTCGGAAGCGGGGCACTAGAAATCGTGTAAGCTGTCCAGCGCTGGCAAGCGCGCCGGATTCAAGCTGGTCGCATTTTCCACGGAAAAACCGGTGCCCACTTTTCCTGAAAATGCTCCGCGCGTCGCCGATCCGCGGGTCTATCCCGACCGTCCCTATCTCGCCGTCAGCGCGGCCGTGATCCGCGACGGACGCGTGCTCGTGGTGCGCCGCGCCCGCCCCCCGGCCCGCGACCTGTTCACACTGCCGGGCGGGGCGGTGGAAGCGGGCGAGACCCTGTCGCAGGCGGTGATGCGGGAAGTCGAGGAGGAAACCGGCCTCGCCATCGAGCCGGTCGGACTTGCCGGCTATCGCGAGGTGATCACGCGCGACGCCGCGCAGCGCGTCGAGCGCCATTTCGTGATCCTCGCCTTCGCGGCGCGCTGGCTCGGCGGCGAGCCGACGCTGAACGCCGAATTGGCGGAAGCGCGCTGGATTTACCCTGCCGAACTCGCCGGTCTCACCACCACCGAAGGTCTCGCCGACATCATCGCCGCGGCCTTCGCGCGGCTGGACGAGACTGATTGATGCGCCGGTGCTCGCCGCGGAGGCTTGCAATCGCCGCATCGTCGACGCATGTCTCGACCGTGCGCACCATGCTGACCCGCCTTCTCACCCTCGTCTGGATGATGCTCGCCGCCTTGACCCCCGCGCGCGCGCAGGGCGGGGCTGCCCCTTACGATCGCGACCTGCAGCGGCTCGCCGAGATCCTGGGGGCGCTGCATTATCTGCGGGCGCTGTGCGGCGCCAATGAAGGCGCGAAATGGCGCAACGAGATGCAGGCGCTGGTCGAAGCCGAGACGCCCGCCGGCGAGCGGCGGGACAAGCTGGTTGCCGGGTTCAATCGCGGTTACCGCGGATTCCAGCAGACCTATCGCACCTGCACGCCCGCGGCCGACTTGGTGATTCGTCGCTATCTCGAAGAGGGCGCCAAGATTTCGCGCGACATCACCGCCCGTTATGCGAATTAACCTTGCGAGAAGGTGCCGACTTCTCTCCGCGTCCGCGCGTGCTAACGTCGACGGAATGGTGTGGCGCGCTGTAGGGGACGATCATGAGCACCGGGACGCGTCCGCGTCCGGCCGTCACGCCGAGGCTGGATCATGCGGAAGAAAGGCGGGCGGCCCTGGGCTATCTGGCCGAGGCCTGGGCCGAAGCGCGTCTCGACGGCATCGACGGCGACTGCCTGGCGCAGGCCTGCCTGTTCACCGCGCTCGCCGAGCTCGTCTCCACCTACGGTGAGGACGCCGCCGCCCGCTACACGGAAGGCCTGGCGAACCGCATCCGCAACGGCGAATTCTCCGTCGGCCGACTGCATCAGTAGACAAGAGTTTCCAAAAACCGCACCGCCTCTCCGGCCGCCGGCGTGGTGAGCTCGCCGTCCCACATCACCTTGTTGCCGCGCACAAACGTGCCCACCGGCCAGCCGGTGACGGTCACGCCGTCATAGGGCGTCCACCCGGCGCGCGACGCCATCCAGCCATTGGTGATGGTCGCGCGCCGCTTGAGATCGACGACGGTGAAATCGGCGTCATAGCCGACGGCGATCCGTCCTTTTCTGGCGATGCCGAACAGGCGCGCGGGCCCGGCGCTCGTGAGGTCGACGAGGCGGGCGAGCGAGAGCCGGCCCGCATTGACGTGGTCGAGCATGAGGGGAACGAGTGTCTGCACTCCGGTCATGCCCGACGGGCTTGCCGGATAGGGCCGCTCCTTCTCGTCGCGTGCATGCGGCGCGTGATCGGAGCCGAGCACATCGACGATGCCCTGTCGAAGGCCGTGCCACAGGGCGGTCTGATGCGCACCGTCGCGCACCGGCGGGTTCATCTGCGCCAACGTGCCGAGGCGCTGGTAGCACTCGGGCGCGACGAGCGTGAGATGATGCGGCGTCACCTCGACGGAAGCGACGTCCTTGTGGAGCTTAAGGAACTCGATCTCGTGCCGGGTGGTGACATGCAGCACGTGCACGCGCTTGCCGGTTTCGTGCGCCAGGCGCACCAGGCGTTGCGTCGCCGTGAGTGCGGCCACGTCGTCGCGCCACACGGGATGCGAGCTTGCGTCGCCGTCGACGCGCAGGTGCTTGCGTTCTTTGAGCCTGCTCTCGTCCTCGGCATGAAACGAGGCGCGCCGGCGGATCACCTTGAGAATATTGCGCACGCCTTCGTCATCCTCGACCAGCAGCGACCCGGTCGAGGAACCCATGAACACCTTGATGCCGGCGGCGCCGGGCAGACGCTCCAGCGCGGCGAGCTCATGCGTGTTCTCGCGCGTGCCGCCGACGAAGAAGGCAAAGTCGCAGTGCATACGATGATGCGCGCGTTTGATCTTGTCGGCGAGCGCCGCCGCGCTCACCGTCAGCGGATCGGTGTTCGGCATTTCGAACACTGCCGTGACGCCGCCCATCACGGCCGAGCGCGAGCCGCTCTCGAGATCCTCCTTGCGGATGAGCCCGGGCTCGCGGAAATGCACCTGGGTGTCGATCACGCCCGGCAAGACGTGCAGGCCGCTACAGTCGATCACCGCGCGCGCCGATGCGCCGGCGAGGTCGCCGATGGCAGCGATCAAGCCGCTCCTGACGCCGACGTCGCGGATGCCCTCGCCGTCGTGGTTGACGACGGTCGCGCCCTTGAGAATCAGGTCGTAGCCTTCGCTCATCGCGGCTTCCGGGCTGTTCGCGCGCGCTCGCAACTTAGAGGGGTTTCAATATTGGCGGCTTGAGACGCGCCATCGAGCGCTTACGTTGAGCGAAGATTTCTGGCAAGAGCATTGGCATGAAGGCTACGCTTCTTCCCGACCGCAGCGTCGTCAAGGTTGTCGGCGACGACGCGCGCAAGTTCCTCAACGGGCTCGTCACCGCCGACCTCGGCAAGGTGACACCTGAGGTCGCGCGTTTTGCCGCGCTGTTGACCCCGCAGGGCAAAGTCATCGCTGACTGCATCATTGCCGAAGTTTCGCCGCAGGACGGGGCCGGGCTGTTCCTCGATTGTCCGCGCGCCCTGGCCGTGACCCTGGTCGAGCGCCTCAACTTCTACAAGCTCCGCGCCAAAGTGATCGTGGAGGACCTGTCGGAAACGCTTGGCGTCCTGGCGGCGTGGGACGGCGATGGCGCGACCGAATGCGGTCTCGTTTATCGCGATCCCCGGCTCCCCGCTTTGGGATTGCGCGTCATGCTGCCGCCGCATCTCGCCACGGACGCCGCGAGCGAGCTCGGCGCCTCACTGGTCGACGCCGCCAGTTACGAGGCTCACCGCATCGCGCTCGGCGTCCCGCGCGGCGGTCTCGATTTCATCTATGGCGATGCATTCCCGCACGAGGCCGAGATGGATCAGCTCGGCGGCGTCGATTTCGAGAAGGGATGTTACGTCGGCCAGGAAGTGGTCTCGCGCATGGAGCACCGCGGCACGGCACGCAACCGGGTGGTGCCGGTCGTCTACGACGCGTTCGCGCCGGAAGCCGGCACGCCGGTGGTGGCGGGCGAGCGGCCGGTCGGCACCATGGGCTCGTCGGCGCAGGGCCGCGGGCTTGCCATGCTGCGGCTCGACCGCGTCGCCGACGCCATCGCGGCCGGAACCGCGCTGGTTGCCGGCGGAGTCGAAATCCGCCCGGTAAAGCCAACGTGGGCGCGCTTCGCCTGGCCGGGCGAGGCGAAGGCCGCAGAGTGACCAAGCGCTCCGGCGACTGGAATCGTTCGAGAGGTGTGCTACGTTGGCCGCGAACGGGGGGCACTCTCTGCATGCCGATTGAAGTGACGCGGAACGAGTTCCAACAACTCGAAGGCCGAGTAATCATCGTCGAGCGCGAAGTCGAAGGCGAGAAGATGGTGACGCGCCATATTCTCGAACAGACCCGGCGCAACAGCGACGATCTGGCCGCCATCAAGACGCGACTCGATCGGATCGAGCGCAAGGTCGATGGACTGGAGCAGAAATTCGACGGGTTGGAAGGAAAAGTTGGCGGGCTCGACGGCAAGGTCGACGGCATGGCCAAAAGCCTGCCCACCATCATTGCCGATGTCATGCGTGAGGTTCTACGCGAGCGCGACGGCCGTCCATAGGGCAGCGCATCGAGACGATCGGCCTTCAGAGACACGACGCGTTCCGCCTCCATGGCCCCTCTCCTTCATGCTGACGGCCTCGTCCGCTGCCCCTGGCCCGGGCAGGACCCGCTCTACGTCGCCTATCACGACGAGGAATGGGGCACCCCGGAGTTCGACGACCGCGCGCTGTACGAGAAGCTCATGCTCGACGGCTTCCAGGCCGGGCTGTCGTGGATCACCATCCTGCGCAAGCGCGAGAACTTCCGCCGCGCCTTTGACGCCTTCGAGCCGGAAAAGATCGCGCGCTACGACAAGCGCAAAGTCGCGGCGCTGATGAACGATGTCGGCATCGTGCGCAATCGGTTGAAGATCGAGGGCGCGGTGCTCTCTGCGCGCGCCTATCTGGACCTGGTGGAGAAAGGGCCGGGCTTCTCGCGCCTGCTATGGGATTTCCTCGACGGCACACCGAAGATCAACCGCTTTCGCTCGGTCTCGCAGGTGCCGGCCGAGACCGAGCTGTCGCGCCGCATCTCCAAGGAGCTGGCGCGCCGCGGGTTCAAGTTCTGCGGTCCGACCATCGTCTATGCCTTCATGCAGGCGGTCGGCATGGTGAACGATCACCTCGTCAAGTGCCATCGCCACGCCGCGCTGGCGCACGCGACGACGCGGTGATGCCGCCCACCTGCAGGTGGTGTCGCTCGCACATCTCGGCCCGTCAGGCTACCAATACGGCATGGCTCTCGACGAACTCCCCTCCCCGTCCCGGCGGCGGCCTCAACGCGCGTGGCAACGCATGCTGTCGGGACGGCGGCTCGACCTGCTCGACCCCTCGCCGCTCGATGTCGAGGTCGCCGATATCGCGCACGGGCTGGCGCGGGTCGCGCGCTGGAACGGCCAGACCAGCGGCGACCACATCTTCTCGGTCGCCCAACACACGCTGCTGGTCGAGACGATCGCGCGCCTGCATTCGCCCAGCCTCGACCGCCGCGCCCGCCTGGCGCTGCTCCTGCACGACGCCCCCGAATACGTCATCGGCGACATGATCTCGCCGTTCAAGGCCGTGATCGGGGACGCCTACAAGGCGATCGAACAGCGCCTGCTCGCCGCCATTCACCTGCGCTTCGGCCTGCCGGCGACGCTGCCGCGCGATGTGGTCAGGATCGTCAAGACGGCCGACCAGGCCGCCGCCTATCTCGAGGCGACGCGGCTCGCCGGGTTCGCCGACGACGAGGCACGCCGTTTCTTTGGACGGCCGCCCGCGCTCTCGCCGCGCCAGGAACGGGAGTACCTCACTCCATGGCCCGCCACCGTGGCAGAAAAGCGTTATCTCAAGCTGTTCCAAACGCTTGCGGAATGAACCTCGGCCAACCCGGCCATCCAACACCGTCGCATTTGCCATTTACCCGCTATATATCGGATCGAATCACGAGAGAGGTTCACGTCGGGAATGATCCATGTCTGTTCGCTCGCGCGCCTGCACGAGACCGTCGAGGAAACCAAAGCGAGCCACATCGTCACGTTGCTCAAGGACCGGCACCTGGTGTCGCGGCCGAACGGGATCGCCGCCGACCGCCACCTGATCCTCGGCCTGGACGATATCTGCGAGCCCGCCGATGGCTTTGTCTGTCCGGCCGAAGAGCATGTCACCGATCTCATCGACTTCGTCCGCGGCTGGAACCGGGGCGCCCCGATGGTGGTGCATTGCTATGCCGGCATCAGCCGCTCGACCGCGAGCGCCTTTGCCGCCGCCTGCTTACTCAATCCGCATCGCGATGAAATTTCGATCGCGAGGCAAATCCGGGCGGCGTCCCCGATCGCGTCGCCGAACCGTTTGATCGTTAGCCTGGCCGACAAAGCCATGGGACGCGAAGGCCGGATGCTCCGCGCGCTCGACGAAATGGGGCCGGGTAGCATGACAGTCGAGGGCCGACCGTTTCGCATCGACCTCGACTGATGCGCGCAACCACAAGCGACTAAGCCAAACAGCGCAATGCTGTCACGTGCGCGCCGGCCAACGAGCTAACCGCCCAAAGGGGAACGCTAGCCCTGCTGTCAGGCCGCCCTGACAGTGTTGAGGAACTTGTCCATTTCCAGCTTGAGGCGGCTGCTTTCGACTGAGAGCGATTGCGCCGAGGACAGCACCTGGGATGAGGCGGAGCCGGTTTCGCTCGCACCTTGCTGCACATCCGTAATGTGCGAGGAGACCTGCTGAGTGCCCTGCGCAGCCTGTCGCAATTTTAATTGTGCTTAATTTTCAGAATCGTATGAATACGGAGAATGAGCGGAAGTCGCACCGTCCGGCCCTAGAGTCAGGCCGCCCGGATGGTGTCCAGGAATTTGTCCATTTCCAGCTTGAGCCGGCCGCTTTCGGCCGATAGCGATTGCGCCGAGGACAGCACCTGGG
>JBJMSU010000070.1:0-4417 GCA_045801465.1 Xanthobacteraceae bacterium | reverse complement strand
ACGGCAAGCGCCTCAACATCATCGACACCCCCGGCCACGTGGACTTCACCATCGAGGTGGAGCGGTCGCTGCGCGTGCTCGACGGCGCTGTCTGCGTGCTCGACGGCAACCAGGGGGTCGAGCCGCAGACCGAGACGGTGTGGCGCCAGGCCGACAAGTACAACGTGCCGCGCGTGGTGTTCGTCAACAAGATGGACAAGATCGGCGCCGATTTCTTCAAATGCGTCGACGATCTCGTCACCCGGGTGGCGGCGAACCCGGTATGCGTCCAGCTCCCCATCGGCTCCGAGAGCGCATTCAAGGGCATCGTCGATCTGGTGCGCATGAAGGCGGTGGTGTGGGACGACGAAGCGCTCGGCGCCAAGTACCACGACGAGGACATTCCCGCCGACCTGAAGGACCAGGCGGTGGAATATCGCACCAAGATGATCGAGGCGGCGGTCGAGCTCGACGACGACGCCATGACCGCCTACCTTGAAGGCAAGGAGCCGGACGAGGCGACGCTCAAACGGCTCATCCGCAAGGCCGTGGTCGGTCGCAAGTTCGTGCCGGTCCTGTGCGGCTCGGCGTTCAAGAACAAGGGCGTGCAACCGCTGCTCGATGCGGTGGTCGATTTCCTGCCCAACCCGCTCGATCGCGGCGCCATCAAGGGCGTCGATCTCAAGGGCAACGAGGTCGAGCGCAAGCCGTCCGATTCGGAGCCGCTCTCCGCGATCGCCTTCAAGATCATGGACGATCCGTTCGTCGGCACCATCACGTTTACCCGCATCTACTCGGGCAAGATGGAAAGCGGGATGGGGGCGATCAATTCGACCAAGGATCGCAAGGAGCGGATCGGGCGCATGCTGTTGATGCACGCCAACAATCGCGAGGACATCAAGGAGGCCTATGCGGGCGACATCGTCGCGCTGGCGGGGCTCAAAGAGGTGCGCACCGGCGATACGCTATGCGACCCGCAGAAGCCGGTCATCTTGGAGAAGATGGAATTCCCCGATCCGGTGATCGAGATCGCGATCGAGCCGAAGACCAAGGCCGACCAGGAGAAGCTCGGCGTGGCATTGGCCAAGCTCGCGGCCGAGGATCCCTCGTTCCGGGTCTCGACCGATCAGGAATCCGGCCAGACCATTCTCAAGGGCATGGGCGAGCTGCACCTCGACATCAAGGTCGATATCCTCAAGCGCAGCTACAGGGTCGAGGCCAATATCGGCGCGCCGCAGGTGGCCTATCGCGAGAAGATCACGCGCGCCGCGACCGTCGACTATACGCACAAGAAGCAGACCGGCGGCTCCGGGCAGTTCGCCCAGGTCAAGATCGTGGCGGAGCCAACCCCGCCGGCGACCGGCTTCGTGTTCGAGAACAAGGTCGTCGGCGGCGCCGTGCCGAAGGAGTACATCCCGGGGGTCGAAAAGGGCCTTGAATCGGTGCTCGGCTCCGGCGTGCTCGCGGGCTTCCCGGTCGTCGACCTCAAAGTCACGTTGGTCGACGGCCGCTATCACGACGTCGACTCGTCGGCACTCGCCTTCGAGATCGCGGGGCGCGCGGCGCTGCGCGAAGCGCTGCAGAAGGGCGGCTCGGTGCTGCTCGAGCCGATCATGAAGGTCGAGGTGGTGACGCCCGAGGATTACACCGGCTCCGTCATCGGCGACCTCAATTCGCGCCGCGGCCAGATCCAGGGGCAGGACATGCGCGGCAACGCCAACGTCATCAACGCCATGGTGCCGCTGGCCAACATGTTCGGTTACGTCAACACGCTGCGCTCCATGACTCAGGGGCGGGCGACATTCACGATGCAGTTCGACCACTACGCCGAAGTGCCGAAGGCGGTCGCTGACGAGGTTCAGGCGAAGTACGCCTGAGCCGGCCCACGAAGCAGAGGACGAGAGGACCCGACAGGGAGAGTTCGATGGCCAAATCCAAGTTCGAGCGCAACAAGCCGCATTGCAATGTTGGGACGATCGGTCACGTGGACCACGGCAAGACAACGCTGACCGCGGCAATCACCAAGGTCCTGGCCGAGCAGGGCAAGGCCCAGTTCACGGCCTACGACCAGATCGACAAGGCGCCGGAGGAGAAGGCGCGCGGCATTACCATTGCGACTGCGCACGTGGAATACGAGACCGACAAGCGCCACTACGCCCATGTCGATTGCCCCGGCCACGCCGACTACGTGAAGAACATGATCACCGGCGCCGCGCAGATGGACGGCGCCATTCTGGTCGTGTCGGCCGCCGACGGCCCGATGCCGCAGACGCGCGAGCACATCCTGCTGGCGCGCCAGGTCGGCGTCCCGGCGCTCGTGGTCTACATGAACAAGGTCGACATGGTGGACGATCCCGAGCTGCTCGAGCTCGTCGAGCTGGAGGTGCGGGAGCTGTTGTCGAAATACGAGTTCCCGGGCGACGACATTCCGATCATCAAGGGCTCGGCACTTGCCGCGCTCGAAGGTAAGAGCGAGGACGTCGGCAAGAACTCCATCTTCGAGCTGATGAAGGCGGTCGACTCCTACATCCCGCAGCCGGAGCGGCCGAAGGATCAGCCGTTCTTGATGCCGGTCGAAGACGTGTTCTCGATCTCCGGCCGCGGCACGGTGGTGACGGGCCGTATCGAGCGTGGCGTCATCAAGGTCGGCGAGGAAGTGGAGATCGTCGGCATCCGCCCGACCCAGAAGACGGTGGTCACCGGCGTCGAGATGTTCCGCAAGCTGCTGGACCAGGGCGAGGCGGGCGACAACGTCGGTTGCCTGCTGCGCGGCACCAAGCGCGAAGAGGTGGAGCGCGGACAGGTCGTGTGCAAGCCGGGCTCGGTGAAGCCGCACACCAAGTTCAAGGCCGAGGCCTACATCCTGACCAAGGAGGAGGGCGGGCGCCACACGCCGTTCTTCACCAATTACCGGCCGCAATTCTACTTCCGCACCACCGACGTGACCGGCGTGGTGCACCTTCCCGAGGGCACCGAGATGGTGATGCCGGGAGACAACGTGACCATGACGGTGGAGCTCATCGTGCCGATCGCCATGGAAGAGAAGCTGCGCTTCGCCATTCGCGAGGGCGGCCGCACCGTCGGTGCCGGCGTGGTGGCGAGCATCATCGAGTAAGGGGAGGCGGGCGCGGGCGAGCCTTAAAGGCTCGCCCCGCGCATTTCGGCGGATTGCCGGTCGGCCGCTCGAGGTGGAGCGCTCGGCAATGACGAGGAAGAGAGAAACGAGATGAACGGCCAGAATATCCGCATCCGCCTCAAGGCGTTCGATCACCGTATTCTCGATTCCTCGACGCGCGAGATCGTGAATACCGCCAAGCGGACCGGCGCCCAGGTGCGCGGGCCGATCCCGCTGCCGACCAAGATCGAGAAGTTCACCGTCAACCGCTCGCCGCATATCGACAAGAAGAGCCGCGAGCAGTTCGAAATGCGCACGCACAAGCGGCTGCTCGATATCGTCGATCCGACGCCGCAGACGGTCGATGCGCTGATGAAGCTCGATCTCGCGGCCGGCGTCGACGTCGAGATCAAGCTCTAAGCCCGCCGGACGGGACAAGAAGGACAACGCCATGCGTTCCGGGGTGATCGCACAGAAGCTGGGGATGACGCGGGTCTTCACCGACGCCGGCGAGCACGTGCCGGTTACGGTGCTGCGACTGGGCCAGTGCCAGGTCGTCGCTCATCGCACCAAGGACAAGAACGGTTACGTCGCGCTGCAGCTCGGCGCCGGCGGCCGCAAGGTCAAGAACGTGCCCAAGGCCGAGCGCGGCCATTTCGCCATCGCCAAGGTCGAGCCCAAGCGCAAGGTCACCGAGTTCCGCGTCAGCGAGGACGCGGTGATTCCGGTCGGCGCCGAGCTCACGGCGGATCATTTCGTCGTCGGCCAGTATGTCGACGTGACCGGCACCTCCATCGGCAAGGGCTTTGCCGGCCCGATGAAGCGCTGGAACTTCGGCGGCCTGCGCGCCTCGCATGGCGTGTCGATCTCGCATCGGTCGCACGGGTCGACCGGCGGCCGTCAGGACCCTGGCAAGACCTTCAAGAAAAAGAAGATGGCCGGGCATCTCGGCGTCGAGCGCGTCACGACGCAGAACCTGCGCGTGGTGCAGACCGATGCGGATCGCGGACTCATCCTCGTGGAGGGCGCGGTCCCGGGAGTCGCTGGCGGCTGGATCCATGTGCGCGACGCCGTGAAGCGGAAGCTCCCAGACGCCATTCCGATGCCGGGCAAATTCCGCGCGGCGGCCAACGGCGGTGCGTCGGAGGCTCCGGCCGGAGACGCGCAAGCCGCTCCTGAGGAGACCGCGTGATGAAGCTCGATATCACCACCTTCGATGGCGGCACGGCCGGCTCGGTCGATCTCGACGAGGCCATCTTCGGTCTTGAACCGCGCACCGATCTGTTGGCGCGGTGCGTGCGTTGGCAATTGGCCAAGCGCCGG
>JBJMSU010000201.1:0-16312 GCA_045801465.1 Xanthobacteraceae bacterium | reverse complement strand
AGACGATTCTGATACGCGGTCGCTGGGCGCTCTCGCGCGAGCCGGCAACGCCCGTGCGGCGGTGGAACATGCGCGCGTCTTGCTGGATCCGTCGAAGCGGGTAGAGGCCTTGGCGCTGATCGCCGAAGCATTGGCGGGCCTCCCTGATCCTCACGACGATCCGTTTGGCTTTTTCGACAGCCAGTGACTGTCCATCGTGGGCGAATTGCCGCGCCAAGGGGCCAGACAGCATAGGCAGCAAGTCCGTAGCCCTCGCAGCAGCCATCCCCAATGGGACCTACAGGTCGACAACACCGTGCGCCGGCGCTGTCGGGCTTTGGGGGACGAGCGGAACACAGCTCGGCGTTGAAGCGATCTGGAGCGTCCTTGCCAAGTGCACGACCCGATCGGCTCCGCTCGCGATATCGGGGCGATGGGCGACACTGATGCGGGTAATCCGCAACTTTTGCAGGCTTTCGTTTATCGATCTCTCATTCTGCAGATCGAGGTGCGCCGTCCCTTCGTCCAAGAACAGAATTCTCGGCTTGCGATATAGCGCTCGCGCCAACAGCAGCCGCTGCTTCTGACCGGCAGACAACGAACTGCCCATGTCGCCGACCAGACTGTTGTAGGACATCGGCATCGCCATGATTTCATCATGAATGCCGGCCAGCTGCGCACATCCGATCATCTTTTCCCGGTCAAATTCATTGTCGAAGAAGGAGATGTTATCAGCGACAGAACCAGACAAAAGCTGATCCTCTTGCATGACCGCTGCAACCTGCTCGCGGTACACCCGGGGTCCCAGCGTATCGAGAGGAATACCGTCGATCAGCACTTCGCCGGCCGTTGGTTGAAGGAGCCCCAGCATGATCTTCACCAGCGTGGTCTTGCCCCCGCCGGACGGTCCCATGATGGTGACGAATTCCCCAGGCTCGATCCTCAAATTGACGTCCTCGAGGACGAAAGGATCGCTTTCGGAGTATCGGAAGCACACGTTGCGAAGCTCGATGTCGCCTTGGATCTCCCGCGTGTATTCCAGGGGTCGATCGTAACCGCGCTCCGGGGGCGTCAACGCAATGTCCGAGAGCCGCTCCAAGTGCAGACCAAGAATACGGAAATCAACGGCCTTCTCGATGAGCTGAATGGTTTTTTCCGTGAAGTTCTGTTTGTAGCTGACGAAGGCAAATATCGCGCCGATGGTAAGGGTATTGTTGAGAGCAAGGCGCGCGGCAAGATAGATTGTTATGACGGTTTCCAGACCAAAGATCACGTCATTAATGGCACTGAAGGCAATCTTCGCGCGGCCGAGAGACACGTTTGCGTTGACGACATCGGCATAGCGATTGAGCCATTGTCCTTCGCGCTCGTTCTCATGATTGTACAATTTCAGAGTTTGGATCCCCCTGAGCGTCTCTATGAATGTCGAGTTTTCCTTGGCCTGCGATTGGATCAGACTTTCGGACCGGCGCCAGAGCACTCGGTAAAGCATGAGCCTGACGATTGCGTACAGCGCCACGGCGGTAAGCACAACGGCCGCCAATTGCGGACTGTAGATCAAGATCATGATCAGAGTGAGGACCGCCATCATCCCATCCAGCAGGGCGGCGATCAGTCCTTCGGCGAGAAGATTGCGGATCGGCTGAAGCGAGGAGAAACGGGACAGAACGTCGCCAATATGGCGCTTTTCAAAATAGGAAATCGGCAGGCGCAACAAACGTCGGAACAGCCGGCCCCCCAGCTGGAACTGAATTACATTTTGCAGCACCAGCAAAATCGATGAACGCAGTGCGCCCGCTGCGGCCTTCATAAGCGCCAGGAATGCAAAACCAATGGCGAGGACCACCAGCAGATCGACGTCGCCTCTGGCGATGACCTCGTCGATCGTGAGTTGCATGTAGAAGGGGCCCGCGAGTACGAAAAGCTGGAGGAGCACCGACAATGCGAAGATTTGCGCGAGAGCGTGTCCGCTCCCGGTCAACTGCGTCCAAAACACCGAAAACGGCAGACGGGTTCGCTCATTGCGGGGGGAGAATCCCTCCGCGGGCGTGACCTCGAGAGCAACGCCGGTGACATGTTTCGACGCCTCGGACATCGGAAAGAACTTCTGTCCGCAGGCGGGATCGTGAACAACAATACCTTTCCGAGTCACTGCCCTGAGGACGACGAAATGATTCATGTCCCAGTGGAGAATTGCAGGTCGGCGGAGCTGGCGAAGGTGTTGAAGTTCGAAGCGCACCGGACGGCAAACGAAATCCAGGTGCTGCGCGACCTGGATCAGGGCCCGGAGAGTGACGCCGTTCAAGGACGGCGGATAACGCCGCCGCAGCGTCCCGAGATCAACTTGATAGCCGTGAAAGCAAGCCAGCATGGCGAGACAGGCAAGCCCGCACTCGGCTGCTTCCGTTTGATAGACGGTGGGGAGACGGCTGCCGCCGCTGAATCGCAGGAGACTCATCGCTTACATCCGAACACCGCGAATGGGACTGATGAGCCAGCTCATGAGCGATCTATTCTCGAGTATGATATCGGCCTTCAACAGCATATCCGGCTGCAGGCTCAGTTTTTTGCCATACGCCGTGATCTCCGACTGCTCGAGGGCGGCGGTGACCCTGTAGGCGGGCTCCTTGACCTCGATCGGTCCGGCCGCATCGGCGCGCGTCAGAATTGTTTGCGAGACGTTGACAACGTGACCTCGATAGGAGCCGAAATGCTGATAGGGGAAGGCTTCGTAGAGGATCCGGACCGGCTGGCCCACTTCCACAAAGCCGATGCCGCGCGCCGGAACGAACAGCTCCGCCTGCATGACCGCGCCCGCCGGAATGATCTCGAGCTGCAGCCGCTGCGGCTCGGCCATTTGCCCGACTGTCGCTTGCAATGTTGAAACGCGTCCGGAGGCGGGGGCCCGAATAACATAGGCACGACGCCCGTTGACCTCGGTCATTCGCTGCTCGGTCGCGGCAAGCTCGTTGCGGAAGTTCTGAACCTTCTGCGCCATCACCGTAGGCAGCTGCCGCAAGGTGAAGCGTGTTTCCGTCAGCTGATTTCGTCTCGACGCGATCTGCTGATTGAGGGCGCCAAGCGCCTGCTTGTGCTCGAGGACCAGCGCCTGGCGTCGCCTGTACTCCAACGCCGTCACGAAGCCCTTCGACTTCAGTTGTTCGCTGGCCGCAAGGTCGCTCGCCGCTATTTGCAGCCGGTCGTTCTGGATCCTGATTTGCCCTTCGAGCTCTTGGATTTCCGACTCCAGCCCGCGAATGAGAGAATTGAGGCGGTCGCGTTCGGATTCCGTCCGTTGCTCCTCTCCGGAAATGTTCTTGGCAAGAAGCTCCTTTTGCGCGAGCAACGTCTCCAGCAGCGTGGCATTTACATCGATTCCATCAGCGGCAATCTGATTGGTCTCGATCGTCAGAAGTGCTTGCCCCTCCTGCACCGTCTCCCCTTCTTTCACGTGGACGTCTTTGATGGTCCCGCGCTGCGGTGCGAAGATCTTCGCCGTCCCGCGCGTCGGGGTCAGATACCCCACGGCCGTTTCTTTCCGCGAATATTGTGCAAAGAAGAGGAAGACCGCCAAAAGCGCGGTGATCCCCGTCAGGAACCACGTCGTCACTTTGGTCGACAGCGGCTGGAGCGCACCCACGTTGCCCCATTGCCGGTGATGCTTCTGGAAGTCGATCGCTTCCTGACGGAACAACAGACGATGCGCGGTCATCGGTGCATTCCATGCCGGGGCCGCCGGCTGGAAGCCATTCAGGCTCCGACCGCCCCCTTGCGCGTGACAGGCATCCAGGCTCCCGTCCGCACAGCCGGACGGGAGCGCTGTTCACTTAAGCTTTGAGCAAAGCGCCTATTGTCTCTGGAGGATAGCCGCCGCACCTCCGAGCACCTGGATGATCGCTCCGATGTTGTTGTTGTTCAAGATGGCGACGTCCCTGATGGTCACAGGGACGTCAACGTCGACGTCGATGTGCGCGTTCCGCAGAACGTCAACGTTGATGTCGCTCAGAGCGATATTGACGAGACCGCCGGCCGCAACCGCCTGTCCGCCCGCTACCGCGTCAAGATCTGCGTCCGTCAGCGGTATCATCTCTGGCAAGTTGGTCATCGTGATCCTCTTTTGGTTGGAGGGTAGACACAACAGCCCCTCGAATCTTCTAAGTACGAGGGGTCCACGCGGGTTCGGGCGGCTGGGTATTTTTTTTGCACTCTGCGTTGAGTCCGCTCGCGCCGGGCGGGCACGAGGTAGCGTGCGCATTGGGGACGGTATTCTTCCCGACATTGCGGGTGCAGCGGCGATGCAGGGCGCCTCTTGGCGCCTACAACCGCAAATAGCACTTAAAGCGTTCGACTGGTTCGCGGGAGCAGCACGTGCCAGGACGAGTACCCGCTGAGCCGCGGCGCTCGCCATCGCCGTGCTTAGCCGCACGGTACCTTCGATCCACTCACCCCACGCGCTGATCGGAAGGCTCGGTCGGCGCTGGCGCGCGGTCGGCGAGCTCCGCACCGGCATTGTCGGGAAGCCGCCAGAAGATCGGCGCGGACAGCGCCGAGATCGCCGCGACGATGAGAAAGGCGGGCGCAAAGTCGTGCGCCGTGATCGTGGTTTCACCCCTCAGCCGCACCGTCAGTTCGACCGCGAGCGCGCCGAGCGCGACGCCGGTCGAGAGCGCCAGCTGTTGGGCGACGCTCGCCAGGGCGGTGGCGCGGCCGACGCGTTGCGGCTCGATGTCCGCATAGGCGATCGAGTTGACGCTGGTGAATTCCAGCGAGCGGAAAAAGCCGCCGACCAGCAGGATCGCCATCATCACGGTGAACGGCGTGCCGGGGGTGAATGCCGCGCACGCCGCCAGGAAGGCGGAGCTGACGAGGGCATTGACGCTGAGCACGGTGCGGAAGCCGAACAGCTTGAGGATCCTGGTGACGGCAGTTTTCATCGCCAAGGCGCCGAGCGCGGAGCAGAACGTGATGAGCCCGGACTGGAACGGTGTCAGCTTGAAGCCGATCTGCAGGAGCAGCGGCAGCAGGAACGGGAGGGCGCCGACGCCCAGGCGAAACAGGAAGCCGCCGACGATGCTGGCGCGAAAGGTCGTTATCGACAGCAGCGACAGATCCAGCACGGGATCCGGCGTGCGCCGTGCGTGCACCACGTAGGCGGCCGATGCCGCCGCCCCGCCGCCGATCAGCGCGGCGATCACCGGCCATGGCAGATAGTCGAGGCCGAGCACCGACAGCCCGAACGCCAGTCCTCCCACGCCGAGCCCGGCGAGCACCATGCCGGAAAAATCGAACGGCGGCGGCGCTGCGACGCGGACGTTCTCGATGTAGCGCGTCACCAGCACGATGCCGACGAGCCCGATCGGCACGTTGATGAGGAAGATCCAGTGCCAGGTGAAGTAGGTGGTGATGAAGCCGCCGACCGGCGGCCCGATGATCGGGCCGATCAGGGCCGGCATGGTCACCCACACCATGGCGCCGAGCAATGCGCGGCGGTCGATGGTGCGCACCAGGATGAGGCGGCCGACCGGCGTCATCATGGCGCCGCCGATGCCTTGCACGATGCGCGCCACCACGAACCCGGTGAGCGAGCTCGCGAGCGCGCAGCCGATCGAGCCTGCGACGAACACCGCGATGGCGGCGCGGAACACCGTGCGCGCGCCGAACCGGTCGGCGGTCCAGCCGCTCGCCGGGATGAAGATGGCGAGCGAGAGCAGGTAGCAGGTGACGGCGAGCTTGAGCGCGAGCGGGCTGGTGCCGATATCGGCCGCGATCGCCGGCAGCGAGGTGGCGATCACGGTCGAGTCCATGTTCTCCATGAACAGCGCGACCGCAATGATGAGCGGCACCAGGCGGTCGGTGGTCATGCCCGACGTCACGGCATCGGGATATCGCCGACGTCCTTCGGCACCTTGTAGCCCTTCTGCACCGCCGGCCGATTGGCGATGCTCGTGTACCAGCGCTTGACGTTGGGATACTGGCTCATGTCGATCGTCTGCCACTCGAATCGCGAGATCCACGGCCAGGTGGCGATATCGGCGATGGAATAAGCGTCGGCGACGAACTCGCGGTCGGCAAGCCGCTTGTCCAGCACGCCGTAGAGGCGGTGCGCCTCCTTGAGGTAGCGCTCCTCCGCGTAGGGCGCCTTGCCCTTGTTGTATTTCACGAAGTGGTGGACCTGGCCGAGCATGGGGCCGGGTCCGCCCATCTGCCACATCAGCCATTCGAGCACGCGATAACGCGGCTCACCGTCCTTGGGCAGGAGCTTGCCGGTCTTGTCCGCCAGATAGATGAGGATCGCCCCCGACTCCATCAGGCTCATGCCGGCATCGCGGTCGACGATCGCCGGGATGCGGTTGTTGGGGCTGATTTGGAGAAATTCCGGCTTGAACTGCTCGTCCTTGGAAATGTCGATGGGGTGCGCCTGGTAGGGCAGGCCGAGCTCTTCGAGGGCAATCGAAGCCTTGCGCCCGTTGGGCGTGGTCCAGGTGTAAAGGTCGATCACGGTCTGGAATCCTTCACATGGCGTGTGGTCGGATGGTGCGAGAGGGCCTCACTAGCCTGAAAGAGAGGCGAGCGTCGACTCGGGAAACCGTCAACGCGTTGCGAAACGGCCCGGCGCTCCTACATGTACGGCGCATTCGCGCTGGAGCCGACACCGATGATCTATATCCTTGCCGCTCTCGTGCCGCCGCTCGGGCTTCTTCTCAACGGGCAGCCGTTCTCGGCGTTGGTCAATTTTGTCCTGATCGTTCCCTGCATCCTGTTGGGATTGATCTTCCCAGTACTGTTCCTGGTCCCCTCCATTCACGCGATCATCGCCGTGTATATGAAGCGCGAGGATCGCAAGCATCGCGAGCTGGTGGACGCCATCGAGCGCCACGGACCGCCGCCGGGCTGGCGCCCGTAGGTGCGTCGTAGCCCGGATGAAGCGAAGCGCAATCCGGGTCTGACCCCGCATTTCGCTGACGCTCCATGCCGACTACGGCTTGGAGCCGAGCTGGCGACAGCTCGTTAGTGGCACAACGACTTACGTTCGTGCACCACGATCGACCGGCGTCTATGAATTTTGGTCTTGCTGTGCTATCGCCCGGCGCCAACTCGGCAGCGGGGAGAACGGCAGGGAGACGGTTGAGCCGGCGGTACTCGGTAGGATAAAGTTGGCAATGGCGACAAATTCCGACGGGCGCCTGCGCGAGGCGCTCACTTTCGACGATGTATTGCTGCAGCCGGGGTCCTCCGACGTGCTGCCGTCGGACGTGGACGTGCGCTCGCGCATCAGCCGCACCATCCCCCTCAACATCCCGATCATCGCCTCGGCCATGGACACCGTCACCGAGGCCAAGATGGCGATCGCCATGGCGCAGGCGGGCGGCATCGGCGTCATCCACCGCAACCTGGAGCCGGACGAGCAGGCCGAGCAGGTGCGGCGGGTCAAGAAGTTCGAATCCGGCATGGTGGTCAATCCGGTGACCATTCATCCGGACGCGACGCTGGCCGACGCGCTGACGCTGATGCGCATGCACAACATCTCCGGCATTCCGGTGGTCGAGAGCGCCGGCGGCAGCCGCAACGGCAAGCTCGTCGGCATCGTCACCAATCGCGACGTGCGCTTCGCCACCGACCCGAAGCAGCCGATCGCCGAGCTGATGACCAGGGAAGGTCTCGTCACGGTGCGCGAAGGCGTTGGTGAGGGCGAGGCCAAGCGCCTCCTGCATCAGCACCGCATCGAGAAGCTGCTGGTGGTCGATGGGCAATACCGCTGCGTCGGGCTCATCACCGTAAAGGACATCGAGAAATCGGTGGCGAATCCGAACGCCTGCAAGGACGAACAGGGGCGGCTGCGAGTGGCGGCGGCCACCACCGTCGGCGATGCCGGCTTTGCCCGCACCGAGCGGCTGATCGACGCGGGCGTCGACCTTGTGGTGGTCGACACCGCGCACGGTCATTCGCTGCGCGTGCTCGAGGCGGTCAGCCGCATCAAGCGGCTCTCCAATGCGGTGCAGGTGGTCGCCGGCAACGTGGCGACCGCCGACGGCGCCAAGGCCCTGATCGATTCCGGCGCCGACGCCATCAAGGTGGGCATCGGGCCGGGCTCGATCTGCACCACGCGCGTCGTGGCCGGCGTCGGCGTGCCGCAGCTCACCGCCCTCTTCGACACCGTTGCGGTCGCGCGCGACAGCGACACGCCGGTGATCGCCGACGGCGGCATCAAGTATTCGGGCGACCTCGCCAAGGCGCTCGCGGCGGGCGCCGATTGCGGCATGGTCGGCTCGCTGCTTGCCGGCACCGACGAGACGCCGGGCGAGGTGTTCCTGTATCAGGGCCGCTCCTACAAGAGCTATCGCGGCATGGGCTCGGTCGGCGCCATGGCGCGCGGCTCGGCCGATCGCTACTTCCAGCAGGACATCCAGGACTCGTTGAAGCTCGTGCCCGAGGGCGTCGAAGGCCAAGTGCCCTACAAAGGCCCGGTCGCCACCGTGCTGCATCAGCTCATCGGCGGCGTTCGCGCATCGATGGGCTATGTCGGGGCGAAAACGCTGCGCGAGTTTCAACAGAAGGCGAGCTTCCTGCGCATCTCGGGTGCGGCCTTGCGCGAAAGCCATGTGCACGACGTGACGATCACCCGCGAGAGCCCGAATTACCCCAGCCGCGAGTGATGTGAGACCCGCCACTGTGGCGGCGAAGACACAACCGATGCGGAAGTATCAAGATTACTGTACGTGAAATTGACGTGCACCGTGGCCGCCCCTATCGTGTTCCGATGGCGACCATCCGGCAGTATCGGGCGTTGATCGCTTGGCTCGGTCTCGTTGCCCTGATCGGCAACCTGGTGACCGGGATGTTTTGCTCCGTGCCGGTCAAGCGCATCGCGGCCGACTTTCCGGTCGAGCTCGTCGGCGCCATGGTGATCTGCTCCGAGCACGGCGCGCAGACGGTGCCCGATGACGGCACTGCGCCGCCGCAGAAGCCGTGCCAGATCTGCATCGCCGCCGCCGGCCTGTTGCTCACATTGGTGGTGGCGGCGTTGTTCGCGCTGCTGCCGCTCGCGCCAACCGAGCGCATCGCATTCGCGCTTTTTCCCTTCATTGCGCATCGCTATTGCCGCGCCGGCTTGGGAAGCCGCGCGCCTCCTCTGCCTGCCTGACTGCCTTACGCCGAACTCGCGGCCGCCCTTGTGGCCGCGCAACGGCATGCAGGAGAGGAAAATGACGCACAGAATGCTGTCGGCAAGCGTGCTTGCCCTTCTCGTCGCCACACCGGCCCTGGCGCATCATCCAGGCGGCGTCGGCGGCATCGAAACGTCCGGAGCCATCGCCACCATACCGGCGACCCCGCTGGAACAGGGCCATGGCGCGATCGCGTTCTTCTACGAGTACATCAAGCTCGGCGGGTTGAGCGATGCCGCGCTGGCCGCGGCGGCAGGGCGCCATGAGCATGTCCACAGCATCGGCACCATTCAGAGCCCGACGATCGTGGGCGGCCTCGGTCTCACCAACGACCTGTCGGTCTACCTCAGTCTTCCTTATGTTCTGCGCACGGACATTCGCGAGGGACACCACGAGCACGTGGCCGGCGTCGCGATCAACAGCGTCGACTTCCGCGGCGATTCCGCGGGTATCGGCGACTTGACGGCGCTCGGGCAGTGGCGGTTCTTCAACAATCGAGCAACCGGCACCGAGGTGGCCCTCCTGTTCGGCGGCAAGGCGCCGACCGGCCGGACGAACGTGTTCGACGATCTCGGCGAGCGGTTCGAAGCCGAGTTCCAGCCCGGTTCCGGCGGCTGGGATGGGCTGTTGGGCCTCGCCGCCACGCAGCATCTGGGCCGCTGGTCGCTCGACGCCAACGTGCTCTACCAGTTCGTCGGCAACGGCGTGCAGGACACGAATTTGGGCGACCGCTTCCGTTACAACGCCGCCGTCTCGTTCCGCGCCATCGGCTGGACCGATCCCAACGATCCGCTGCACGCTCACGCCCATGTAACCCCGTCCCGCGGCAAGACGAAAGCAGGCCACGTGCACAATCACGATCACGGGCCCGAGCCGGCGCCGCCGCCGCAGTTCAAGCTCGACCTCGTGCTCGAGCTCAATGGCGAGTGGCACGACAAGCAGGTGACCGCCGGCGTCGTCGACCCCAATTCGGGCGGCAACACCGTCTACCTCTCGCCCGGCATTCGCGCCTCCATGGGCAATGTCTCTGGCTTCGCGTCGGTCGGCGTGCCGGTCATCAACGAGCCGAACGGCCTGCAATCGAAACCCGACTTCCGCGTCGTGACCGGCATTGCGGCGGCGTTTTGATCATGCGCACACCGATCGAATGTTTGCGGGCAGCAGGGGACCGTGCGGCTTGCCTGCTGCGACCCCTTGGGCTCGCGCTCCTGATCGCGTCGGCCTGGACCGCCGGCGCGCTTGCTCATTCCCACAAGATCAAAGGCTTCGAGATCGTGCATCCCTGGTGCTTCGAGATCACCGATCCGGCCGTGAGCACCGCGGCTGTGTATATGATCATCAAGAACCAGGACAGGCGGCCGGACCGGCTCATCGGCGCCACGTCCGCGGCGGCGCAGACGATCGAGCTGCGCACGCCGGTCGGCGATGGCACGCACACGCGCAAGGCGTCGGGGCTCGACGTGAAGGGCGGCCAGGAACTGATCCTGAGGAGCAGCGGGCCGCACCTGCTGCTGTCGGGCTTGGGGCGCAAGCCTGCGGCCTATGAGTCGTTCGCCATGACGCTGATCTTCGAGCGCGCCGGCAGGATCGAGGTCGAGGTGATGGTGGAGGAGGCGCGCAAGGGCGAGCCGGCGCCGCATTGATCACATGGGAGCCGCCTAGTCGGCCGCCTTGACGAACAGGCTGACGGGGACGCCCCGCCACTGCGGGCACGACAGCACGCCCTCATAGGCTTCCGACAATTTTGCCTCGAAGCCGCATTCGGTGCCTTCGATGCGCAAGATCGCCTTCATGCGCGGCGAGATCCATCCGGTGATGTGGTAGCGGATCTCGCCCGACATCTCGACCGGCCGGCCTGGGGTGCACACACCGACATGCCTCAAGACAAGAGGCCCGGAGAATTCCTTCGTTCCGGCAGAGGCATGTTCATCGACCGTGGCCGCGATCTCCCATTCCGACAAATAGCCGAGCTTCCCGGTGATCTGCACCGGCTGTGCCTGCGCGGGCGCGGCGAATGCCAGGAGCAGGATGATGGCGTTTGAGATCCGCATGGACTTCCTGGCAACCGGCGGAACAGGTCGCAACAAACCGCAAGATTGGAACAGTTTCAAGCGAACCGGATGTGGCAGGTCATCCGCCTATGCGATTGCTATAAGATAATACGCCAGCGCATATCGCGGCGAAACCTGCAGGTCTGATTATGTCGATCCAAGCCGTTCTGCTTCCCGTCTTTGTTCAGGTGGGACTGACCTTCGTCCTGTTATTCTGGATGGCTTCGGTGCGAACGTCCTCGATCCGCCGCGGCGAGGTCAAGATTCGCGACATCGCGCTTCGCCAGCCGGCCTGGCCTGAGCGCGAAACCAAGATCGGAAACGCCTTCCACAGCCAATTGGAAGTGCCGGTCCTGTTTTACGTGCTGGTCATATTGGCGCTGGCCGCGCGCAAGGCCGATCTCCTGTTCGTGATCATGTCGTGGCTGTTCGTCGTCTCGCGCATCGTGCATGCCGCGATTCATACCGGCAGCAACAATGTGCCGCGGCGCTTCTATGCCTACATCTTCGGCGTGATCGTGCTGCTCTTGATGTGGATCATCTTCGCGGTCCGCGTCCTGCTTGGTCTCGGATGACCCCCGCCGCGCGATTGTCGGCAGCCATCGAGGTCCTGGCCGACATCGAAGCGAGGCGGCGGCCCGCCGCCGATGCGCTCAAGGATTGGGGCCTTTCCCATCGCTTCGCCGGCTCGGGCGATCGCGCGGCGATTGCCGGGCTGGTCTATGACGCGCTGCGCCACAAGGCTTCGGCGGCCTGGATCATGGGCGAGGCGACCCCGCGCGCCATTGTGCTCGGCATGCTCAAGCGCCAGCGCGGGCTTGATGTCGAGGCGGTCGCGGCGCTTGCCGACGGCTCGCGTTTTGCGCCCGGCGCGCTGAGCGGGGAGGAGCGCCGGCACCTGCAGGAGGGAACGCTCGACGGCGCGCCGCCGCATGTTGCCGGCGACTATCCCGAATGGCTCGATGCCCCGCTCGCGGCGACCTTCGGCGAGGACCGCGCCGAGGAGGGCGCCGCGCTCGCGGCCCGCGCGCCGCTCGATCTGCGCGTGAATACGCTCAAGGCCGACCGCGACAAGGCCGCCGCCGCACTGGCGGATCTGTTTCCGCAACCGACCCGCTGGTCGCCGTGGGGGCTTCGCATCGCGCTGCTGTCGGATGCCAGGAGCCCGGCGCTGCACGCCGAGCCTGCGTTCCTCAAGGGCTTTGTCGAGGTGCAGGACGAGGGATCGCAGCTCGCCGCCCTGCTGACGGCGGCGCGACCCGGAGAACAGGTGGTCGATCTGTGCGCCGGGGCCGGCGGCAAGACGCTGGCGCTTGCCGCCCAGATGCAGAACCACGGCCAGATCTATGCGACCGACACCGACAAGCGCCGGCTGGCGCCGATCCACGACCGCCTGGAGCGGGCCGGCGCGCGCAACGTCCAGGTCCGCACGCCCAAGGCAAAGGCCGATGCGCTCGCCGATCTCGCCGGCCGCGCCGATCTCGTCCTCATCGATGCGCCGTGCACCGGCACCGGGTCATGGCGGCGCAATCCGGACGCCAAATGGCGGGTGCGCCCCGGCGCGCTGCACGAGCGGATGAAGCAGCAATCCGCGGCGCTCGACCGCGCCGCAACCCTCGTCAAGCCGGGCGGCCGCATCGCCTATGTCACCTGCTCGGTGCTCGATGACGAGAATGGCGGCCAGGTGCGTGCCTTTCTCGACCGTCATCCGGAATTCGCGCCGATTGCTCCGACGCAGGTGATCGACGCGCTCGGCGAGCGCGCCTTCCTGTTCCGCCGCGCCGTCCTGATGTCGGATCACGGCCTGCTGATGACGCCGCGGCGCACCGATACGGACGGGTTTTTCGTCACCGTACTGGTGCGACGGTGAACGAGGCTCGTGTGAGGCACGTCACAGTATGGGCGGAAGAACTCGTGCTTAGCTCCCCCCAACATCGCCAGTGTGCGACAGGGTGCAACGGGAGGCCCGTATGGGAACAGTGATCCGATTTCCGATCGAGCGGCGGACGGCTCGCAAGACCGTCAGCGCATCTCGTCGGCCCGACGAGACCGCATCCATCATTCTCCTTCCCGTCGTGCGGATCGAGCGCTGGGATGAAACCCCGAAGCGCCGCGCACAGGAGAAAACGTCGCAAGTGACCAATCCGTGACATCCTTTTTTGGTCATTGCGCGCCCGCCCGCAAGGCGGTCTGCAAGATGGATGGAAGCGGCGGTTGACCATGGATTGGCCTCTGATCGGTGCCGTGGGCGGCCTCGCCGTAACCGTGGCCGTGGTCGGAATCGGCACCGTCGCCATCCTGCGCTCCCCTGCCCAGGAGGTTCGAAAATCCGCTTCGGCTCCCCTGCTCTGGTCGGAGCGGCGCCCTGACGTTGCTCCTCGTGCTCCCAGCGCTTCGCCTGGTCTGCAGCTGTGGGACATGACGGCAGGCTCGGCCCCTGTCGTGCCTGAGAGGGAGCGGCCGGTCATCAACGACGAACTGACGGCGAGCGCAAACACCGCAGCCCCTCAGGCGCGGCCGCCGCGCCGGCCCCCGCCGCTCGAACCGGTCGTCGCCAAGCCGGCGTTGACGCCGCCGCCGAAGAAAGTGGCGCTGGCCTATGCTCCCGTCGCGACGCAACCGGCCCCGCCGAAGCTGCAAATCAATCCCCAGGTCCAGGTCGAGCCGCCCAAAATCATCGATCGCCGCTACGACGGGGTGCTCACCATGGCGGAAATCGCCCGGCTCAGATCGGGCCTGCGCATGACACCCGACCAGGTGCCGCTGTGGGGACCAGTGGAAGCGGAACTGCGCCAGATCGGCAGGCTGCAGATGGCGCAAATCAACATCGGCAGGAAACCGGAAGTCCCGCAATCCGAGTTCCAACGGCTCTATTATGCGGCGCGGCCACTGCTTGCCATCATGCGCCCGGACCAGAAAGAGCGGGTGCGCGGCTTGGCCCGCACCATGGGCTACGCCTCCGTCGCCTCCATGATCTGATCCTCGTATCGCGACCAACTCCGTCCGTCATGGCCGGGCTTGTCCCGGCCAGCTCGCTCAGTTTGGCACAGCCTTGCCAATGCAAGCGGGATTGCCGGGTCGAAGCCCGGCAATGACGACGTGGAGAGTCGCCGTGCAAAACCTCAGAAGCCCATCGCTTCGAGCGGTGCGCGCTGGGTCCACGCGGCATTTGCCGCCGGGGCAATGCCTGGTTCCCAGGCCGCTATCGTTGCGAGATCGGCTTCCGCGCTCCAGCGGCCGTGCTTGCCGTCTCGGCGAACGGCGGCTGCCAATTCGGCCAGGAACTTATGTCGCTGGATCGAGCGAAATCCCATGTCGATGATGGTCGACGTCGGCCATTTGCCGTCGTTGAGCCGATAGCCCCATCTGGCGAGATGCCAATTCAGCGCCGTGAAGCCGATCTTCGAGGTGTTCGGCTCGCGCGAGAACTGCGATTCGGTGAAGAACACGCGGCCGAGCGCGACGCCGTAGCCGCCGCCCACCAGCGCACCCGCCTCGTTCCACACCTCGAACGAGTGCACCACGCCGGCATCGAACAGCTCGGCATAGGCGTGCATGATCGTCGGCGTGATCCAGGTGACGTGCCATTTGCCGTCGCGTCGTGCCGCGCAGGCGCGGATGACGCCTTCGAAATCGCGATCGAAGCTGACGCTGTAGCGGCCCTGGCGCATCTGCCGCCGCAGCTTCTTGGCGATATGCATCTCGTCGAAGTAGAGCACGCAGCGTTCCGGCGGCGACACCCACTTCAACGGCCCGACATGCGCGAAGGTGAACAGGCCGCGCTCGTAGGCCTTCATCAGGGTGGGCACCGAGAGGTCGTGGACGATCCCGCACAAGCCGCCGGCATTGAACGTGCGCCGCGGATCGGGAAGCGCATGGTCGGGCGCGATCAGGTCGGCGAGCCACAGGCGGCCGAGCGCCGGCAGACCGCCGAGGCGCTGCGGCTTCAAGGGCCAGGCAAGTCCCAGCACCCAGCGCTCGAGCCGCTCCATCGCGCTCTCGCGAAACAGGCGGGTGCGCCGGTCGTCGGGCGCAACATCCGGGACGATGGAAGGACAGTCGATGTCCACGCTCATGGTCGCTCCGGCAGGCAAAAGCTCGAAAGGTCCCGATTTCTTTGCATAAGGCTTGCTAACGGAGCGTTAGCCGCGGCGCTCGGATTGCCTCGATGCGGCTGCCGCGCTCCTTCAATTCCAGCACGTAATCGTGGGATATGGTTTTGTTTTTATGACCGGCAGGGCTGAGCCTTGACCTCGCTGGGGTTGCGCCGCACAAAGCCCGTCCGAACGGCTGCGGAGCCGTCGGCCGGCGCATGTTTCCGGGGCATGCGACAAGGTCGGTCATGCACGACAAGATTCTCATCGTCGATTTCGGCTCCCAGGTGACGCAGCTCATCGCCCGCCGCGTGCGCGAGGAGGGGGTCTATTCCGAGATCGCACCGTTCAACCAGGCGGAGCAGGCCTTCGCCGCCATGCGGCCGCGCGGCGTGATCCTGTCCGGCGGTCCCGCCTCGGTGCTCGACGATAACGCGCCGCTGGCGCCGCCCTCGATCTATCGCGCGGGTATCCCGGTGCTCGGCATCTGCTACGGCGAGCAGGCCATGGCGCACCAGCTCGGCGGCACCGTGGAGGGCGGACACCATCGCGAGTTCGGGCGCGCCGAGGTCGAGGTGACGGAAGAGTCCGCCCTGTTCGACGGGGTGTGGCGCAAGGGCGAGCGCTATCCGGTGTGGATGAGCCATGGCGACCGCGTGACCCGGCTGCCGGAAGGTTTTCGCGTCGTCGGCACCTCGCCCAACGCGCCGATTGCCGCGATCGCCGACGATGCCCGCAAATTCTACGCCACCCAGTTCCACCTCGAAGTGGTGCACACGCCGCACGGTGCCGCGCTGTTGCGCAATTTCGTCCGCGGCATCGCCGCCTGCCGGGGCGACTGGACCATGCGGACGTTCAAGGACGAGGCGATCGGACGTATCCGCGCCCAGGTAGGCAACGCCAGGGTTGTTTGCGGGCTCTCGGGTGGCGTCGATTCTGCCGTCGCCGCGGTGCTGATCCACGAGGCCATCGGGGAGAAGCTCACCTGCGTGTTCGTCGACCACGGCCTGTTGCGGCTCGGCGA
>JBJMSU010000172.1:0-72432 GCA_045801465.1 Xanthobacteraceae bacterium | reverse complement strand
GGTTCGACAGGCGCTGCTTTGCGTCTTGCCGGCGATAGCCTTCGAGGAATTGCTGATAGTCGTCGACGTGGCGCGGGATCACGTCGAAGTGGAGGCGCTTCGCCGCCTTCGGCTCGCGGTACATGAACAGCGACAAGCTCTCGGGACTGGCATAGCGCAGCCATTCGTCGATGGTGAGCCCATTGCCCTTGGACTTCGAGATCTTCTGGCCCTTCTCGTCGAGGAAGAGCTCGTAATTGAAGCCTTCCGGCGGCGCGCCGCCGAGTGCCCGGCAGATCTCGCCCGACAATTTCACCGAGTCGATCAGGTCCTTGCCGGCCATCTCGTAGTCGACGCCGAGCGCAATCCAGCGCATGGCCCAGTCCGGCTTCCATTGCAATTTGGTGCGCCCGCCGGTCACCGGCGTGGTGATCGGCTCCTTCGTCTCCGGATGCTCGTACGTGATGGTGCCGGCCGCGGCATCGTGGCCGATCACCGGAACCTGCAGCACGATTCCGCTCACCGGGTCGATGGGAAGAAACGGCGAATAGGTCTGCGCGCGCTCCTCCCGCAGCGACGGCAGCATGATCGCCATCACCTCGTCGAAGCGCGCGAGCAGCTTCAACAATGCCGCATCGAAGCGGCCCGACGTGTAGCAAGCGGTCGACGAGAGGAATTCGTACTCGAACCCGAAGGTGTCGAGGAACGCGCGCAGCCGCGCGTTGTTGTGGGCGCCGAAGCTCTCGTGCGTGCCGAACGGATCGGGCACGCGCGTCAGCGGCTTGCCCAGGTGCTGCGCTATCATCTCCTTGTTCGGGATGTTGTCCGGCACCTTGCGCAGCCCGTCCATATCGTCGGAGAAGGCAATGAGCCGCGTCTTCAACCGGTCGTCGGTCAGCACGCGAAATGCGTGCCGCACCATCGTGGTCCGCGCGACTTCGCCGAAGGTGCCGATGTGCGGCAACCCGGACGGGCCGTAGCCGGTCTCGAAAATCACTTCGTCCTTCGGCCGCTTTTTCAGCCGGGCGACGATCTTGCGCGCTTCTTCGAACGGCCAAGCGGACGATTGTTCGGCGAATTCCCGCAGCTCCGCGGCGGTGTGCATGTCGGCGGACGGCATCGGCTCGGCGCCCTCAGAACGGGCTGATGGGAAAATAGCGCAGCCACAGGTCGGTGAACTGGCCCTTTTCCCACAGCCGGAACAGTCCCCAGTTCAAGGCGAGGCGCAGCGTCTCGTTGCCACGCCGGACCGCAATGCCGATGCCTTCGCCGAAATAGCGGCTTTCGGTAAACGGTCCGCCCTTGAACATGCAGCAATTCGCCGAGTCGGACCCGTTGAGCCAGAACGCCAGCGCGATGCCATCGCCGAACAGGAGATCGACCTCGCCGCGGCGCAGCGCCTCGCGCGCGGCTTCTCCGTTGGGATAGGGGCGAACCTCCACCTCGGTGAAGAAGCCTCTGAGATAGGCCTCGTGCGATGTCTTGGCGATCACCGCCACCTTGCGGCCTTCGAGGTGCTCCGGCCGCACGTCCTCGATGGTCGAATCGCGGCGCGCCACGAAGCGCGCCGGCGAGCGGTAGTAAGGGTCGGTGAAGTCGATGCGCCGCCGCACATCCCGGTTCACCGCGAGCGACGCGATCACCGCATCGCCGCGATTTTCCGCCAGCGCGTCGATCAGCGTGTCGAAACGGCGCATCTGCATGGTGCAGTTGACCTTCAGCTCCTCGCAGATCAGCCGCGCGAGATCGATATTGAAGCCGGCCGGGTTGCCGTCCGCTCCCGGATAGTTGAACGGCGGATAATCGACTTCGGTGAGAAAGCGAATGATGCTGATGCGCGTGAGGTCGGGACGTTCAGGCCGCCGCCGCGGATCCCAGAACCCGGGAACGCCGGCGGCGGCATCGCCGCGCGGCTGCGCCATCCCCGGCTCAGCGTCGACAATCGCGAGCAACGTCGTCAATCCCACAAGCAGCGCCCAGCCTGGAATCCAGCCTGGCTGCCGCCCGGCTTTTGCCCCGGCTCGGTGCTTTGACACGCTCGACAACAGTTGCATGCGGCATGATCCGCGGCTGCCCGGCCCGGGCGCTTATAACGGAAATGGCAGGACGGGGAAGCGTCGCGACTGGGCCACAATGGCACCAGCATGCAGGAAGCGACTCGAAATGGGGTTATCCTTACCTTGCCGGCACCGCTACAGGTACTTGCGGAGATCGGCGGCGGCTTCGGCCGTCCCGCGCTTGAGGCTGAAGGGCGCGATGAAGCGGCCATCCTTGCCCATCAGGTACACGATGGCCGTGTGGTCCATGGTGTAGCCATTCTCCTGCGGTACCTTTTTCACGTAGACCCGGTAGGCCTTGGTCATGGCGGCGATTGCCGCAGGATCGCCGGTCGCGCCGCGCAGATGCGGATCGAAGCTCGACAGGTAGTCCTTGATCTGCTCGGGCCTATCCCGCTCGGGATCGACGGTTACGAACAGCGCGTTCACCTTGTCGGCATCCGGGCCGAGCGCCCGCAGCACCTCCGAGATTTCGAACAGGGTGGTCGGACACACATCCGGGCAGTTGGTGAAGCCGAAGAACACCAGGAACGGACGCCCCTTGAAATCCCGATCGCTCACGGGTCGTCCATCCTGATCGATGAGCTCGAACGGGCCGCCGATCGCCGCCGTCTGGGCAATCGGGCTCACGTCGCGCCCGGCCACCAGCAGGATGACGGCGAAACAGAGAACGAGACCGACCAGGAAAGCCGATGAAATCAGGAGAATGCGCGCAACGCGAGGACTCATGATCGTCAATGCCGCCGCCGGTCAGAAGCAAGCCGCAAAGCCGGCCCGGATCATCTCGAAGAAAACCGCCGTGCCATAATGAGCCCAGAGCACAACGGTCGTGGCGACCAGCGCGCCCGCCACGCCGGCGACCAAGGCAAGCGGGCGTGGTTTCACACGCCAGGATGGAGCGGCGACTTCGGCCATTTCCGCCTCCTGCGGCGGTCGAGCCCGTTCCGGCGAGCACCGATTTAGTATCCGGACACGTTCTACTGAGCGCTCCCGTCACATAAGCCCTTCAGCGGCCGGCCACAACCGTCCGCAGGACGCCGGCCGTCGCGGGGCCACGGAGTGCGGGCTGCAGAAACGTGACGTAACGTCAGCCGGGCGCCACATCGGCGGCCCAAGACCGGCGCCTCGGCCGCATCAGGACGAAGGCGGCACCTGCAAAGGGATGCGTTACGAGCAGGTCGGGTAGAGCGCCGCCAGCTCGCGTCCGCGCAGAAGCATGATCTTGCCGTTCAAGCCGCCGCGCCGCCTGATCCAATCCCGCACCCTGGGCGGATAGGCCGCCATGAGTAGACGCGTACCGCCGGCACTCTTGATCGGTCGTCCGTCCGCCCCCGGCATCCAGGCGGCGTGGAAGCCCAGCACGGCGTTCGGCGTCATGCAGATCCGCTCGCGCGGAATAACCGCCAGGGCGAGCGTGCAGGCCGAAAGGCACGGGCCGTCGATGACCACCCTCTGCCCGGCTTCCCGCACCATGGCATATTTGTAGAGATAAGGTCCGATCTGCCCGCCGAAGTCTCTTTGGATGCGAACTTCCGCTGAAGCCGAGGTGATGGCAAACATCGCCATCAGTGCGCCGGCCACGGCGGCGCACCGCGTTCTTCCAACGATCATCCATTTCTCCCCTAGGCCGCATCGCCGATGCGCCAATAGTGCCTGCTCTCGCGAGAAAGCCAAGCATTTTTATGGCGGCTCTCTTTCTTTTTCACTTTCTGCGTATTTGCCCCGAGCGCGGCGCGCGCGGCAATCATCCGGTGGAAGACATTCGGCGCAGACGAGGACTCTCCATCGACGGCGGCAAGACGCCGAAAGCTGCGGCGCGAAACGGCAATCGATGCGCGGGAACCGGGTCGCAGCCTCGCGGCCGCGGGAACAAGTTTGCTCGCACGGCCATTTTTCTTCCAGCGCGATGACGTTTTTCTTCGAGGGTTAGGCACCCGACGTGTTCGAGGATGCGACGCCCGTGTTTTCCGACCGGCGCCAAGCGGGCCGGCAGCTCGCCACGGCCCTGAAGCGGCTGAAGCTCGAGCATCCGATTGTGCTGGCGCTGCCGCGCGGAGGCGTGCCGGTCGCCTTCGAAGTCGCGCAGGCGCTCGCTGCCCCGCTCGACGTCGTGATGGTGCGCAAGATCGGCGCCCCAGGCCATGCGGAGCTCGGGCTCGGAGCCGTTGTAGACGGGGCGGACCCCCAGCTCGTGCTCAACGACGACATCGTCCAGCTGCTGGCGCCGGATCCGGCCTATCTCGAGGCCGAGAAGCTGCGCCAACTGAAGGAAATCGAGCGGCGCAAGCGTCTCTACCGCGGCGAGCGGCCGCCGCTTCCGATCGCAGGGCGCATCGTCATCGTGATCGACGACGGGATTGCCACCGGCGGAAGCGTGAAGGCCGTTTTGCGCGCGCTGGCCCTGGCGAAGCCGTCGCGCCGCGTGCTTGCCGTTCCGGTGGCACCCAGGGACTCGATCGATACGCTGGCGCCGGAAGCAGACGACGTGGTGTGCCTGGCGATGCCCGAGCCGTTCTTCGCTGTCGGGACTCATTACCGGAACTTTCAGCAGACCACGGATGCCGAGGTGGTCGACCTGCTGCGGCGCTCGGCTGAAGGCGCAGCGTCGTAGGGTGGGCAAAGGCGCGCGATACGCGGCGCATTGGCACATCATGAGTCAGATCGCGCGCCGTGCCCACCGCATCACCTCGGAAGAAATGGGGGGCACGGCGCGTTCGAACCGCATCACATCCGGAGAGCGCGACCTGACGCGCCTTTGCCCACCCTACGAATCCGGTGCGCAGACGTAGATGTCGTCGCCCTCGAGGCGGACCTCATACGTGCGCAAGTCCTGTGTCGCGGGACCCGACAGGCACTCTCCCGTCGCGATGTCGAATTGCGCGGCATGGAGCGGGCATTCGATGGTGCCGTCCTGCACGAAACCCTGCGACAGGACGGCATATTCGTGCGTGCACACGTCGTCGACGGCGTGGATTTTGCCGTCGACGCGGTAGAGCGCGATCGGAGTTCCAGCGAGGTCGACGGGAAGGGCTTCGCCGTCACGCAGATCGGCTGACGAGGCAACCCGGTGCCACTTGGTCAAAGCACGCGCTCACTGACGGTGACGCTACTCCGCCGCCACCCGGGTGGCCGCGGCGGCCGCCTGCTCTTCGGCATGGAGCCGATCGAGAATGCGCCGCGCCTGGATCACGCCGGTATCGGCATTGATGTCGGTCTGCGGCGGATTGGGAATCAGATCCAGGTTGACCTGCTGCGCCTCGAACACCGCCACGTCTTCGAGGAACGCCGTGCGAATCTGCTCGGTCACCTTGTCGGTCGTCTCACGATTGTGAATATCGAAGTCGTGCGCCTGCCCCCAGAAGTAATGGCAGGTGCTTTCCGTTTCCGGCGTGATGGCATTGAGATTGCGCATGGAGATGCCGCCGACGCGACGTCCCTCGGGTGCGCCAGTGCCGGTCGGCGTGGCGCCGACGTCGAGGCGCAGGAAGGCGGGCGGGGTGAAGTCGATGATCTGCCATCGGTCGACGTTGCTCTTGAACCCACCCACCTTGACGAACGTGGGCGGCGCCGGCTGGTCGATGATCCAGCGGGTGACCAGGACGTTGTCCTGGCTGCGCGTCACCTTCACGCTCGCATGCTCCACCAGGGCGGAGTTGCCGATCGTGGTCTCATGCACGAAGGCGAGATGCGTCAGGTCGAGCAGATTGTCGACGATGAGCTGCCAGTTGGCCTTGACGTGCAGATACTGCGGCTTGGCGCCCCAGTTCGCGTCGTCGAGCCAGTGGAAGTCGGTGATCTTGTCGGGGTCGGCCAATGCTGGATCGCCCATCCAGACCCACACCCAACGGTAGCGCTGGACGATGGGATAGGTCCGCACCCGCGCTGACGGCGGGATCATGTCCTGGCCCGGCACCCGCACGCAGACGCCGGTGCGGTCGTAGCGCAGGCCGTGATAGTGGCATTGCAGCGTATCGCCGATCAGCTTTCCCATCGACAGCGGCAGATGCCGATGCGCACAGCGATCCTCGAACGCCACCGGCGCCCCGTCTTCGGTGCGGAAGAACACGATGGGCTCGCCGAGAATGACCCGCCGCAACGGCTGCCGCCCGATCTCATGATCGGATGCCGCGACGTACCAGTAGTTCCTGAGAAACATGGCCGTTCTCCCAGCAATGTTCTGCTTCAGCGACCGCCTCATTGGCGTTGCAAATACTCTATTCGCCCGGTTCGACCGTTTCAATGGACGACGCGTGGCGCGCGCGCTTGTCCCCGGGCCGCGCACTTACACGGACCCGGGGATGCTGTGCTGCCCCTCGCCGCTGTGGCGGCTCGCCCGGGACACAATCCTCACAGCATTTCCTTGATGGCGCGGATGAGCCGCCGATCGACGCTGATGAGGTCCGCGTCCGCCGGCAGCGCCAGCGCCTGCTTCTCCACGGCCGAGACCGCCCGCCCCTGCAGGATCACCCGGCCGTCGGAGGTGAGGAAGATCGATTCGGCGCTCTTCTCGCTGTCCTGCCAAATCAGCTCGACGCGGAATTTCAAGCTCATCGCGCAATCCTGTTCATCGTCGCAGTGCCGCTTGTCGATGCACCTGCATCCTGGCGGATCATATGCACACCCTTCTCGGCAATCATCATGGTCGGCGCGGCGGTGTTGCCGGACGTGATCGTCGGCATCACGGCGGCATCGACGATGCGGAGACGATCGAGGCCGATCACCCGCAGCCGCTCGTCGACGACGGCGAGCGGATCGTCGCGGCGCCCCATCCTGGCCGTGCCGACCGGGTGAAAGATGGTCGTGCCGATCTCGCCCGCTGCCTTGAGCAGCGTGGCATCGTCGTCCGCGTGCGGATTGCCCGGCAGGATTTCGATCGGCTGGTAGCGGCGCATGGCCGGCTGGGTGGCGATGCGGCGCGCCAGGCGGATCGCCTCCGCCATGACGCGGCGGTCCTCGTCGGTCGCAAGATAGTTGGGCTTGATGGCGGGTGCGTCCGCGGGGTCGGCCGACTGCAGCCGCACGAAGCCGCGGCTGGTCGGCTGCACGTTGCACACGCTTACCGTACAGGCGGGAAACGCGTGCAACGGCTCGCCGAAACGGGGAAGCGACAGGGCCTGAACATGGAACTGGAGATTGGCGTGCTCGCGCGTCGGGTCGGAGCGCGCGAACAGGCCGAGCTGGGCCGGCGCCATGGTCAGCGGGCCACGGCGAAACAGCGCATAGTTCATATACATGCCGGCGCGGCCCCACACCGAATGGTAGATCTCGTTGAGCGTCCGCGCGCCGGTGAGCCGGTAGATCAGGCGCACCTGCAGGTGATCGTGCAGGTTTTCGCCCACGCCCGCCCGCTCGAGCACCACAGGAATGCCGAGGCGCTGCAGCTGCGCCGCCGGTCCCACGCCCGACAGCAGCATGAGCTGCGGCGATCCGATCGCGCCGGCCGCAAGGATCACCTCGCCGCGGCAGCGCGCGCGCCGCACGACTCCGTCCTGACGCCAGCGCACGCCGACTGCGCGCCGCTGCTCGAACTCGACCGCTTCGGCGAGGCAGCCGAGCTCGAGCCGCAGGTTCGGCCGGTGCAGCACCGGCATGAGGAAGCCACGCGCCGCCGACCAGCGCCGGCCGCGCTTCTGCGTCACCTGGTAATAGGCCGAGCCCTCGTTGTCGCCGGTATTGAAATCGTCGATCGGCGCGATGCCGGCTTGTGCCGCCGCTTGGCGAAACGTCTCCAGGAGGTCCCACCGCACGCGCTGGCGCTCGACGCGGCATTCGCCGCCGGCGCCATGGGCAGCGCTCTCGCCGAAACAATGGTCCTCGTGCCGCTTGAAGAACGGCAGCACGTCGTCCCATCCCCAGCCCGAAAGGCCGAGCTGGCGCCAATGATCGTAGTCGCGCGCCTGGCCGCGCATGTAGAGCATGGCATTGATGGCCGACGATCCGCCGATCACCTTGCCGCGCGGATACGGAAGGCTGCGGCCATTGAGCCCCTCTTCGGGCAACGTGCGATACATCCAGTCGGAGCGCGGATTGCCGATGGAGAAGAGATAGCCGACCGGGATGTGGTACCAGATCCAGTTGTCGCGGCCTCCCGCCTCGAGCACGAGCACGCGCTTGTCCGCATCGGCGGAGAGCCGGTTGGCCAGCAGGCATCCGGACGAGCCGGCGCCGACGATAATGTAGTCGTACTCGCCGTCGATGACCTGCGTCATGCGCTACTCACGGGACTGTCGTCCCGGACGGCTCGCGCAGCGGGCCGATCCGGGACCTAAGTACCCCAGCATCTAGAATCACGCGCCGCAGGGCTACCTGGGTCCGGCTCTCGCGCCTTGTGGCGCTCGGCCAGGGATGACAATCGAGAGTCATGCGCCACTCAACAGCTACTAGAGATGTCTCGATTTCCAAAGGAGCCGGACATGATCTAGCATTCCTCGATGACGCCAGGGAGGGATGGATGAATTTCGTGTTTGATCGTTCGCTTGCGCGCAGGCACGCGAGCATCGTTTCGCTTGCCTGCGGCCTGGCGCTGAGCGCCGGCACGGCATGCGCGCAGGATTTCGTCATGAAGTTTGCGACGCAGACCATCAACGACATGCAGCACGAGTACATCAAGGTCTACAAGACGGAGCTGGAAAAGGCGACCAACAACCGCATTCGCGTCGACGTCTACCCGGCGGCCCAGCTCGGCAGCGCGCAGCGCCAGGTGGAGGGACTGCGGCTCGGCACGATCGAGGCGGCGATCGGACCCTCGGAGCTGTTCTTCGGCGCCGATCCAAGGTTTCAGGTCCTGGCGCTGAGCGGACTGTTCAAGAGCAACGAGCATGCGCGCCGGGCGCTCGATCTGCCGCAGTTCCGCAAGGCCATCGCAGACTTCACCGACCCGCGGGGCCTCGTCACGGTTGGGCTCAACGTCTACGACCAGCAGGTTTTCACCTTCAAGACGCCGGTCGCCAAGCTGGCTGATTTTTCCGGCAAACGCATCCGCGTGCTGGCCGCCGAGGGCGAGCAGGCGTCGGTGGTCGCGCTCGGCGGATCGGCGGTGCCGATGGCGCTGCCGGAGGTGCTGCCGGCGATCCAGCAGGGCACGATCGACGGCGCCAATTCGGTGGTCGGGGCGTTCGTGGCTTTTCGTTATTATGACGCGGCCCCGCACATGCTCGACACCGGATTGTGGGCGCTGATGCCGGTCGCTCTCGTGAGCAAGATATGGTTCGGCCGTTTGCCGGGCGATCTGCAGAAGATCGTGGCGGAGACCGGCCGCAAGATCGAGCTCGACCTGCACAAGTGGCAAGTTCAGCGTATCGCCGACGACCGCAAGGCGTGGACGGAAAAAGGCGGCAAGATCGTCAAGCTTGCGCCACCCGAGCAGGAGGATGCGGCCAAGCGCGTCACCGCCGCCGTGCAATCGGTGCTTGCCAGGAACGCGTCGTCGAAGGAGCTCTACGACAAGCTCAAGGCCGCCGCCGACAGCGTGAATTGACGCCCATCATCGTCCCGCGTAAGCGGGAACCCATGACCACCGATCCCGCGAAAGTAAGCTTCGACGGTGTTGATGGGTCCCCGCCTTCGCGCCGCCTTCGCGGGGACGACTCGCACGTAGTCAATGGAAACAGCATGACCATGAGCCCTTGCCGTGGCTTTCCACCATGATCGAGGGGCGCCTGAACAGCGGGTTGCTGTGGCTGGGAGAGCGCGTCGCGTATTTCGGCCTGTGGCTCGCAGCCGCCGCGCTGCTGGCGATCGTCATCCTCAACGCCGTCAATATCGTGCTTCGCTACGTCTTTTTCGCCGCCTTCTCGTGGGCCGAGGAGGCGATGCTCTACCTCATGATCCTAGGCGTCTATGCCGGCGCCATTTCGGTCGCCTGGCAGCAGGCGCACATTCGCATCGACGCGTTCGTGGCCCTGGCATCGCCGCGCCGGCACCGGATTCTCAACATCGTCGCCACGCTCCTGCTGGCGGCGATTCTCGCGCCCGTCGTTCTCGCGAGCACGCGCGTCGTAAGCCTGCTGTTCGAGTTCGAGCAGCGCAGCGACGCGCTGCATCTGCCCACGTGGATTGCGCAGGGCGTCATCCCCCTCGCTCTTGCCATGATCGTCGTGATGTCGCTCGTCCGGCTGTTCGTGCACGCGCCCGGCGGAAGCGCAGCACCGCGCGATGGATCGGGGCGGGACGGCGTCTGATGGCGGCGCTCGCGCTCATTTGCCTGCCGCTCGCGCTGCTGTGCCTGGGCGTGCCGATTTTTGCCGCGCTGATCGCCGCCGCCGCGGTCGGAATCATCGGCCTGGGGATCGGGTCGATCGAACCGGTTCACGTGGCGCTGTTCGGTGGGCTCGATAATTTCCCCTTGCTGGCGGTTCCCCTGTTCATCTTCGCCGGCGAGATGATGGGCCGCGGCGGCATTGCGCGCCGTCTGGTGGAATGGGTGCTCGCGGTCGTCGGCGGCGTGCGCGGGTCGCTGGCGCTGGCGACGGTTGCGTCCTCGGAGCTGTTCGGCTCGATGTCGGGTTCGAGCGTCGGCTGCGTCGCGGCGATCGGCCGGCTGATGATCCCGGAGCTGACCAAGCGCGGCTATACGGCGGTGTTCTCCGGCAGCCTGATCGCCTCGTGCGGCGCCATCGCGACGATCATCCCGCCCTCGATCACCATGATCATCTATGGGGTCGCGGCGCAGGAATCGGTGCCGAAGCTGTTCCTCGCCGGCATCGTGCCGGGCCTGCTGATCGGGCTTTTGGTGGCGATCTACCTGATGATCTATGCGCGCATCGAGATGATCCCGCTGACCGCATCGCTGCGCTGGAAGAACGTGTGGCAGTCGACCGGCGAAGCCGTGTGGGCGCTGTTCGCGCCGGTGGTCATCCTCGGCGGCATCTATGGCGGGATCTTCACGCCAACCGAGGCGGCCGGCGTCGCCTGCATCTACGCGGTCCTGGTGGCGCGCTTCGTCTATCGCGAAATGACGTGGCTCGACGTGTGGTTCACGGCGATCGACAGCGCCAAGGTGATTTCCCAGATCCTGATCATCGTCTCGGCCGCCGGCGCCTATTCGTGGGTGGTCACCACCAGCGGGTTTCCGGCGAGACTCGTGGCGGCGATCGCCGGCCTTCAGGTGGAGACGTGGGTGCTGCTCCTGATCATCAACGTCGTGCTGTTGCTGGTCGGCACCGTGCTCGAGCCGCCGGCCGCGATCCTGATCCTCACGCCTCTCTTGATCCCGCTGATCACCCAGGCCGGCGTCGACCATATCCATTTCGGCATCATCTTCACCGTCAACCTGGCGGTCGGAATGTTCATCCCGCCGTTCGGGCTCAACCTCTTTGCCACCCACGCGCTGTTCGGAATTCCGCTCGCGCGGCTCTATCGCGGCGTGCAGCCGTTCATCGTCATCTATCTCATCGCGCTGGCGCTCATCACCTACATCCCGGCGATCACGCTGGCGCCGCTCAAGCTGTGGCGGTGAAGCGGCGATAGTAGCCCGGATGAAGCGAAGCGAAATCCGGGAGCGGCCGTTCCCGCATTGCGCTTCGCTCCACGCGGGCTACGTGCTCAACCTGTGGCGGTGTGATTTGGCGAAGGCGCTGCTTCCGCCCTCATCCTGAGGAGGGTGCGCAGCGCCCGTCTCGAAGGATGGGGCGGCCCGGGCCTCATCCTTCGAGACGCCCCTCGCGATCGCTGTGGCGATCGCTCGCCCTTTGGGCGCTCCTCAGGACGAGGAAGAAGGGCCGCGATTTCTCTGCCGGCTTTATCCAATCGTATCCGGGAACTTGTCTTCCTCGAACACCGAGATGGGCGGCGGGTTGCCGGTAAATCCGAGCTCCTGCCAGCGCTGCACCACGGTGTCATAGGCGCTCTTCGACAGCTTCGTGCGCTTGGAGAAGCTGTTGATGAACTTGTATTCCATGCAGGCGTTGATCAGCGCCTTGGAGCCCCATGGGCGGATCTCCGGCGGGTTCTGGCTCGGGTCGAGATAGGTGCTCCAGGTCTCGCGCAGGATGTCGATGGAATGCGCCGGACGCGAGCGCGTCGCCATCGCCCACAGGACCTGGTGGACGTTGGTGGGATCGACGTCGTCGTCGACCACGATCACGTACTTGCCGAAGTATGCGCCGGCGGTGCACTGGGCGGCGAGCGCCATCACCTGCGGCGCGTGGCCGGCATACATCTGCTTGATCGACACGACCGTGATGCCCCACCCGGCGGCTTCCGGAATGGACCACACGCCCTTGATGCCCGGCACGCCGAGCTTCTGCAGGTCGGCCCAGATGCCGGCCGAGCGCAAGGCTGCCCAGAACAGCCCGGCCTCGTTGGCGGCCCCGTCCGCCATCAGCGCGCAGGTCAAGGTGGGATTGTCGCGGAAGCGTACCTTTTCCACCCGCATGAATGGCGTCGCGCCGCTCGGCCGCCCGTAATAGCCGGTGAACTCGCCGAACGGTCCTTCGGCGAACGTCTCGTCCGGATAAAGGTGTCCTTCGAGGACGATCTCGGCGCGCGCCGGCAGCGGCAGCCCGGTGACATCGCCGGTGAACAGCTCGATCGGCGCGCCGTTGATGCCGGAATAATATTCGTACTCGCTCTCGGTCTTCGGCAGGCTGGTGGCGGCGACCAGGAACAACAGCGGATCGATGCCGTAGCAGGCCGCGATCGGCATCGGCTTGCCCATCTTCCACCATTTCTCGCGGTCGATGGTCGCGTCCTTGCCCGGCGAGGTGTAGACGCCCACCTCGCGCGGTCCCTTGATCATCATGCGGTAGGTGCCGACGTTGATGCGGCCGCTGTCCGGGTCCTTGGTCACCACGGCGTCGCCGGTGCCGAGATAACGGCCGCCGTCGAGCGGCCACATGCGCTGGGCGGGAAACTTGCGGATGTCGATGGCGTCGCCGGTCACGACATTCTGGTTGCAGATGGCGGTCGCCGGCGGCACCTCCTTGGGTGCCATCTTGCGCCCGAGCTTCTGCTGCAGGATCTGCACCGCCTTAAGCGGATGATCCACCGGGTTCTCGCCGATCATCAGGCAGAAGCGCGAAAGATTGCACCCGATCATGTTGTAGAGCGCGCGGTGGCCGGGATGTCCCTTGATGTTCTCGAACAAGAGTGCCGGGCTTTTCTGGCTTCCCACCAGGTAGGTGATCGTGGCGGCTTCGAGGTCGGGATCGACCTCCGCCGTGATGCGCTTGAGCTCGCCCATCGCCTCGACCTTCTCGAGCCAGGCGTCGAGATCGCTGCTGTTCGGGCTCTGCGGCCTTGCCTCGGTCGGTGCGAGCCGTTGCGTCGCTTCACCCTCGGCGGCGCCCACCTTTACGCTCATCTCCATGACGGTTTCTCCCAGGCATACGCTCGTAAGACTATCGTTCGACGACCAGCTTGGCATGATCGTTGACTGTCCGCCACGACCCTCGGCGAACGTCACGCGGCCGGCTCATATTCGCGTACATCTTGCGCAACGAGCGCTTCACGACCGCCAGATCCTTTTTGGCCACGCCCGCGCTCAAAACGTCCTCCAAGTCGAGCGCGGCGGGAATGAGCCGGTCGACGATGGCCCGTCCCCTTGCGCTAAGCGTGACGACGACCTCACGGCTGTTCGTGCGCGAGCGGCTGCGGGCCACGAGACCCATGCGGACGAGCCGCGTCACCAGACGCGACAGGGTCGAGGCGTCGATGCTGGTGAACCCGGCGAGATCGATCTGGCGCTGGCCTCCGTTGTTGGAGAGCACCGCAAGGACTCGCCACATGGCGATGCTCAGCCCGTGCGCGGCAAGCCGGTCCTGCGTGAAGCGGGTCGCCAAGGCGGAACCTACCCGATTGATCAGGTACGGAAGGTAATCGTTCAAATGCAGGTCAGAACGACGCACAATGCCCCCGCGAAAAGCCGGCCTTCGTTGTTTACGGAAGCGCCGCCGATCTGTCAAAATCGGGAGGCGTGGACGCCGGTTTGGCGCGTCTTTGCTGCAATGCGAAAACAGACTCTTGCATTTACAACAATTGCATTCGCATCTAACCTTGCATTGCCATGGCGCAGACAACGGCGCCTGGTGCCCCGCTTCCGAAGTTCGTGATAAATGGCCGTACCCTCTGATATGAACTTCGGAAGCAAAGGGGCACCAGCAAAGTCTATCATTCTATGGCCGCTTTTCGATTTGAAGTTCCTGGACGAGCTTGCAGGCGCTGTAGGAACTTCAAATCGGCGGCACTAGCGCAGGGAGGATCAGCCGTGGACTTCGGATATTTCACGCTCAGCGACAATCACTATGAGAACAATCCGCGGGGAGCGAACCAGTTCGTCGCCGACATCACGGCCGAGGCGCTCTATGCCGACCAGATCGGCCTGCACTCGGCCTGGATCGGCGAGCATCACTTCAATTCGCTCGGCGTGCTGTCGTGTCCCGATCTCGTGCTCTCCTATATCGCGGCGCGCACCAAGCACATCCGGCTGGCCCCCGCCGTCACGGTACTGCCGCTGCACCATCCCATCCGCGTTGCCGAGCAGTGGGCCACGATCGATCTGCTCAGCAACGGGCGCGTCGATTTCGCCGTCGGCCGCGGCTATGACCGGCGCGAATACGAGCCGTTCCGCGTCGATTTCGACGACAACCAGGGCATCTTCGAGGAAGGGCTCGAGCTCGTGCGCCGGCTGTGGGAGGCCGAAGACCGCATCTCCCATCACGGCAAGCACTACGCGTTCGACAACGTCAGGATCACGCCGAAGCCGGTGCAGCGGCCGATCCCGACCTATGTGGGCTCGTTCTCCAAGCTGTCGATCGAGCTTGCGGCCCGGCTCGGCTGCGGGCTGATCGTCGCGCCCTTCGCGGCGGCGATGAGCTTCGGCGGCCTGAAGCAGGTCGCCGATCTCTACCACGAGACCTGCGCCCGGCACGGCCGCAAGCCCGGCCGGCTGATGTGCAGCTATTTCACCCATTTCGCCGACACGCCGGAGCAGGAAGCGGCCGCCCGCGCGCGCCAGATCCGCTATTACCGCGAATGCGTGATCCCGGCGCTGCCGGGAGATCCCAAGACGGCGCCGCCGAGCTACCGTTACTTCATCGACATGGTCGACCGGCTGCACAAGGTGAAACCCGAGGACCTGACCGAGAACTCGGTGCTGCTGGGCTCGGCCCAGCGCATCGCCGAGATCTTGAAGAAGGTCGAGGCGGCGGGCTTTTCCGAGGTGATCCTCTATTTCAATGTCGGGCTCAAGCCGCACGCGCAGGTGAAGGAGGAGATGGACCGCTTCATGCGCGAGGTGGCGCCCGCCTTCGAGGGCGCTCATACGCGGCGCGCGGCGTAACGCATACCCGGCATGGAGCTAGGCAAGATGCGGGGCAGCCGTTCCCCGGATTTCGCGCTTCGCGCTCATCCCGGCGCTACACCGATTGACAATTGATCTCGCGATAGAATTTTATGCCGCGCCGAGCATGCCCCACTCCGTGTCCTAGTCGCGCGCGCCCTGCTCCCGGGTCTGCGTGCCGTTGTTCGAGGGGAGCCGGTGATGACGGCACTGCAGTTTCTCGGCCCACGCGTGCTTTTTGAACCGTTCGCCGGGTCGCGGCGACTTACGACGAGGCGTGGAGCCACCGCTCGCCAACGGAGTCCGTCGATGGGTCGCAAGATGATCATCTTGCGGGGCAATTCTGCCCCGGCAGGGAACTATCCGGACGAGCAGGGGAATACGATTGCATGGCCGAACGGAGCGTTGCACGTGGACGCCGCGACAACATACGCGAAGCGCAGAGGCTATGAACCAAACGTGCTGAACGTTCCGGGCCAGCCACAGAGCCGGAGGAGCCCGCAGGCGAACGAGGCCATAAAACAGTTTCTGGGCGACAAGGACAACTCGGATACCGGGTTTTATGGATTTTCCGGCGGCGGCTACAACATGTATTGGATTCTCCTTCGGTTGGCGGAGGAAAACCCGGGATCTCTCCACCGCATCAAGTTGGTTGTCGTGCTCGGTGCGCCGAACACGGCCGAGGACAAGTACAAGCCACCCGAGTTCAACAAGATTGCGAAAGAGAGCGCAAAGAAGGCTGGTCTCACGGATTGGAAGCCCGGGGACTGGGAGCTGGTCTACAGAAAGGATCCGGACAAATCGGTCATGCCGAAATATGTGAATCAAAAGCTCGACTCACACATGTGGGGCCCGGAAGCGTTGCTCTACGAGGGACAAACGAAAGCCACCTACTCGCCGGCGCGTATGCGCGGGCATTCCGCGCCACGCGGGCGCCATTGAAACTGGCGCGATCCCCGCGTTGAAACACCGCGGCGGCATGGCCGGCGGCCAATGCGCAGCGGGATTAATTGCTGCTCACGCCGCATCGAGGGCGGCGAGCAGGTCCTCGACCACGTCGTCGGGATGTTCGAGCCCGGCCGAGAAGCGCACCAGCCCGTCGGTGATGCCGAGCTCGGCGCGCGCCTCCGGCGTCAGGCGCTGGTGCGTGGTGGTGGCCGGATGGGTGACGAGGCTCTTGGCATCGCCGAGATTGTTGGTGATGCGCACGAGCTTGAGCGCATTGAGAAAGCGGAAGGTGGCGGCCTTGCCGCCCCTGATCTCGAACGCCACGAGCGTCGAGCCGGCGCGCATCTGCTTGGCGATGATCGCGGCCTGCGGGTGGTCGGGCCGGCCGGGATAGATCATGCGGGAAATCTTGGGATGATCGACCAGGGCGACGGAGACGGTCGCCGCCGTGTCGGTCTGGCGGCGCACCCGCACGGCGAGCGTCTCCAGCCCCTTGAGCAGGACCCAGGCGTTGAACGGCGACATGCACGGGCCCGTTTGCCGCAGCAACTGGTGGATATGATCGTCGATGAATTTCTTCGACGCCAGGATGATGCCGCCGAGGCAGCGGCCCTGGCCGTCGATGTGCTTGGTGGCCGAGTAGACCACGCAGTCGGCGCCGAGCGCGAGCGGGTTCTGCCACAGCGGCGTGGCGAAGACGTTGTCGACCACCAGCGTCGCCCCCGCCGCGTGGGCGATTTCCGCGACTGCCGCGATGTCGATGACCTCCAGCGTCGGGTTGGTCGGGCTCTCGAGGAAGAAAGTGCGCGTGTTGGGCCGTACCGCGTTGCGCCACTGGTCGAGGTCGGTGCCGTCGACCAGCGTGGACGGGACACCGAAGCGCGGCAAGAAATCCTCGACCACGTAGCGGCACGACCCGAACAGCGCCTTGGCGGCAATGACGTGGTCGCCCGCCTTGAGCTGCCCCATGAGGGCGGCGGTGACCGCCGCCATACCGCTCGCGGTCGCCCGGCCGGCTTCCGCCCCCTCGAGCGCGGCCATGCGGTTTTCGAACATCGCCACGGTCGGATTGGAGAAGCGGGAGTAGAGATAGCCCGGCTCGCTCCCGGTGAAGCGCGCGGCGCATTGCTCGGCGCTGTCGTAGACGAAGCCCTGGGTCAGGAACATCGCCTCCGAGGTCTCGCCGAACTGCGAGCGCAAGGTGCCGGCGTGGATGAGGCGGGTTTCCGGTCGGTATCGGCGTTCGGTGGACGCGTCCATGAGGCCCTCCTTTGGGCAACAAAAAAACCCGGCCGGATAGTTCTCCGCCGGGTCGCCTCGCGTCCCCGGCCTTTTAGCGAGTTGTTTTACGTGGCTGCAAGCCGGCCGGCTCAAATCACCACGGGATAATCAAGCTCTTACGGACGCGCCGCCTTTTCGTCAAGACTTACATCGGATAGAGCGCGGAGAACGTCCAATCCGGGGGCCGCCGTGCCGCTCTCCTTTTCCGCCCACGAGAAGGGCATCCTGCCCGACCGGATGATCGCGGCGCTCAACCGCGCAGGCGCCATCCTCGCCGAGCAGCCATTCGTTCCCGACCAGATCCAGCCGGCCAGCCTCGACCTGCGGCTCGGCGCGGTGGCCTACCGCGTGCGCGCGAGCTTTCTGCCGGGCCCGGGCGCAACGGTGGCGGAGCGGATCGACCACTTGAAGCTGCACGAGATCGAGCTCGGCGACGGCGCCGTGCTGGAGACCGGCTGTGTCTATATCGTGCCGCTGCTCGAGAGCCTGGCGCTGCCCGAGGACATTGCCGCGTCCGCCAACCCCAAGAGCTCGACTGGGCGCCTCGACGTCTTCACCCGCGTCATTGCCGACGAGACGCGCGGCTTTGACCGGATCAAGGCCGGCTATCACGGACCGCTCTATGCCGAGATCAGCCCGCGCACGTTCCCGATCCTGGTGCGCGAGGGCGCGCGCCTGTCGCAGATCCGCTTCCGTCACGGCGATGGCGTGCTCGATGCGCAGGCACTGGCCGCGCTGCACGCGCGCGAGCGGCTGGTGGATGCGGACGATGCCGATTTCACCAACGGGATTTCGGTCGGCGTCGATCTCAAAAGCACGGGATCGCTTGCCCTCGTCGGCTATCGCGCCCGGCGCCACACCGGCCTCATCGACGTCGAGCGCCGCAGCGGCTATCCGGTCGCCGAGTTCTGGGATCCGATCCTGGCGCGCGCCGATGCGACGCTGATCCTCGACCCCGACGAGTTCTATATCCTGGCCTCCAAGGAGGCCGTGCAGGTGCCGCCCGACCATGCCGCCGAGATGGTGCCGTTCGACCCGCTGGTCGGCGAGTTCCGCGTGCACTACGCAGGCTTCTTCGATCCCGGCTTCGGCTACGCGGGCGCGGGCGGGCGCGGCGCGCGCGCCGTGCTGGAGGTGCGCTCGCGCGAGGTGCCGTTCATCCTCGAACATGGCCAGATCGTCGGCCGCCTCGTCTACGAGCGCCTGCTGGCGCGCCCCGATGCCCTCTACGGGCAGTCGATAGGCTCCAACTATCAGGCGCAGGGCCTGAAATTGTCGAAGCACTTCCGGGCGTAAGGCCGCTTGTACGTTTAAGCGCTGGCCGGCGGGCTTAGCGGCGCGGATTCGCCGTTCTCCACAATCGGCAGCTCGGGCGCGGGCGCGCCAGGGAGCGGGACATCGGGTTGCGGCGCGCTGTTGGCGGCAGTGGTGCCGGCCAGGCCGATCTTCTCGACGCAGTCGGCAAGCTCCGTCCATGCGCGCGCCATGTTTAAAAGCCGGGCCTTGTCATGGGGGTCCGATGCAGACCGCGCCAATCTCGCGCAGTCCACCGCATAACTGCGTAACTCGACTGGGCTACTCACGCCATCCCTCGCGCAACATGCCGCCCCCGCAGCGTGCGTCAACGCTCCGGTGGGGGATTCGTTCCCCCTGAAACCTTCGGCCGCAACGTCCTTCCGGCGGACGCCGCGCTTTTCCAAATCAATTGTGTCCTGGGCGCAACGGTGGCCCTTCGCGTGATGCGGCGCGCTGCGCCGCAGCTCGGTGTGGGCGAGCGGCGCGCGCCGCGACGACCCGTTTCGCACGGATGCTGGCGCCTGCGCATTGGTTGCGGCTTGCCGCCGCGCCGCCGGGTTCGCTATCCTGGCGCGAGCTGCGGGCGTAGTTCAGTGGTAGAACGACAGCTTCCCAAGCTGTATGTCGTGGGTTCGATTCCCATCGCCCGCTCCAATCTTCGACGTCGTCGCATTCCATCCCGGAACGCCGTCTCCTGATGAACCGAGCATCGGCCGGCGCTTCTGCGCGGAGGGCAACCGTTCTCGACACCCGCCTTCACCATGCGTTAACGATATTGCGCGAGACAGTTGAACCGGCGCGGGCACCCGCGTACCAAACTACCAGGGTCTTTCTATCGTGAGACGGCGATGGGCGTCCTTGAGCTGCTGGTGACCTTCATCCGCTATCTGGTGCTTGGGCTGATGATGCTGGTCGCCATCGATCACGTGTTTTTGGCCGGCGCGAAGACCGCCGCCGCCGAGCACTTCGCCCGTACGGCGCTCCTGCATTTCAGGCTGCTCTAGTACCTCGTCACAGAGGATTCGACGCGCCGGCTGTTCCCCTGCGCCAAGGACAAGCCGAGGGTCGTCGGCGCGCCGAGCGACCGGGGCAGAGGGTGACCGGCTGTGCGGGCGATCAGCCGCAGTGATCAGCGCTCTTGGTCAACTCTTGAGCGTCTGCCGTGGACCTTTTCCGACCGTTGCGCGCCGACCCGGTCAGGGCCTAGTCTATCACCATGAAGCAGCCAATCGTCTCGCGCAGTCCCGACGTGATGGGTGGCACTGCTGTCTTCCATGGGACGAGAGTCCCTGTGCAGACCCTGCTCGACTATCTTGAGGCAGGCGAGTCAATCGATGATTTTCTCGAAGGATTTCCGTCGGTGACGCGAGAGCATGTCATCGCTTTCCTGGAGGAAGCGAAGGACCGTGTCATCGAAGCGGCGTCGTGAAGGTTCTCCTCGATGAGTGCATCGACTGGCGCCTCGCGCGCGACATCGCCGGTCACGACGTCAAAACTGCTCGTCAGATGGGTTGGACGGCGATCGAAAACGGAGCATTGCTGACGCTCGCCGCACAGCACTTCGATATTTTCATCACCGTAGATCGAAATCTGTCCTTCCAACAGAATCTGGACACTTTGCCGATCGCCGTGGTCGTGCTTCGGGCTAAGACGAACCGGATCGCTGATCTGAGACCGCTTGTGCCCAACCTCCTCGCCGCCATCGAGTCTGCGGTGACCGGCGACCTTAAGTTCATTGGCGCCGGCTGAGCTGCGGCACTGCCCAATGGGGCGGCGCCGGCTCACGCCCAGGCGTAGCTGAACTGCTGGTCGGCGATCGAGACCCGCGCCTCCTTGAGCTCCTCCTTGGCCATCGAGCGCTTGAGGAATTCGCGCGAGAGCGCCGGCAAGAGCGTGTTGGTGATGATGTTGTCGATCATGCGGCCGCCGGTGTCGGGGTCGTTGCACATCGAGACGATGTGGCTGACCACCGCCTCGTCGTAGACGAACGCCGCATCGTGGTTCTCGCGGATGCGCTTGGCGATGCGGTCGAGCTGCAGCCGCACGATGCCGCCCAGCACTTCCTCGGAGAGCGGAAAGTACGGGATCGTGACCATGCGGCCGAGCAGGGCCGCCGGGAACACGCGCAGGAGCTCGGGCCGCAGCGCCGCCGCCAGCGCCTCGGCGTTGTCGGCGTGTTCGGGGTCCTTGGCGAGCTTCACGATCACGTCGGTGCCGACGTTCGAGGTCAGGAGAATGAGCGTGTTCTTGAAATCGATCCGCCGGCCGGTGCCGTCCTCCATCTGGCCCTTGTCGAACACCTGGAAGAAGATTTCGTGCACGTCGGGATGCGCCTTCTCGACCTCGTCGAGCAGGACCACGCTATAGGGCTTGCGCCGCACCGCCTCGGTCAATCGGCCGCCTTCGCCGTAGCCCACGTAGCCGGGCGGGGCACCCTTCAGGGTGGAAACGGTGTGCGACTCCTGGAACTCCGACATGTTGATGGTGATCACGTTCTGCTCGCCGCCATAGAGCGACTCGGCGAGCGCCAGCGCGGTCTCGGTCTTTCCCACCCCCGAGGGACCGCACAGCATGAACACGCCGATCGGCTTGCCGGGGTTGTCGAGCTTGGCGCGGCTGGTCTCGATGCGGTTGGCGATGATGCGCAGACCATGGTCCTGCCCGATCACCCGCTTGCTGAGGATTTCCGGCAGGGAAAGAATCGTCTGGACCTCGTCCTTGACCATGCGGCCGACCGGAATGCCGGTCCAGTCGGAGACGACGGACGCCACCGCCTGTTCGTCGACATGGGCATAGATCATGCGCTTTTCCGGATCGCGTTCCTCGAGCGCATCGAACTTCTCGCGCACCTGTGCGCGCGCCTCCTCCGGCGTCGGCTGATTGGCGGCGGGCGGGAATTCGGCGGCAGCTTCGCCGCTCTCGGGAACCACGGATGGCGCCTTGGACTTGTCCTTCGCCTCGTCGGGGTTGAGGATCTCGCGTAAGGATCGGATCTCGGTGACGAGCTTCTGCTCGGTCTCCCACTCGGTCTCGAGGTTGGCGAGCTTGTCCTTGAGCGCGGCGATGTCGACGTCGATGGTGGCCAGGCGGTCGTCGTCCTCGTGTCCGAGATCGCTGTCGGCGATCAATCCCGCCTTCTCCGCCTCGCGCGCGGCGATGGCGGCCCGCGCATCCTCGATCATCGCCGGCGTCGCGCTCTGGCTGATGGAGACGCGCGCGGCCGCTGTATCGAGCAGGCTCACGGCTTTGTCGGGCAACTGCCGGGCCGGAATATAGCGGTGCGACAGCTGCACGGCGGCGACGATCGCCGCGTCGGAGATGCGCACCTTGTGATGCTTCTCCATCGGCCCAAGAATGCCGCGCACCATGCGGCAGCACCGCTCCACGTCGGGCTCGCCGACCTGGATCGGCTGAAACCGCCGCGTCAGCGCCGGGTCCTTCTCGAAATATTTCAGATATTCTCCCCAGGTCGTGGCCGCGACGGTGCGCAAGGTGCCACGCGCCAGCGCGGGCTTGAGCAGATTGGCGGCATCGCCGGTGCCGGCGGAGCCGCCGGCGCCGATCAAGGTATGCGCTTCGTCGATGAACAGAATGATCGGCTGCGGCGAATTCTGCACCTCGTCGATGACGCTGCGCAGGCGTTGCTCGAACTCGCCCTTCATGGAGGCGCCCGCCTGCATCAGCCCGATGTCGAGCGCGCACAGCCGCACCCCGCGCAACGGCGGCGGCACGTCCTCGGCGGCAATGCGCTGGGCGAATCCCTCCACCACCGCGGTCTTGCCGACGCCGGCCTCGCCGACCAGGATGGGGTTGTTCTGGCGCCGCCGCATCAGCACGTCGACGATCTGGCGAATCTCCTCCTCGCGGCCGAGGATCGGATCCATTTCGCCGCTCTTGGCCTTGAGCGTGAGATCCTGCGAGTAGCGGTCGAGCGGCGTGGTGCCTTTGGGACCAGCGGCCTGCTCGGCGCCGGGCGTGCCGGCGGCGCGCAAGCCGGACCCGTCCATCGGGCGCAGCGTCTCTTCCTCCGATCCCGCCCACATGCCGCGGTGATCGGTTGCGACCGCGTCGACGTTGATCTTGCCGAACTCCTGCGATGCGTTGACGAGCGCGCGGCGCAGCTCGAGCGATTTCAGAGCGGCCACCAGGATGTGACCGGTACGAATCTGGGTCTCGCCGAAGAACAGCGTCGCGTAATGCCAGCCGCGGTCCAGCGCATCGACGACCATGTTGGAGATGCCGGGCATCTCGGTCTCGTTGCGGCGGAACCCGTTGATCACGGCGACGATGTCGCTGAGCATGCGGGCGCGGTCGAGACCGAAATGATCGGCCGTCAGCCCGATATCGGTGCGCTCCTGCTGCAGGATGTGAAACAGCCAGTGCGCCAGCTCGACGTTGCGGTTGCCGGCGCTCTTGGCGTGGCGCAGCGCCTTGATGAAAGCATCGTATCCGACCCGGTTCAATTTGCCGGTCACCGCTTCCAGGCTGATGTCGGCCATTTAAGCCCTCCCCACGCCGTCGTGCCGGCGTTTGCGCTTTTGCCTCAAGATATCCGCAGGATGAAAGCGGGCATCCCAGCGGTAAGGGCGGTCCAGGCCCACCCATTCAGGCGTCATCCAGCTCGTCCATCCGAGCTGGCCGAAGCTGCCCACCTTGACGGGCTCGACCTCGCGCGACGGCAACGCCAACTCGACCTCCCAGTCGAGCTGGTCGCCGATATAGAAGAAGACCGCGTCGACGAGCGGCTCGCAGCGGTCGCCGGTCGGCAGGAAGCGCATGTACTCCTGCAGGCCCGAGGTATAGATGCGGATGCGAATCTTGTCCTGCACGCTGTAGACGGCCGCTCCCACCACGATGTCCCGGCCGACCCCGCTGTTGTTGGCGCCGAGCAGGCTGCGGTCGCTCTTCTCGATCGTCAGACGCGTGCCGACGAATTGCTCGATCTCGACGCGGACGCCGAACAGGCCGCCGATGAGGGCGCGCAGGCGCGAGGCCGACTTGGCCTGCGGAGCCATGAGCCCGGCGAAAGCCAGTTTCGCCAGATCCGGCACCGTATCGAGATTGCGGTAGGGCGGCGATCCGACCCCGATCATGGCGCCGACATAGACGAGGAAACGGTCCGCATCCGGCCGGTCGTGCTGGACGATGGGCCGGGCATCCCCCCAGGCGCGATAGAACAGCTGCAGGAAACGATGATTGAAGATGTCGAGGAAGCGCGGAAACGACTCGTCCCGCATGGTCGACCATCCGTACGCCTCTTCGGTGGTCGAAAGCGGCAGCGCCCCCTGCGGTCCCAACAGGCCGAGGAACTTGGCGTGGACCCGGATGTGTCCGCCCTTTGTCTGCGCCACGCGCGACAGGTTCGACGCCGGAAAGTCCATGAAAGGGTCCTGGCCGAGCAGGACGAGCTCCTCGCGCAGCGACGCGCTGTCACCGATGCGCGGGCGATCCCGGAAGGTGCGCTCGAGCCGGCGCATCATCATGAAAAAGTCGAAGCGCCAGGGCTCCTTGATGGCATCATCGAGGAAGGTGGCCGGGCTCGTGGCAGCCCGCAGAGGCGCCTGCAGGACGGCATCGGCGACCGCGACGGGCGGCGCCGCCGCAGAGGCGGTCGCGTTCTGACCATCGTCGAGCACATTCATAGCGGATGCCGCAATCCGATGCGCGTCGGCCAGCGCATGATCTCGCCGCGCTCGACGGTGCGTATGACCGTCTGCGTGAAGTGGTTGAGCCCAGCATATTGCACGAAGAAGCGATCGAGAACGGCGCCCAGCAGGAACGCGCCGCTGCCTTCGAAGGCCTTTTCGTCGAGCGTGACGGTGATTTGGATGCCGCGCGCCGTCGCGCTGCCGCTGGCGCGGTGCACCCGGCGCACCACCGGTGCGCTGTCGACGCTGCGCACGCCGCGGATCTTGCGCTCGGTTGCGCTGTCGGCAAGGTCGCCGAACATGCCGAGCATTTCCCGCAACGACTGTCCGTCCTTGCCGGCGCCCCGCTCGACCAGGCCGAGCTGGTTCAAGCTCAGCATATTGATGAGCCGCCAGGCGACCGTCCCGGTGTAAGCGGTCTCGCTGCGGCTCCAATGCTGCGTGACCACCGGCTCGCGCGGCAACGTCGGGCCGGCCACGCACACCACGTCGAGCGTCACGTCTTCGAGGAGCCGGAAGTCCGCTCCCCCTTCCCCGACCGGAAGATGCTCGGTCAGGTGCCGGTTCGAGCACAAGGCGCGCACGCTCAGTTCCGCCACCGAGGTGTCGTCGTTAACGCCCGCCGGCTCGAGCAGCGATATGAACATGTCGGTGCCGGTATAGTCGGAAGACTTGCCGTATTTCTTCTCTTCCACAGTGCGTCGGCGCGGCAGACGGCGGACCGTGTAGGACAGCTTGGGATCGGTCACCGCGACGTCGAGCGAAGCAGCGTAGAGAGGAGGCACCGGCACCTTCTCCTGCCCGCCGGGATAGTGCGCAAAGAGGTCGACGATGCGGTGCGGCTCGAAATCGAGATAGCGGCTGCGGTCGGGAACGATGTGGTATTCGTGCTGGTTGGCGCGCACCACGACGCGATCGGTGGTCTTCTCGAACAGGTTCACGGCCGGCGCCGTGTAGAGCGAGAACAAATCCGCCCGCACCGCCGCCGGCAGGCGATGATTGACTTCGTCGAAGGAGAACAGGATGTCGACCGATTTGGCGGTGAGCTTACGCATCACCGCCTCGAGCCCGGTGAGGGAGAATCCGAGGAACTTGCGCGGGAACATGAAGTATTCGCGCAACAGGTCGAATCCGCGGAACACCCGCTGGTCGCCGCCGAGCAGGAAGTCATCGTCGCCGAACCCGAGTTGCGCCATCTGCACCTGCGGCGAAGTGACGACGACCGGATCGCCGAACTGGTCGAGGAAACGGAAATAGATGCCGACGCGGTGCGCGAAGAGCTGCTCATACACGGCGACCGCGTCGGGCTCTGAGCCGAGAAGATAGACCGGCAGCTCGCGCGTCCGACATCCGGCAAACCACACGGCCGGATTCTTTTGCGCATCGGCATCGGTGATCTCGTCTTCGCGCCGCAGCGCCATGCGATGGGTCAGCGACAGGCGCAAGCCAGCAAGGATGTTCGAGCCGACCGACAGCCCCAATGCCTGCAGCGGACCGGGCGTCGAATAATATTCGGCCGCCGTGACCTCGAACGGCCACAGCGTGATGTCGGAACTCAGGCGGAAACGACAGGCGATCTGCCGATCGAGCTCGCGATAGGTGGCGTCAAGATAGGAGCCGCGAGGGATGAGGTGCCCTTCCCGCAAGCCGGGATCGGCATAGAGCGGATTGACCTTCGTCAACATGACGGACGGAGTCGGCGCCAGATAATTGGGCACCAGTTGCTCCAACAGGTTGGCGGTAAATTCGGGGAACTCGTGCTTGAGCTTGAGCTGTACGCGGGCGGCCAGGAAGGCGGCGCCTTCGAGCAGGCCGGCCACCATCGGATCCATGCGGTCGGTGAGCAAGCCGCCGAGCCGCTCGGCGATCCCCGGGTATTCCCCGGCGAACTCGCGCGCCTGCTCGTAGAGCAACTGCAGTTCCCGATTGTAGAGATCGAGAAATTCCCGATGCATGGGCCTAGATTCGGCCGACCGAGATATTGCCGCTGTCGAGCTCGAGATCGGCGACGAACTCCACGGGCACGTTCAACGGCTCGCACATCAGGTCCGCGCGGACGACGAAACGCATCTTGAGCTCCGCCTCGTTGATCTCCGCGTCCTTGGTAACGCGGATGCTGGCGGGCACCAGGCGCGGCTCGTGATTGATGAGGGCCGCCTTGATTTCGTCGCTGACGTCCTCGACGGACATCTCGTCGATCGAGCGATGGGTGATGTCGGGAAGGCCGTAGTTGATCACCGATCGGCGCGCATGCTCGAACCGCGTGAGATCTTCGCTCGATTCCAGCGCGATCGTATTCATCAAGGCATCGAGGTCGCGCGCGACCTCTCGCCGCAGCGTTGGTTCGGTGATCGCCGTGCGCACGGCTATCCGCCGTCCGGCGATGACGCGCTCGCCTGCCTCGTCGCGCAGGTCGAGCTTGGTCTTGGCATCGCGCGCCTCGTGCGCGGCGCGAAACGCGTACATGAGCGGCGGGCTCAGTCGGTCAGTTTTCTTCGGGCCGGCCATGGTTGCGACCGAGATCTTGTTGGCGGCGAGGCTAACCCCAACGGGAAAGCGTCACCGGCTGGTGCCGATGACGCCGTCCGTTCATGAGGAACCAAGAACCGAGCGCGGGCTCAGCCAGTCTTCTTGTTCTGCTTCAGATCCCAGCCGGCCGTGACCGGCGCCTCGAGCGAGCCGTCGTCCTTCTGCGGCTTGTACTCGAACTTGACCTTGGCGAAGTTGAGCGCGAACTGGTCGGTCGGCAGGTGGTGCGAGCCGTTGGAGCCGCCGGACTGATACGAGCTGACGATGAAGTCCTCGAGCGTCACCATGTAGTAGTCCTGCTGGTTTTCGCCCTGCTTGCGGACGAACAGCTGCGCCTTCTTGATGTGCTTGCCGGTCGCGCAGGCGAGCATCAGCTCGGCGCTCGCCTTGCTCACCTGGGACGTGAAGTGGAAGTCCTGGAAGTGAACCTTGCCGGAGCCGGCGCCGGTGCCGTGCCCGGCCGAACCGTCGTTGGTGTTGCCCCAGGAGAAGCTCTCGATCTCGATCGTGTTCGGATGCTTGCTGTCCTTGGATTCACCTTTGATGCCTTCGATTTCCAGAAGATAGTCGGAAGCCATGGTTGTCCTCGTGCGTTAGAATGGCTGAGTCTGAAGCTCATCTCCAGACTTCGGAAGCTTTGTCGCAGTCACTGCCTGCAAGGTTCACGCCGCCGCGGAGGGCAGTCGCGACACCAGGCTGAGCCCGATGTCCATGGCCTCGAGCTGATAGTGCGGACGCAGGTAGAAGCGGGCCATGTAGTAGCCGGGGTTCTCCTCGTTCTCGAACACCTCCACCGAGGCGGCCGACAGGGGTCTGCGCGCCTTGGTTTCCTCGCTCGAGGTCTCCGGATTGCCGTCGACGTACTCGGTGATCCACTCCTGCAGCCACTTGCGCAGTTCGTCCTTCTCCTTGGTGGAGCCGATCTTGTCGCGCACCATGCATTTCAGATAGTGGGCGAAGCGCGACACCGCGAACATGTAGGGCAGACGTGATTTGAGGTTGTCCGAGGCAGTGGCGGCGACGCCGTCCTTGCCGAAGTATTTGCGCGGCTTGTAGATCGACTGGGCGCCGATGAACGCCGCCTTGTCGGTATTCTTGCGGTGAATGATCGGGATGAGCCCCGACTTCGCCAGCTCGTGCTCGCGTCGATCGGTGATGGCGATCTCGGTCGGGCACTTCAAGTCCACGCCGCCGTCGTCGGTCGGGAAGGTGTGCGTGGGCAGGTTGACCACCTCGCCGCCCGACTGCACGCCGCGGATGCGGGTGCACCAGCCGTATTCCTTGAAGGCCCGATTGATGTTGACCGCCATCGCATAGGAGGCGTTCATCCAGCCGTATTTCTCACCCTTGTGGGCGTCGGTGTCCTCCTCGAAGGCGAACTCCTCCACCGGCTCGGTCTTGGCGCCGTAGGGCACCCGGGCCAGCACGCGCGGCATGCACAAGCCCATATAGATCGAATCGTCCTGGTCACGCAGCCCTTTCCAGGCCGCGTATTCGGGCGTGTCGAAGAGCTTGCTGAGGTCGCGCGGGTTCATCAGCTCGGTCCAGCTGTCCATTCCCATCAGGGTCGGCTCGGCGCCGGCAAAGATCGGGCAATGGGCGGCGGCCGCCACCTTGCTGAGATCGCGCATCAGCTGGATGTCGGTCGGCAGGTGGCTGAAGTAGTAGTCGGCGATGAGGCAGCCGTACGGCTCGCCGCCGAGCTGGCCGAACTCCTGCTCGTAGACCTTCTTGAACAACGGGCTCTGGTCCCAGCGCGCGCCGGGATAAAGCCGCAGGTTCCGATACAGCTCGTTTTTGGAGATGTTCATCACCCGGATCTTAAGCTGCGCATCGGTCTCCGAGTTGAACACGAGGTGATGCAGGCCGCGCCAGGCGCTCTCGATCTCCTGGAACACGGGCGCATGCAGGATCTCGTTGACCTGCGCGGTCAGCTTCTGATCGAGCCGCGCGATCATTTCTTCGATCGTGTCGAGCACGTGGTCCTTGATGACGCTCGTGTCGGCGAGCGCCTCCTGGACCAGCGTTGCAACGGCGTTCTCGACCTCGGTCGCGGCACGCTCGCTGCGCGGCTTGAAACTCTGCTTGAGGATGTTTGCGAATTCGTCGGGATCACGCGTCTCGACGACGCCGCCCCTCTGCTCTGATACGGTTTCTGTCGCCATGAAGGATCTCCAGGATTATGCTTTGTCTTCGGCCTCAGGCTCGTCCCCATCGCCCTTTTGCGCCGCCCTCTCCTTGAGGGCAGCCATGAGCTGGGGATCGGCCAACAATTTCTTGATCTGGTCCTCGGCAGCCACCTTGCCGTCCATATAGCGCAAGAGGTTGGCGAGCTGTTCGCGCGCTTGCAGGAGCTTGGCCAGGGATGGCACCTGCCGCGCGACGGCGGTAGGGCCGAAGTCGTCCATCTTCTTGAATTTCAGGTTGACGCCGAGCTCCTCGCCTGAGCCCTCGCCCAGCTTGTTCTTGACCCTGAAGGTGACGCCGGGCTCGATCGCCGCCATGCGGCTCTCGAAGTTGTCCATGTCGATGTCGAGGAACTTCCGCTCGTCGACGTCCGGCTTCTCGACCGACGAGTCGTTGCCGGAAAGATCGGCCAACACCCCCATGACGAAGGGAAGCTCGATCAACCGTTCCGCGTTGTACGGGTCCTCATATGTGATGTGCACGCGAGGCGGGCGATTGCGCTTGATGAACCGCTGACCGCTGTCCCTAGCCATGGTGATGATTCCCTTCTTGCGTTCTCGGCATGGCAGTATGCAGGCCGATGGGGTGGATTTTGAGGCGCATTGAAGATGAAATTTGCCGCCGCGTCAACGAAAGTCCACAATAGTTGCAGACTTTGGTTAGTGATAGCGGCACGCTTTAGCTGTCCCGAAGCATGTCCAGTGCTCTTAGTCTGGGGACATCCGCTCCCGGTTCATTGAAGTGAAAAATATTTTTTACGAGGAACGGGTGACACCCTGTATCACAATCCCGGCGGGCTCGCCAGAACATGCGTCAACTGCTCGAATTGAATGCAGGAAGGACATGCTTGAGCAGACTCAGGAAATCACGACCGGCCAGATCGCGCGCCCGATCGGTGAGATAGGGCAGCGGACTCGACGGCTCGGCGGCCCGGTAGAACGCGCCGATTTGGTCCAGTAATCGAACCGCATCGGCGCGCGTGTGGGCTTCGAGACGGCGCGGCGGCTGATCGGTGCCGCCTCCGTTGGCGGCAGGCGATTCCCCCGACGATGAAACGAGCTCGGAGAGCCTGCCTATGGGCAGCTGCAGGGTCTGCTCCTTGCCAATATAGATTGCCGCCTGCTCGACGTGGCTGGGGACGAGGATCTGCATCACCTCGACGAACGACTTGCCCATGAGCTGCTCGGCCTGGCGGACGAGCAGCAGGGCCGGGTTCGAGGGCTCCTTGCGGACGAAGTAGTCGGCGATGGCGGCAAGCGCATCGGCGGCATCGGCCAGCGAGCGGACCTCGCCGGTCAGTTCCGGCGCCGCTGCGCCCGCCTCGGCGCCCTCGCCCGCAGGTGCGGCCGCGAGCGCCGCGCTCGGGTCACGCTTGACCACGAAGCCGTTGAGGAGAGACCGGATTCTGTCGATCAGCCCGGGCAAGCGCTCCAGCTTCGGCGCCTGTTCGATTCCCGCGCGGTCGACGCACACGTTGCGGATCTCGGCGAGCGCGGTGCGGAGCGAGTCGATGCTGCCGAGCGCCTGGACCAGCTCGGCGAGCTCCACGTCCATCAACGCATTCTCGATCGCCGTCAGATCGGGCGTCTCCTCGCCTTCTCGCGCCTGCACCTCGCCGCTGGCGATCATGTAGTGGCGGTAGCTGATGGCGCCGAGGCGCGGGTGGCGAACGAGCGGCGTGTATTGCAGCGGGAAAATCACCGGCGGCAGGTCGTCGAGCGTCTCGAGCGCGGCGGCCCGGGCGACGAACATGCCGTCCTCGCCGCGCGGATGGACCGCGTCCCACTGCTGATCCAACAGCTCCCGGATCGCGCGTATGGCGGTGTCGAACCCGGCAAGATCGCGGTTGAGAATCGACAGCTTGGCCAGGACGACGAGCAGACGGATGTCGCGGGTATCCGCCAGCAAAGGCTTCATCGCGGCGAACTCGGCCGGGAAGTCGATCGAGCTGCGATCGAACGGCTGGCCTTCCGGACCGGAGAAGAAGGTACTCGGAAGCAGGCTCTCGGCCTTGGCGACGAAGTTCATGTAGTCGGCATCGCCGGCCAGATCGAGATCCGGACCGCACGGCTCGTCTTCCGATATCGGACTGATCAGCGCTGCGAGATCAAACTCAGCCATGCACGATTGCCTGTTCCAGCCGGAACGGCTCGACTATGCCCGCCACCTTCTATATCGTCAACGACAGAGCAGCAACGCGATGAAATCAGGATGATTTTGGCTTTGAACCTGGCGCGCGAAGCTGCCGCTCGAAGCGTCAAGGACTTGAGCCAAACCACGCTGGTTGAACCCCGGCTGCGTTTCCGGCGACGAACAGCCGACACGCAATCGGGTACTTGAAGGACGACAACCCCAACGCACCGGTAGTTCACATGGATGCCATGCTCAAGCAGGATACCCGGTTCGCCGAACTGCGCACGCCGCTCGGCAAGGACGTGCTCGTCCTCGTGCGTTTCGATGCCACCGAGGGTCTCAGCGAATTGTTCGAATATCGCATCGAGGCGCTGGCCGCCAAGGAGGTGGATCTCGATGCCATCCTCGGACGCCCCTGCTCGGTGACGGTCAAGCTGTATGGCAAGGAACGTCACTTCAACGGCATCGCGGTCGAGGCGCAGTGGACCGGGGTGCGGCAAGAGCATCACGTGTACCGCCTGGTTCTGCGGCCGTGGCTGTGGCTTTGCTCGCGGACGAGCGATTGCCGGTTCTTCCAGGACAAGACCGCTTCCGAGATCATCCAGGAGGTTTGGCGCGACCGCGGCTTCAACGATTTTCGCGCCAGCCTGAACGAGAACTATCCGAAGCTCGAATACTGCGTGCAGTACCGCGAAACCGATCTCGCCTTCGTGTCGCGGCTGATGGAACAGCACGGAATCTACTATTTCTTCGAGCATACGTCCGACAAGCACACGCTGGTGATGGCCGATTCCATGTCGTCGCACCAGGCGGTGCCGGGCCTTGGCCAGATCGATTTCATCGCGCTCGGCAACAGCGAGCGGCGTGATCGACAGCACATCTATCATGTCGTGAGCGAGCGCCGGTTCCGTACCGGCAAGGTCGAGCTCAACGATTATTACGAGCTCACGCCCAATGCGGACCTGAAGGCCGACAAGAAGGGAACTGCCCGCTACAACAAGTCGGACATGGAGTTCTACGACTATCCGGGCAAGTACAAGAAGAAGAGCGATGGCGAGAAGTACGCCAAAGTGGTGCTGGAGGCGGAGCAGGCATTGGACGAGCGCCGGCATACCGGCGGCAATGCGGTGAATCTATTTCCGGGCGGCACGACCAAGCTCCAAGGCCACCACAAGACCTCGGAGAACAAGGACTACCTGGTGGTCCGCTGTTCGCATCTCTACGTGGCCGAGCATTACCGTTCGGGCAGCGGGGCCGCGGAGGAGGACTATTCGGGAAATTTCGAGTTCCTGCCGAAGGAGAACAAGGTTTTCCGCGCTCCCATCGTCACGCCGAAGCCGCTCATCCACGGCATTCAGACCGCCAAGGTGGTCGGCAAGCAGGGTGAGGAGATCGACGTCGATGAATACGGCCGCATCCTGGTCGAGTTCTTCTGGGATCGAAAGAAGAAGCAATCGTGCCGCATTCGCGTCGCCGAAGTCTGGGCGAGCAAGAAGTGGGGCGGCCAATTCATTCCGCGCGTCGGCATGGAAGTGGTGGTCGAGTTCATCGAAGGCGATCCCGACCGGCCGCTCGTGACCGGCGCGGTGTACAACGGCGACAATAAGCATCCGTATGAACTGCCGGCCAACAAGACGCAGTCCGGCGTGAAGTCGGATTCGTCAAAGGGCGGCGGCGGCTACAACCAGGTCATGTTCGAGGACAAGAAGCTCGGCGAAGAGATCAATCTGCACGCCCAGAAGGACTACAAGCTCACCATTCTGGATACCGAGGTGCGCGAGATCGGCGAGCGCTTCACGCGACAGACGGCAGGGCCCAACTCCCGCAAGACCACGCTGCTGCAGGGCGATGACGACCTGAAGATCGCCACCGGAAACCAGAACGTGAAGATCGCGATGAGCCAGACGTCGATCATCGGGATGAATCGCACGACGACGATCACCACGAGCGACACGACCACCGCCGGCACGACCATCACCATCACCGCAGGGACGTCCCTGACCTTGATCTGCGGCGGGAGCATCATCAGCATGACACCGGCCTCGATATCCCTCGTTTCATCGACCATCAACATGGCTGCCGGGGCGGTCAACATCGCAGCCCCGCTTCAGGTGGCACCGACGATCACCGCGCCGTTGGTCAACGGCAGGCCTTAGCCCGGAAGCCCGGTATGCCGCATCTGCGATTTGAGACCGCCCGCGACCTTTTCGACTCTTTCGCCTTGATGCGCGAGGAGCTTCAGCTCGAGCCGACGGACGACCGGTGCCTGGATTTCGTGCGCTCGCTTTACGATCAGGGCGAGGTCGCCAAAGCGGTCGGGGTCTGCGCGTACCTCCTGCAGCGACGTGAGGCGGTGTGGTGGGCCTGCCGCTCCGTGCGCAGCATTGCGCCCCCGCGCAGCGCCGAAGAGAATGAATGCTTCGCCGCGGCCGAGGAATGGGTGCAGGACCCGGAAGAAGAGCGTCGGCTCGTTGCGCTGGAACTCGGCACCCGCAGCGACTATCGATCGCCGGCAACGTTGGTTGCCCGTGCGGCGGGATATGCCGGCAACACCTTGCCCGTGGGTCCGGACGCGTGGGCGCCCGTGCAGCCGGAGCAGACCCCGCGTGCCGTGCGCGGAGCGATTCTGACTGCGGTAGCTCATCTCCCGCCCGAAGCGCGAACGGACGCGCTCAGGCGCTGCCTTGACGAGGCGGTGCGTCTCGCCACAGCCGCCAAGAGGCAGTGAAGCGAGTTGTCGCGCCCAACTGACCCAGCCATGCCCGCTTTCGCAATCGGAGAGGGGCCGCCAATGGCGATGCAGCGACCTACGATCGGAGACAGGCCATCGAGCTGAAGGCTGCGGACGCTCGCGCCTTCATAAGATCCGCGCTTCCCGGGCAAGGTGTTGGTCTCCCTGCTCAACGACGTGGTCCGACGCGAGACAGGGTCCACGTTCGACTTTGCCTCGCAATATGCCTTCGATACGTCTTCCAAGGCGTGGGGTGAGTACACGCGGACGGCAGACACTTACGCGGTCGCGCAGCGGGCGTCCGACGCGGTCAAGAGCTGGCTTGAAAAGATCCTGGGTGCTTACGAGCAAATCCAGAGGGAGGTCGCCGCGGGCGGCAAGCCGGGCGCGAGCGCCGAGGACCGGGAAAAAGCCAGACAAGGGAAAGCGATCATCGAGCGAGCCTGATCTTCAACTGGTGCACAAGCTGCACCGAGAGACAGACCCGCAGCTGAGAACCTTGAAGGCGTGGCGCGAGAAAGGCATTCAAAGCCTGCCGTTCGCCCTTGTCTGGGCGATCAGGCAAGCCTTCAAGACCAACCCGTGGTTTCGCTGGGGACAGGAATACAAGGGCTCCAAGGACTCGATGCACTTTGAATTGCAGGCTTACCTCAAGAACAAGGACGGCTCGATCAAGGCCGCAACGTTGAAACCCGATGCGACCGGCGTTCGGCCGCTGCGCGAGCTGTTTCCGCTCTCGTTCCTCATGTGCTACTCACCCGAGTTCGACGATCTCATGAGCGAGCTAAAGGGTGCGGCGCCATCACCTCTGCCGCCCGGGACCTACCAATAAGGTGCGACCGGTCCATCGCGCGCTCCGCCCGCGTGCGGCTTCGGCCGGTGGATGACCGGACAGCTCCATGGACGCACGGGGGGTGAATGCCGGAGCCGCCTGCCGGATCGCTAGTGCCGCCGATTTGAAGTTCCTACACCGCCTGCCGCAAACTCGTGCGGGAACTTCAAATCGAAAAGCGGCACTAGGATCATAGACTTGCTAGTGCCCTTTTGCGTCCGAAGTTCGTGTCAGAGGGGGCCGCCATGTATCACGAACGTCGGAAGCGGGGCACTAGATACGATTGCTGCAGTTGAGACCGTTTACGCTAAGGAAGATGCGTCGCCCTCCTGACCAATTTTGGCTGGCGAAACACGCTAAGCATGAGATAATCCGGGTGAATTCGGGCGCCGGTCGGGCGGCTCCCACGGGAGGGACGGTGACCGCCGGCAAGCATCTGCCGGAGAGAGGGGAAAATTTACCCGCTGGCGGCTTAAGTCTGCCTGTTGGGATGTGATCGGAATCACGAATGGCGCTCCACCTCAAGATCGAGAATGTGCCCAATCTGCCCGATGGCGGGCCCATCGAAGTCACCATCACCGGCAAGCGGGGCATCGATATCGGCCGGGACAGCCATCTCGATTGGACCCTGCCGGACCCGACGCGGCACATTTCCGGAAAGCACGCCGAAATTCGCTACAAGGAAGGCGGCTACTGGCTGCACGACGTGTCGACCAACGGCACATTCCTCAATGCCGAAACCCACCGCATGCAGGCGCCGCGTCGGCTGCGCACCGGCGACCGGTTCACCATCGGCCATTACATCATCGCGGCGGCGGTCGAGGGCGAGGAGGTTTCGCTTCCTGCCCCGGGCCAGGGCGCAGTGCCGCCCTCGCCGGGCCAGCAGGATTTGTGGTCGGTACCCGGCGACGCGGCGCCGCCCATCGATCCAAAACAGCTCAGGGCGGCACGTGACCTGGCTCCGGTTCGGCCGGACTTCCTCGATTGGGCGGCGGATGTGCCGAACAGGTTCGAGAATTCGGTTGCGCCGCAACCGCCCGGCCAGGTTCGCCGGGACCCTGCGGCCCATGAGGACATGGACTGGGCGCGGGGAGAGAGGCCGCCGGCGCCGCAGCCCCCTCCGCCACCGCCCACCCCGGCGCCCCGCCGTCCTGCGGCAGCTGGCAGCGAGCCGGCACCGGCATGGCAGCCGCCGCCGGCGCCACAACCGCCGCCGGCGCCACAGCGGCCGCCAGTAGCCGCGCGCGCACCGGCACAATCGTGGGAGCAACCGCCGGCGCCGCAGCGCTCCGCCTCAGATGCTGGCGAGCCGGCGCCGGCGTGGGACCAGCCGCCGCGGACGGCCGACCGGCGCGAGCCGCCCGCCCGGCCTGCCCTCCAGGCAGTGGAGGAAAAACATACTCCCGCAGCACCGTCTCGCGCGCCGCAAGCCGCGCTCACGGGCCGCGAAATCGACGAGTTCGTGCGCACCCTGGCGCGCGCGGCCGGGGTTTCGGAGCAGGTCTTCACCCAGAAGGACCCGCAGGCCGTCGCCGAGCAGCTTGGCCAGATGCTGCGGCTTGTCGTCGACAACCTGTCGCAGCTCTTGAATGCGCGGGTGCAGGCCAAGCGCCTGGTCCGCAGCGCGAGCCATACCGTCATCCAGGCCACCGACAACAACCCGCTGAAATTCTCACCCTCGGCCGAGGAGGCGCTGCGGGTCATGTTCGGGCCGTCGACCCGCAGCTACCTCGATGCGCAGCAGGCGTTGCTGCAGGGTTTCGAGGACATCAAGACGCATCAGGTGAAGACGTATTCGGCCATGCAACACGCGCTCACCACGCTCTTGGCCGAGCTCGATCCGCAGACCATCGACAAGGATACCGAAGCCGACCGCGGGATCGCGGCCGTTGTGGGTTCGCGCAAGGCGAGGCTCTGGGATGCCTACGTGGCGCGGTGGCAGGCAAAGCAGCGGTCGGAAAAAGGAAGCCTCATCGAGGCCTTCATGCAGATCTTTGCCCAATACTATGACGAACGGCGGCCTTGAACGCTAATTGGGGCAAGCTCGACTGAGAAATGAGCACCAGGCGGCGACAGACAATGGCACCCGCACGGGGTCCATGTTAGAACCGCTTGAGCCGAGGGGTTTTTTCCGAGCTGTGATGCAGGTCACGATGTGATGTGACGCAGGTCACAGTACGAGAAGAATGAAGTCGGAAATGATCCGGTCCGAGCGGCGCGAGCTCGCGGGGCGAAGCCGCGACCGCGGGACAGCTTGAGCGGAACTGGGGCCGTCAGGAAGAGCGGGTTGTGAGACAGCGATGTCGTGGTACAGCAAGGTTTTCTGGTCGGAAGGGCTGTTTCTCAGGCCGCACCACCTGCAACAGCAAGACCGTTACGTCGAGCATCTGGTCGGAGCCCTGACCCGTCAGATTTCGCCGTACCCGTGGGGCTTCTCGGCGCTGGAAATCGACCGCGATCTCAGCCAGCAGAGCAAGTTCGCCGTGCGCCGGGCCGTGGGCGTCATGCCGGACGGCACGCCGTTCGCGATTCCCGACAACAGCCCGATTCCCCCGCCGATCGACGTTCCCGACAGCGCGAGCGGGCAGATCACCTGGCTGTGCATGCCGGTGGCAGCCCCGAACACGCGCGAGGTCGATGACGAAGCGGCAGAGAGCGCGAGCCGGTACTTCAGGTCGGCCGAGACCTTCATCGATTCGACGTCGACGCTGCGCATCGAGGAGGAGATCGATATTGCGCATCCGCGGCTGAACTTCGAGCTGCGCAAGACGCCGAAGCCCGGGTACATCAACCTCGGGATCGCGCGGGTGCTCGAGATCCGCGATCGCAACATCCTGTTCGACGAGAAATACATCCCGCCCATGCTGACATGCGCGACCCATCCGGTGATCGACGGCTGGATCAATCGCATCGTCGGCTGGATCGACAACAAGCTCGAGGAATTGTCGCGCTATGCGGTCGATCCTTCGTCCGGCGGCGGGCTCCAGAGCGTCGACTATTTCGTGCTGCAGCTCCTCAACCGGCAGATTCCCGCGCTCAAGCATTTTCAGCGCTCGGTCTACATCCACCCCGAGCGGCTCTATGACGAGCTTTTACGGCTCGCCGGCGAGCTCGCCACCTTCGCCACCCCCGAACGGCGCGCCCGCGAATATCCGGCCTACGACCACGACGACCTCGAAAACGTGTTCACGCCGCTCATCCGCGACATCCAGGATTTCCTCAGTGCGCAGCTTGGCCGGCGCGCGATCCGGCTGCAGATCATCGAGCGGGCGCAAAACGCGTTCGTGTCTCCGATCCGCGACCGTGCGCTGTTCCGCAACGCGACGCTCGTGCTCGAAGTGGCGGCGCGGCGGCCGTTGATCGAAATCCAGAACCAGTTCCCGCACCTCTTCAAGGTCGGACCGAACACCAAGATGAACGAGATCGTGCACGCGCATCTGCCCGGGGTGCCGCTGGTGCATCTCCCCACCCCGCCACCGCACATCCGCGCCATCACCGATCACGTCTATTTCTACCTCGATCGCAAGTCGCCGCTGTGGGCTGAATTCAGCACCGCAGGCTCGATCGGGATGCACTTCTCCGGCGATTGGCCGGATCTCGAGCTCGAACTGTGGGCCGTCCTGGAAGACCGACGATGACTGACAACAATCGGCCGGGCAATCCTTTCGGCCGCGGCGACAGAACGATCATCCGGCCCAATCCCGGCGGCAGACTGCCGGCGACCCCGGCGTCGCCTCCCGTCACGCCCTACCCCGCGGCCCCGACGCCGCCCCAGCCGTTCCCGGCGACACCAGGCGGATATCAACCGGGCGCACTGCCGCCTTCGAACTATCCCACACCCCCGCCGGCAGCGGCACCGGTTCCCTCATCCGCCTATGCGCCGCCGCCGGCCACGCATGCGACCGAGGACTGGATATCGACGCCGCAGCAGCCCGTGGCGGCGCCACAGCAGCGCGTCGCCCAGATGCTGCGCGTCGACGAGTTGGTCGCGCCCAACGCCAACCCGATCATGCGGGCGGCCGGCCCGCTGCTGCAGCTTCTCGGCCGCCTCAGGGTCGCGCTCCTGCGGGCCTCGTTCGCCAGCCTGATGGGCCAGGTCGCCGAGGCGATCGAGTTCTTCGAGAAGGACATCCGCTCGGCCGGCATCTCGGAGCAGCAGGCCAACAGCGCCAAGTACGTGCTGTGCGCTACCGCCGACGACATCGTCCAGCACATCCCCACCGACGATCGCCACGTGTGGACACAATACAGCATGCTCAGCCGGTTCTTCGGCGAGCGCATTGGCGGCGTGCGGTTCTTCGAGATCCTCGAGCACACGAAGCTCGATCCGCTCGTCAATTATCCGTTGCTCGAGCTGCAGCATGCCTGCCTGGCGCTCGGTTTCCAGGGCATGTACCGCGCGGCGCCCGGGGGCATCGCGACGCTCGGGCAGGTTCAGCGCAACGTGTACGAAACGCTGCGACGCGTGCGTCCGAAGGTCGACCGCGACCTCTCTCCGCGCTGGCAAGGCCAGGCACTGGCGGCGATCGCCAACCGCCTGCGCGTCCCCGTATGGGTCATTGCTTCGGTTGCCGCAGCGCTGCTGTTCGCGTTGTTCGTGATCCTGCGCATCCTGTTGAGCGGCAACGCCGAGACCGCGGCCGAGATGACGATGACGCTGCATGCGCCGGGCAACGTCGAGATCAAGCGCAAAGTCATCGCGCCTCCGCCGCCCCCGCCGCCTCCGCCGCCGCAGCCGCCGCGCATCGACGCCTGCGTCGACGTCGTTCCCACGGCGAACATGATCGTGCTGCGGCTGTGCGACAGCATCACGTTCGAGCCCGGGCAGGCGATCGTCAAGGAGGCGTTCAAGCCCATCGCCGCGAAGATCGTCGCCTATTTGAACGACCAGACCGGCAAGATCAGAGTGGTCGGGCATACCGACAACACGCCGATCAAGAACGTGCGCTTCCCGTCCAACTGGCATCTCTCGATGGAGCGGGCCAAGGCGGTCGCCGCCTTGCTCAAGAGCGGCGTGTCCGATCCCGGTCGGATCGAGGTCGACGGCAAGGGCCCCGACGTGCCGATCGCCAGCAACGCGACGCCGGAGGGCCGCGCCAAGAACCGCCGCGTCGAGGTGATGGTCGCGCGCGGCCAGTGATGCGGACGGTTGCGACGCAGGTGACATAGGGCAGAAGGTACGGAAACGAGATGCTGGCGAAGGATATCATTCGGACCATCCTGTACGGGATCGGGCTCAGTTCGCTCGCGGCGCTCGTCTGGTTCGCCGGACCGTACGTTGCGTTCGGCGACTATCGCCCGCTCGAAAATTACGTCGTTCGCCAGATCGTCATTCTCCTGCTCGTGGCCGGAGTCGCCTCGCTCGGCGGCTTCAAGCTCTTCCAGCGCATCAAGAGCGGTCAGCTTCTCGCCAAAGCGGTCAGCGGCGAAGACGCCAAGGATGCGGATGATTCCGTCGTCCTCAAGGACAAGATGAAGGATGCGCTCGCCACCCTGAAGTCGGCGAGCGGCGGCAAGAAGCACTATCTGTACGATCTGCCCTGGTATGTTCTTATCGGCCCGCCGGGTTCGGGCAAGACCACGGCGCTGATCAATTCCGGCCTGAAATTCCCGCTCTCGCGCGGCGCGACGCCGGCGGCGATCGCCGGCGTCGGCGGAACGCGCTATTGCGACTGGTGGTTCACCGAAGACGCCGTGCTCATCGATACGGCCGGTCGCTACACCACGCAGGACTCCGACGCGAAAGCCGACAAGCAGAGCTGGCTTTCCTTCCTCGACCTGTTGAAGAAGAACCGGCCGCGGCAGCCGATCAACGGCGTGCTCGTGGTGATCAGCCTGGAAGACATCCTGACCTTGAGCTCCGCCGACCTTGCCGCGCATGCCAATGCGGTGCGCGCGAGGCTGCTCGAACTGCATGACCGGCTGAAGGTCGACTTTCCCGTCTATGCCCTGTTCACCAAGGGCGATCTCGTTGCCGGTTTCGTCGAGTTCTTCGGCTTCCTGAACGACGCCGGTCGGAGACAGGTCTGGGGCGCCACGTTCCAGACCGCCGACAAGACCCGCAACATGATCAACGAAGTTCCGGTCGAGTTCGACCTCCTGCTCGAGCGGCTCAGCGAGGAGACACTCGACCGCCTACAGGACGAGCCCGCCCCCGATACCCGCGTGCTCCTGTTCGGCTTTCCCACCCAGATGGCCCGGCTCAAGCAGCCGATCCACGACTTCCTCAACCAGATCTTCGAGCCGAGCCGCTATCACGCGAATGCCACGTTGCGCGGCTTCTATTTCACGTCGGGCACCCAGCAGGGCTCGCCGATCGACCAGCTCATTGGATCGCTGGTCAAGACGTTCGGCGCAGAGCAGGTCGCGGCCGCCTCCTATTCGGGTCTCGGCAAGAGCTTCTTCCTGCATGACCTGATCCGCAAGGTGATCATCGGGGAAGCCGCCTGGGTCTCCACCGACCGCGCCGCGGTGCGACGGGCCTTCATCATCAAGGCGGCCGCGTACGCGGTGATCGGCACGCTGGCCATCGGCCTGACCACGGCCTGGCTCGTCAGCTACAACCGCAATCGAGGCCTGATCGATCAGACCGAGGTGTCCGACAAGGAATATGTCGCGATGGCCGGTCCGTACGCGCAGGAGACCCTGATCGCCGACCGCGACCTGCACAAGATCATCCCGCTGCTGCACAAGCTGCGCTACATGCCGGCCGGACACGCGCAGCGCGACACGGCTACGCCGGTTGCCGCGACCTTCGGCTTGAGCCAACGCGAGCGGCTGCAATCGGCCGCCGAGACCGCCTACCACGTCGGGCTGGAGAAGCTGTTCCGCCCGCGCCTGGTCTTTCGGCTGGAGGAGCAGCTCGATGCCAATCTGCGCAATCCCGGGTTCATCTATGAAGCCCTGAAGGTGTACATGATGCTGGGCGGCCTGCATCCGGTCGACCGCAAGCTCGTGCTGTCATGGATGCAGCGGGATTGGGCGGACAATCTCTATCCCGGCGCCGGCAACGTGGCCGGGCGCAAGGCGCTCGAGGAACATTTCACCGCGATGCTCGACCTGGAAGAAGGTCAGCCGCTCCTCATCGAGCTCGACGGCCGGCTGTTGTCGGAGAGCCAGAAGACGCTGGCGCGCTTGAGCGTCGCGCAACGCGCCTACGAGCTCCTGAAATCGCAGTCGCGCGGTGCGAGCGGCGGCGAATGGACGGCGGCGCGCAAAGGCGGTCCCGACGTCGAAGCGGTGTTCGAGGCAGCGGGAGGACAGCCGCTCGACACGATCCGGGTACCGGAATTCTTCACCTACACTGGATTTCATCAATCGTTCATCGCGCGATTGGGCGATCTTGCCGAGCAGATGCGCGGCGAACGCTGGGTGCTCGGGGACCTCGGCCAGCAAGCCGCGGTAGCGACCCAGTATGACAGCCTCGCCGACGATCTCCTCGATCTCTACTCGCGGGAGTTCGTGCAGGTCTGGCGCGACGCGCTCGGCAAGCTGCGGATGAAAAAGATGACCGCCGACAAGCCGAAATACTTGGCGCTCGTGGCCATCTCGTCTCCGACGTCCCCGCTCAAGCAGATCATGGAGTCGATCAGGGATGAAACGGCGCTGACCCGCGAACGCCCGAATGCCCCGGGCGGGACGCAGGCAAAGAGCGATCCCGCTCAGGCGCGGCCGCTGCCCACGTTGCTCAAATCGCAAGACCGCGCCCCGGGCGCCACCATCGAGACGGCGTTCAAGACCTATCACCAGGCGGTCGAAGGCGAGACCGGACGCCGGCCGCTCGACGAGGTGATCTCCAACCTGAGGGAAATCTCCTACAACCTGGTGCTGTCGGCCACCAATCCGGCGCAGAGGGCGCAAGCCAATACGACCTTGCAGAACCAGGTCGCCTCGCTGCGCACCAACGCGGCGCGCCTGCCGCCGCCTTTTTCCGACATGATGCGCCAAGCGGTGGGGGAATTCGAGGGCAACGTCGCCGAGTCCACGGCGGGACAGATACTGGTGGCGTTGCGCGATCAGGTCATCCCGGCGTGCCAGCAGACGATCACCAACCGCTATCCGTTCATGCGCGGCAGCGAGCGCGAGGTGCCGCTCGCCGACTTTGCGCGGCTGTTCAGCCCGAACGGCATTCTGGACGGCTTCTTCAAACAGCATCTGGCGTCCTACGCCGATACGTCGAAGCCGCAATGGACGTGGCGCAACGACAGCGCGGTGGCACGTACGTTCACGCCGGGGGCGATCCGCGATTTCCAGCGCGCGGCAGAAATCCGCGACGCGTATTTCCAGAGCGGCGGCAACCTGCCGATGGTCTCGCTCGCCGTGAAGCCGAGCGCGATTGCGGGCCCGAATGCGACTGCCAAGTTCGAGGTCGGAGGGACGACCGTGTCCAGCCCGGTGACGACGCCACCCGCTCCGCCGCCCGCATTTGGCGCTCCCGCGGCGCCGCCCCCGCCCCCACCCCCGCCGCAGTCGGGGTCTCCCGTCGCGGTGCAATGGCCGGGGCCTTCCCCACGAACGGCCATCGTCGTGCAGACCGATACCAACGTGCCGCCCTCGGTGCTCGAGCGCAGCGGACCTTGGTCGTTGTTCCGCATGCTCGAAGCAGGCTCGCTCCAGCTTCGCGGCGAGACCGCGAGCGCGACCTTCATCGTCGGCGGACGCGAGCTGCAATATCAGATCACCAGCGCGTCGTCGCGAAACCCCTTGAATCTCTCGGCGCTGCGCGAATTCCGCTGCCCGACGGGGATCTGAGCGGAATGAGATGCGGATTGTTCGGAAAGCTGCCGGCGAAGCGCGACTTCATCGCGCTGTTTGCGCCGCGCGACTTTCTGGACGCGTGGGAGCCCTGGATGCAGAGCAGCATTTCGGCCAGCCGGCAGCGGCTCGCGGAGCGCTGGCAGCAGGCATTTCTCACCGCCCCGATCTGGCGCTTCTGGCTCGGTGACGACATCTGCGGCCGCACCGTGCTCGGCGCGTTGATGGCTTCGTTGGATGGGCTCGGGCGTTACTACCCGCTGACCATCTTCGGCTATGCTGACCGCGGCGCGGCCATTCCGCCGCCCGATCTCGATGCACAAGACGACTGGTTCGTTGCCGCCGAGGAATTTCTCCTGCGCACCCTCGAGAAGGACGTTGCGTTCGAAACCGTCACGAGCGCGCTGGACGCGCTTGCGGCTCCCATGCAGGAGCCCAGCGGCTCGGTGCCGGAAAACTTGACGAGCCTGGCGCCCGGCGCGGTGGCGGCGACCGTGGAGGGCAGCGCTTTCCCCGCCGTCTTCGCGAGCTTGCGCGCCGCCAATCACGAGAGCACCTATGCGGCTGCGAGCGCCTGGTGGACGCTCGGCGGCGATGACTTTCAGCCGCTGGCGCTGACCTGCAAGGGAATGCCCGACCCGTTTGTGTTCGCCAATATGCTCAGCGGTCGCCTCGATCCTGCGATCGCGGAGAAAGGCCATGCCGAGCTTTGATGGGGAGCATGGAACCATGTTCGATACTGGAGCGGCGACCCATGTCGGCAAGGTACGGCTGCGGAACGAGGACTGCTACCTCGTGCGGCCGGAAGCCGGCATCTGGGCCGTCGCCGACGGCATGGGGGGGCACGAAGCCGGAGATCTCGCGAGCTCGATCGTGATCGAAGCGCTGCAATCGATCGAGCGCCCGAGCTCCGCTGCCGATCTCCTCGAGCAATGCGAGGAACGCATTGCCGCCGCCAACATGCGACTGAAGGAGATCGGCCGCGAGCGCGGCGGCGTCATCGTCGGCGCGACAGTGGCGCTGCTGCTCACCTTCGAGGATTACTATGCGTGCGTATGGGCGGGCGACAGCCGGGTCTATGTGGTGCGGGAGAAGAAGATCGTTCAGCTGTCGCAAGACCACACCGAAGTCGAGGAGTTGCTCGTCAAGGGCGTCATCACGCGCGAAGAAGCCAAAACGTGGCGTGCAGGCAACGCGCTCACCCGCGCGATCGGCGCGGCCGATGACGTCGAACTGGAGATCACGAGCGGGCCCATGCTGTCCGGCGACGCATTCGTGATCTGCAGCGACGGATTGACGCGGCACGTGAGCGACGACGAAATTCTCAGTCACGTCGACAACGGGCTGAGCCAGGAGGCCTGCGACCGCTTGGTGGCGCTCACGCTCGATCGCGGGGCGACCGACAACGTGACCTTAGTGGTGGTGCGATTTCAGCCCGATTTGGCGCAGCGTGTCGCTCCGTCCGGTTCTGGCGAGCCCGGTCTCGGAGAGTCGGCATGAGCTGGAACGAGACGCAGTCACGCTCGTCCCGGGTTTCCGCCGGCACGCGGCTCAACGGCATCTATGAGGTCGAGTGCCAGATCGGCGCCGGCGGCATGGGCGAGGTCTACAAAGGCCACGCCATCCAGACCGGAGATCCGGTGGCCATCAAGATGATGCTGGGAGAACTGGTCGAAAACGAAGCGGCGCTCGCCTTGTTTCGCAAGGAAGCCTCCGCCCTGCACTATCTCCAGCACGACGCCATCGTCCGTTACTACGTGTTCACCGTCGAACCGGTTCTCCAGCGGCCGTACTTGGCCATGGAATTCGTCGACGGCCGCTCGCTGCACGATATTCTGCGCGACGACGGACCGCTCTCGTTCGAGGCGACCCGTTCGCTGATGCAACGGCTGGCCTCCGGCCTGCAGGCGGCGCACGACCGGGGAATCATCCATCGCGATGTCTCGCCCGACAACGTCATCATTCCCCAAGGCGACGTACGGCGCGCCAAAATCATCGATTTCGGGATCGCGCGATCGACCCACCTCGGCCAGGCGACCGTGATCGGCAGCGGGTTTGCCGGCAAGTACAACTATGTGTCTCCGGAGCAGCTCGGGCTGTTCGGCGGCGACGTCACGGCCAAGTCGGACATCTACAGTCTCGGTCTGGTGCTGTACGAGGCCCTCACCGGCCGCCCGCTCGACATGGGCGGCAGTCAGGTCGAGATCGTCGACAAGCGCCGAAAAGTCCCCGATCTCGGCGCGATCGACATGCGCTTCCGACCGCTGCTGGAACGGATGCTGCGGCCGAATCCCAAGGACCGGCCGGACTCGATGACGGCGGTGGCGACATGGCCGCTCGGATCGTCCGAACGCCGGTTCAGCTTCGGCGGATCGCCCAAACCCGCCAGTACCGAGCCGGAGACGCTGCCGCGCCGCTGGCCGCACTGGCGCTACGCCGCCGCCGCCGTCCTGCTGCTCGGCGTCGCCGGCAGCGCGGCGATCGGCTACTACACGTATGCGGGCAAGCCCGATCTTCCCCCTTCGCCGCCGGACCCGGGTTTCGATTCCGGCGGCGGTGCGACGAAACCGCCAGGCTTCGACCCCGGCGGCGGCACGACGAAAACAGACGTCAACCGCACCGACCGGATCCGACAATTCGTCGAACAATACGACGGCGGCGAATGCTTTTTCGTGACGCCGGTGGCGATCGGCGAGACGGCAGCGACCTTGGAAGGTTTCGGCGCCTCGACGCGTCCGTTCGAGCAGCTCGACGCGGCGTTCCGGCGCGGTCAGGGCTTCGAGCCTTCGATCGGCGTGCGCCAGGTCACGCCGGCGCAATGTCCGGCCATCACATTTCTCAACCGGCTGCGCGGCGAGCGCGCCCGCGCCCCGCGTCTGCAAATCGACAGCATTCGCATGCGCAACGGCGAAACGTTGAGCGGCACGATCGAAGGGGTCGGCAACAGGAACGTCGAATTGCTGCTCGTGTCGGATGGCGGCATGGTGCAGAACGTCTCGCACCTGCTCAAGTCCGGGCTCGACGCCAAGACCTTCAACATCGGAATGCGGCGTGAATCGCTGTCCGGCTCGCAACCTCAGCTCCTGATCGCCGTCGCCACGCCGAGGCCGTTCGACTCGCTGCGCCCGCCCGGGCCGGCCGGACCATTCTTCACCGCCGTGCTCGCCGAAGCCGACAAGAGCCGGCAAGTCGTCAGCGCCGCCGCCCGCTATTTCAAGCTGGACCAGTAAGGCGGGCCTTCCGGCATACGATCCTGGGCTCGGAGCCGCATCTAAATTCGCCGGCGCCGTGAACCCGGCGCGATTTGGCCGGCACTGACGACCACAGGCTATGCGTTCTTAAGGGGGCATTCTGCGCTATCCTGTGCTCGAAAACGGGCAGACTGGCTGCAAACAACGAGGGCGAGCCATGAACGACGCCGCTACCTTCGCCTATGACCAGATGCTTTATCCGGGCTTTCCGTTCAGCCAGACGCACCCGGGTCGGCTCGCCACACTGGCGTCGTTCCACGGCATGCAACCCGCGCCGCCGGCGCGCTGCCGCATGCTCGAACTCGGCTGCGGGGACGGCGGAAATCTCATTCCCGTGGCCTATCAGTATCCGGACAGCGTATTCCTCGGCGTTGATCTCAGCGCGCGCGCCATCGAGATCGGCCAAAAGGCGGTGGCCCGGCTTGGACTGCGCAACATCGACTTGCGCGCTCTCGACATCACCGAGATGACCCCCGACGACGGGCAGTTCGACTACATCGTCGGCCACGGTGTCTATTCGTGGGTGCCGCCGCACGTCCGCGCGAAGATCCTGTCGATCTTTCGCAACAATCTGTCCCGGCAGGGCGTCGCTTACGTCAGCTACAATTGCCACCCCGGCTCGTACCTGCGCGATCTCGCCCGCAGCATCATGCTGTATCACGTGCGCGACAATGCCGATCCGCAGCAGCGTGTCCAGCAAGGACGCGCGCTCCTGCAGGTCCTGGCCGAGATGAGCAACGACAAGGAGGTTTACGGGGTCGTATTGCGGAGCCAGTACGAGCGCATCTCCAAGATGCAGGAAGCCGTGCTCCATCACGACGATCTCGATGCCGGCGCCACCGCCTTCTTCCTCCACCAGGTGGTCGAGGACGCCGCTCGCGAGGGTCTGCAATACCTGACCGACGCCACCGCGCCGCTGATGACCGGGGCGCTCCTGGAATTGCAAAGCCACTCGGAGCCCGCGATCAAATTGCTGCAGCAGATTCCCGTCGAGGACTGGGTGACGCGCGAGCAGTACCTCGACTTCATCAAGGGGCGCATGTTCCGCGAAACGTTGTTCTGCCACCACGAGATCGAGCTGCGCCGGCCGGTCGCGCTGAGCCGCATCAGGGACTTTCAGATCAGCACGGACATCATGCCGGGAGCGCCTGATCTCGATCCGCAGGCGCCCGGGCGGGCCGAATTCAAGACGCGGGCCGGCCAGCGCATGTCCACCGATCACGGGCTCAGCAAGGCTGTCCTTGTCCACCTCGGGGCGATCTGGCCGCAGGCGATCGGCTTCGACGAGCTTGTGACCGCCGCCCTCGCCCGCCTCGGACCGGCAGCCGATTCGGTGCGCGAGAATCTCGATGAGCAGCTGGAATCGTTGACCGAGATCCTGATGCGCAGCTTCTGTGCCGGCGTCATCGATGTCGATGTGTTTCCGCCGCGGCTGGCGGCGGGCATCAGCGAACGGCCGGAGGCAAGCCTGCTGGCGCGCAAGCAGGCCGAGACAGGACCGCTCCTCACCAACCTGCGGCACTGCACCGTCGTGCTGGACGATCCGATCAGCCAGCGCCTTCTCACGCTCCTCGACGGGACCCGGACGATCGATCAGCTGATGTCCGATCTCGCCGCGGCAGCGCCGCAGATTGCGCGCAAAAAGGGTGACGGCGACGGCGGTGCAAGCGCCGCGCCGATCATCTCACGTGAAAACATGGAGCGAAATCTGGAGCTGCTGGCCCGCCTGGCGCTGCTCGTCGCGTAATCAGAAGCGGCCGACGATCAGGATCTTGAGGTCCTTGTCGGGGGTGAAATCCTTGGCGCTCGCCTCGATGGCGGTGGGCGAGATCGGCTTCATGTTGGGGGCGCAGAAACTGACCAGCCGCTCCGTCTTCTGGCGGTCGACCACGAGGCGGAAGTCCTTGATCGGGCCGGCCCAGTTCGCGCCGGTCTTCAGCCGATAGGCGATCCGGCGCTCCTGCACCTTGCCGGTGTTGGGCTCCGCGGGGCCGCCGAGCTTGTCGAGGGCGGTGAGAAAAGCCGGCTGGATGCAATACTCGTTGCGGTAGCGCTCGACTTCGCTTTCCATTCCCTTGTTCTGCCGCAGCCCCTTGCGCAACACGGTGTCCTGGCTGAGCCCGACGCTCGGCCGGTACCGGTGCTCGACCGTGACGAGGCGATTGGGCGCAAAGGTCTGCTGCCGGACCGCGGAGGTCTTCACCGTCCAGGTCGCCTCGTACAGCGGGCGTCCCTGATCGTTGGTGCCGGCCTGGGTCAGCAGCCCTTCCTCGATCAATTTGTCGCGCGCCGGCTGCGGCAACTCGGTCAATTTGATCTGCTGGGTGCCGAGCGGCAGCAACGGGACGCCGAGCCCGCGCAGCGTCGCGCCGACGTCCTTGGCCCCGAGGACGGCGCGCTGAACGATGTTGAGCTTGATCGGCTTGCCGTCGACCTTGGTCTCGAAGCCGACGAAGTTCACGGGATCGTTGGTCGGGATCGCGTAGGTCTCCGCCTCGGCGAGGTCGATGTCCGGCAGCGGGAAGGCGACCGTGAGATTGACCGGGGTGGCGGCGTTGTTGCGAAAATTGTAGCGGACGGTCACAAGATCGGGAGTGATCGTAAGTTCTTCCGATTCAATGGAAATATCCGCCGATTTGGTAAAGGTGAGGCCGCCGACCGAGAGCTCGGCCGCCGAATCGTTGGCCTGCGCAGCCGGAAAACCCGCAATTAGCAGCAAAAACGAGGAGGCAAGCGCCAATGAGGGGCACCTCAACCGCATCTTAAATCTCCCAGGACTTGAACCGGTCGTGTGTTGGTCGAGACTGACGCTAGGAAGTTCAAACCCGAGTTCCACATCCGAGGATCACGCAAGGACCATGCCGGATCTGCGCACAGTCATGAATGCCGGCCGCGGCTTAGCACAGTTGTCGCATGTCTGCAGCAGGTCGCGGCGGCGCGGGCGGGGCGGAAACCGGTCATGCTCCGGCAGGCTCGTCCCCTTCCTCATAGCGGGCAAGATCGCCCCATTCGGACTGCCAAACTCTTTGCGGGTCCATGACCACCAGGGCGACCTTCATCTCGTTAGCCAGCTTCACGGCGTGACGGAAGGAATCCTTGGCAGCCATGCGCGGGCTGACCTGGTCCTCGGCGGTGCGGCCGCCGCTCGCGCTGGCCGGGAAGATGACGACGCCGGCTTCGCGATCGCCCTCCTTCATCAGCGACAGCGTCACCGCATCGGGCTGAACCTCGTCGACCTGTTCGAACTTGTTGCGTGCCATCTGGAATCCCTCCGCGTGCGCACCCCTCATAGCACAGAGTGCCGCCACGTTGCGACCCGGGCGGCGCTGCACCGGCGCAGCATAGCGGCGCCCTATGATGCTGCAGACCGGGCGGGTGTGAATTGCGAGCCTCGTCACGCAATGTGGTATGGTGAATTGTTTTCATCTGGCGGCCGAGGTCTGCGATGACGCGTATGCAACGCACGTTTGGGTGGTGCCTCGTCGGATGCTTGTCGGCATGGTCCGGCAGCGCCGCTGCCGACGCTGTGGTTCGGAGCTTCCCCGGGGGCAGCGGACAGGGTGCCGTCGGCATCGTCGACGCGAGCCAGGATACGGAAATCAATGGCCCGCAGGCGCTGACCAGCGGCGAGAACGGCGAACTCTATCTGCTCGATCAGGTCAACGGCCGCATCTTGCGCTTCGACCCCAAGAATGCCGGCGCGGAAGCACGCACGCTGGTGTTGCCCGACGACGTCGAGCCGACCGATCTCGTGGTGAGGAAGAGCGAAATCCTGATCTGGGACGGTTCCGTGCGGGCGCTGCAGGCGACCGGCCCGGAGGAGACGTCGACGCGCGGTCTGCAGGAAATCTCGACGCGCGCGGCGGAGGACGATTTCGCCCTCTCGGCCTTCGCCCAGATGGGCTCGCAGAAGCCGGCCGATGCGCTCGAGCTCCTCGACCCGAACACGCGTGCGGCCCGCAGCAGCGAGGGGCGCGCCCGCTCACGCCAGCACGTGGCCTCGCGCGGCGCCGGTTCGGTCGTCGCCGACGTGATCCCCGACAAGGGCGAGTCGAGCGTGCGCATCGAAGTCCGCCAGCAGGGCGAGACCAAACCCGTGGCCCAGCTGCAGATGAAAGTCCGTGATCGCCTCGGGGCCGTCGAATTCCTCGAGGTCGACCATCAAGGCCGCATGTTCGTGCTCGGCGAGAACGTGCCGGCCTTGTCGACCGGCGCCGCCGCGTTCGTGGCCCGCTATTCGCGCGCCGGCGCGCTGGAAGGGATCTACGAGCTGCCGCTGAACAACCAGACGCCTTTGTCCCGCCGCTTCGTAACGGTCTCCGGCGAGGGCGACGTGTATTTCCTGCGCACGCAGCGCAATGCCGTCGACGTGATCGCGGTCGGCTTCCGCACGCTGAAGAATGCCAAGGAGATCTACGTCGGGCCGCCGGCGCCGGCCACGCCCGCATTCACCTTCGGCAAGGGCAAAGGGCCGATTGCCGCCGTGCGCCCGCTCAGCCGGCAGCAGGTCATCGAAACCGCGTTCGCGTTCGAGGGCGTTCAGTGGCAGGTGACGCCGACCGCCTACGGCCGCGATCCCGACACCGCGTGCACCGGGTTCAACCGCATTCGGCGGCCCGGCTACCTGCATGGCAAGCTCGGCCAGCAGGTGCGCGGCATTCCGTATTGCTGGGGGTGCATGGGATCGCTGGCGCAGATCGGCGCAAGATTCTCGCGCGGGGTGCTGGCGGGCAACGTCTGCACCCGCAACAACCCGCGCACCGACGTGGCGGGCGTCGATTGCTCGGCCTTCGTCAGCGCGGCCTGGGGGCTTTCCACCCATTTCACCACGGCCGCGATCCCGGCGATCGCCAGCCCGATCGGCAACGTCTGGGACCTGCGTCCTGGCGACGCGTTCAACAAGCCGCATTCGCACGTGATGCTGTTCCTGCGCTTCACGCCCGACCGCAAGGCCGAAGTGATCGAGGCATCGCCGGGCTCCTGCAACGGCCGCGTGTGCCGCAACACCTATCCGGTCGCCGCGCTGCTCGCCCGCGGGTACACGCCGGTCCGTTTTCGCGCGCTCGCCAACGACACGCAGGTCGCGCATGCGCAGGTGGCGACGCCCGAAAAGCCGCAGCCGAAACAGCCTGAGCCGAAGACGCGCGCGCGGCAACGGTAGAATCCTGAAACGTGGTTAATCTTCCGACAGTTCGGGCGGACCGGGCCCTCACGGCACAGTGATGAGCTGTTCGCGGCGACGCGCATCCGTGGCATGAACCATCGGGCGGCTTGGCGTCACTTACCGGCAGACAAGATATCGATCGAGGCAATAGGAAGCGAAAATGCCGGAATGCAAACTGTCCAGACCGCCCCGCAATCGCCTGCCGGAACTCGATAGCCAGAGGCTATCGGCAAGTTGCCTGGCAAGACCGCTCCCCATATCCTTGTCCGGGCTGCGGCGGATCGTGCAAGGGGCACGCATGTCTTTTCTGGTCGATTCTCGGGCCGTGGCTCTGCCTGTCATTGCCTTGATCCTTGCGCTCGGCATGGCCCACCCGGCATCGGCGGCGGAATGCCAGCCCTTGCTCGACGATTTCAACCGGGCCGTGGACGCCGGCCTCGATGACGAGGCGCAAGCGCTGGTCGATAAGATCGCGATGGGCGTGGAGTGCGGCCGGTTCCAGATTCCGGCGCAACGGCGGCTTGCCGCGCTGCGTCTGAACGCGGCGCAGATCCTGATGGCGCGCGGCCGGCCGGCGATCGATTACGATCGCCTGCTCAGGGCGGCGGAAGCGCGCGAAGTGCTCTGGCAGGCGTCGGGAACATTGGCCGAGGTTCGCTTCGGGGAGCGCCGGTTCGCCGAAGCGGCGCAGGCCTATGACCGCGCGATCGAGATCATCAAGAACGAGACATTGACCCCGACTGTGCCGTCCAGATTCGAGATCGAGGGTCTCGTCGAGCGGGCCGCACAGGCCCGGCTGCTCGCCGCCAACGGACTTGCCTCCGATGGAAGCTCCAGATTCGTCCAGGCGGCCAAGGACCAGCGCGACGGTTCGGTTGGCGGCTTCTATTCCCGCTCGGTGCGCGGCATTCTCCCGCGCGCCATCCCGGTGCCGATCACCTTCGAATACCGCAAGGCGAATTTGACCAGCGTCGGCGAGGAAGCCGCGCGCGAGCTGGTCGAGGTGCTCAAGCAGCAGCATCCGTCGCGGCTCGTACTGGTCGGGCACACCGACGTGCGCGGCACCGCCGAGTTCAACATGAAGCTCTCGCGCGAGCGTGCCGAGACGATTGCGGCCTTCGTGCGCCAGAATGGTCTGGAGGTCGCGGTGGAGACGGTCGGCAAAGGTGCGAACGAACCCATGCGCGTGTCCGACACGTCCGGTCTCAGCCAGGAAGACATCTATGCGCTCAATCGGCGCGTAGAGTGGCAGCGTCAATAATCAGGGGAGACGGGGCAATGCGCTCCAGCCGGTCACGACTTCTGTCATGGTGTGCGGCAGGGCTTGCCGTCATCGGTATCGCCGCTACGCAAGCCTCTGCCGACGTGTCTCTCCTGCGCAGCCCCGAGGGCGGCGAGGTGCGCGCGCTGGTCATCGGCATCGACGCCTACAGGAACGTTCGGCCGCTCAAGGGCGCCGTTGCGGATGCCCGGGACATCGAGACGGCGCTGCGCCGCATGGGCACGCGCGACGTGACCGCCCTGATCGACACGCAAGCGGACCGCGCTTCCGTTCTGCGCGAAATCGGCCAGCTGGTGCAGCGGGCCAACTCCGGGGACACCGTCGTGCTCTCGATCGCCGGACACGGCGCGCAGGAGCCGGAGCGCGTGAAGGGCTCGCACCCGGACGGAATGGAGGAGGTGTTTCTGCTGCCCGGTTTCGATACCTCCCCGGCGGGATCGCAGCAACGGATCCTGGGCAAGGAATTCCACCACTTCATCAAGCAGCTCGAACTGCGCGGCGCGCAGGTTCTGTTCATTGCGGACAGCTGTCACGGAGGCGGCTTGACGCGCGAAATCGATCCGCGCGCCGGAGAAATGAGCTACCGGCAGGTCACGACCTACCAGCTCACGGTCGACACATTGCGGCCGGTCACCACCAGCGCGGACGAGTTCATGACGGAATTGGACTTCGATCGCACCGCGTTTCTCGCCGCCGTCGATCGCAAGACCAAGGCACCAGAGGTGCGCATTCCGGGCATCGACGGATTGCGCGGCGCGCTCAGCTACGCCATAGCGCGCGCGATCGAGGGCAACGCGGACAGCGACGGCGACGGCCGGATCACCCTCAAAGAGCTGTTCACCCACGTGCGTCAGGTGGTCTATCAACTCTCCGAGCAGCGGCAGAACGTCGTGACGATGACCTCGCCCAGCCGCGACCTCGAGCGGGACGCCGCATTCCAGCTGACGCGCAGTGTGCAACTGGCCGAACCGGCCGAGATTCCGCCGCGCCGCGATTCGCTCGCCGTGTCGGACAGGGTCGCGCAGACGCTGTCGGTGACGCCGAAGGGCAACGAGCCCCAGGCAGGCAGGCCGCAAAAGCCGGTGCGGCTCGCCTCGCTGGACGGCCAAAGCGGCCATTTCAGCGGTCTCGCGCGTCGTGAAGCGCCGTTCGAAATCGTCAAGCCGGTGGACTATCCCGACATCATCTGGGATCCGAAATCGCGCGACGTGCTCGCTTGGGGCGACGTGATCGCCTACAAGATCGAGAAGAACGAGTTGTCGAGCATCATCGATCGCGCCGCAGCGGTTCGCGATCTCAAGCAACTCGCCACCAGGGCGCCGCAGGTGATCCGGATGAGCCCGGACGACCGCCTGCACCGCAGGGACAAGACCGTTCAAGTCGAGGTCGCGGAAGTGGCCGGACGCGCCTTGATCCTGTTCAACATCGCCGGCGACGGGACCGTGCAGCTGCTCTATCCGGCCGGCGCCGATCCGCGCGTGACCGACAAGGCGGAGTTCAGCCTCAAGGTACGGGTGCGGGAGCCGTTCGGTGCCGATCAGATCATTGCGGTGACGTCGGAACAGCGGATGACGGCGCTCGAGGATGCGCTGACGCAGCTCAACGGACGCCGCGCCGCCACGCAGGCGATCGCACTGATGCAGAAATTTGCCCCGGGGGATGCCCGGATCGGAGCCACCAGCCTGTTCACCGCGCCATGAGGTTGCCGATGCTGCGCCCGACGAAGTCCCTTCTGCTCGTCCATACCGTTGTGGCTTTGCTTGCCGGGAGCGCGTTGGGTCCCGCATCGGCAGAGCAACAAGAGCGCTCGCGCGGCGTCAAGATCATTGATGCACCGACCGCTGCCCCCGGCGCGACCACGCCGGCTCCGCCGCCCGAGACCGGTGCCGCGGTGCTCACGCCGCCTCCCGGCTTGACGTCGATTCCGGCGCTGAACGCACCGACAAAGGAAGCCGCCATCCCGACCACGCCCGCGCCGCTCGGCAAGCTGCCGCCCGGGATCAAGGTCGCCAATGCGGCGGAGCTCGCAGTGGACATCCTGCCCGGGGCGGAAATCCCGACCGGCACCAAGGTTTTCTTCCGCATCAGCACTAAGAAAGAGGGCTATCTTCTGCTGGTCGACGTCGATGCGACGGGCAAGGTGACGCAAATCTATCCCAACCCGATGTCTCTCCTGACCGCCGCCGGCGGGCGGCAAAACAGCAATCGCATCAAGCCCGGCAAGCCCGTCGTGATTCCCAATCCGACCGACCCTTACGCCGGCTTCGAGTTCGTCGCCTCTCCCCCTGAGGGCACCGCCATGATGATTGCGCTCTTGAGCGATCGGCCGGTGCAGATGATCGATCTGCCGGACGTGCCGCCCAATCTCCTGGGCCAGGCGGAAGCCGTGACCTACGTCAGCAATCGGGCGCAGGAACTCAGGATCCCGAACGAAGAGGGGGGCCAGCTGCAGGAGGCACGCTGGTCGCTCGACGTCAAATTCTATGCCGTGCGGTAACGTCGCAGGCGGCCAAATGGATGACCTTAAAGTGAGGGATGCATATTAACGTTATCAACTTGTTGAATTCACCAGTTCCTGACCTTCGAGGCCGGGCCGGCCCGCTGCTGCCGCGGCCTCCATTTCGATACGGCGGTCAATACCGGGCGAGTGCCACGGGGCGGCAGCAATGATAGCGGCAGGCTATCGGCGATCACGCTACCCGGCGTTATCGACAAACCAATTTCCCCATTCGGCCGTGTGACCTGCAGCACAGAGACCGATTGCGTTCGAGTGTTAGATGTCATTAATTCCCTGGTGCGGACGGATTTGGCCCATCCATGTGCAGACGCTGCAAATTTTGCTTCATGGTCGGGTTGAACCTCGTGCGCGCGTGCTCGACCCATAGACGAGTTCCGCGTCACCGGAAGCCTGGAATGCCGACGAAGTTCTCAGTTCTGATTGCTGTCGTGGCGGCGCTGTTCGTGCTGCCGCTTTCGGCCGGCGCGGCTTTGGCGCAGAAGCGGGTCGCCCTCGTCATCGGCAACAGCACCTATCAGAGCGTCGCAAGACTGGCCAACCCGATCAACGATGCCGCCGCGATCGCACAGATGTTCAAGAACGCCGGATTCGATTCGGTGACGATGCGGCGGGATCTCGGCGTTCTGGAGTTCAAGCGCGCATTGCGCGAGTTCCTCGACGCGGCCCAGGATGCCGAGATTGCGGTGATGTACTACGCCGGTCATGGCATCCAGGTGGGGGACATGAACTACATGATCCCCGTCGACGCGCGGCTCGCGACCGAGAACGACGTGCAGGATGAGACCGTCTCGCTCGATCGCATCATGATGTCGCTGCAACCGGCCAAGCGGTTGCGCTTGGTCCTTCTCGATTCCTGCCGGGAGAATCCCTTCCTCAATCGCATGAAGGTGTCCAAGGCAACGCGGTCGCTCGGCAGAGGGCTCGCGCGGGTCGAGCCGGAAAACAACACCCTGGTCGCCTATGCGGCGAAGGGCGGGCAAATCGCCCAGGACGGCGCCGGCGAGAACAGCCCGTTCACGTCGGCGCTCCTGAAGCATCTGGCCGTGCCGGGACTGGATGTTCGGCTGGCATTGGGGCGGGTGCGCGACGAGGTGCTTAAGAGCACGGCGAACAAGCAGGAACCGTTCGTCTATGGTTCGCTCGGCGGCGAGTCGATTTCGCTCGTTCCGGCCCCGGTCCAGGCGGCGTCCGAACCGTTGAGCGATATCAAAGGCGACTACGAGCTGGTGGAGCGGATCGGCACCAGAAAGGCCTGGGAAGCCTTCCTCGCCAGCCACAAGGAAGGCCTCTACGCCGAGCTTGCCCGGGCGCAGCTCGCCAAGCTGACGCAGGGCGGGGGCAAGGCAACCGTGGTCGACACCGGCAACTCGCACGCGGGCCTCGCCCCGATCGAGCTGACGCCTCCGCCGAAGCCAAACCTGCCGAGCAGGGACAGAATAGATTGGGATCTGATCCGGGAGACCGGTGATCGCGCCAAGCTGCGGGACTTCATCGCGAAATATCCCTCTTCGCCGTTGGCAGAAACGGCGAAGAGCCGGTTGGACGCCCTCGATCGCGCCGCCCAGGAGCGCGACGAGAAGGCGCGGGCCGAGCAGGAAGCTGCGCGGCGTGCGGAGGAAGCCCGGCGTCTCGAAGGGGAAGCCGCGCGCAAGCGCGCCGAGGAGCAAGCACGTGTGCCCAGGCCGGCCGACGAGGCTCGCAACCGGCCGGACGAAAACTGCGGCCGCGACGAGCAGAAACTGAATTTGCTGCGTCCTTACGCGACCCAGGGCTGGGCGCGGGAAGACCTGAAGCGCCTGGAGCGGAATACAGCGTGCGACCGCATCCGTGCGGAAGTGACCACGCTACTCGGCGGGCCTGGTGCCGACCTGGGGCAGCGATCCGTGCCGCCCCAGCAGATGGGGCATGTGGCGCCGCAGCAGCCATCGAAGCCTCAGCAACAGCCGGCGAATGCGCTCGACCCGGTGTTATCGGCCATCGCCGAGCTGCGGCGGCTCGGCTGCTTCGCGGAATACAAGGACCCGACGGTCGCCGACGCCATCGCCCAGGCCATCAGGCAGTACCTGGCGGAAAAAGGCCGACCGGCCGAGGACGTCAAGGCGGTGGAGAAACTGCTGGTCGAGCTGAAAGTGGAGAACGAGCGGCTCTGCGCCCTCGCCTGCTCGCAGGGCCAGCGTCCGGACCGCTGCAAGGCCGACGTGAAATCGGACAGCAAATCCGGCAAGCGCGAAAGCCACGTAGACGCCAAGCAGGCCTCCCCGCCCAAGACGACGCGCTCCCTGATGGCGGCGCACTCCGAAGGGGCCACCCCGGCGCCTCCCAAGGGTGTTGGTGTCGGGTTCTAATTAAACCTCGCGCTCACGCCGCCCGCGGCCTTCGCCGCACGCGCAGACGCGGCCGCTGCGCGCGTTCGGCGGCGCCGGTCTCCGTCTCGACCTTGGAATAGAAGCGCGGCAGCCGCAGGCTGATGCTGCAGCGATCGCCGATCTGCAGTCCGAGCTCGGCGAGCTTCTCGCGGCTCGACTCCGCCTCGATGAGCTTGCGTTCATAAAGGAGCTCCACCAAGGCGCGCTGGCCGAGCGCGGAAATGAAACGGACGACCGCCGTGCCTGGCAGCATCGCATCGTCCGATCGCTCCGGGTTTGCGGCGCGCGCCAGCACGATGTCGTGCGGGCGCACGAAAGCCTCGGCCGGACCGTCCGGCGTACCCGGCTCGACGGCGAGCATCTTGTCGCCGAGCCGGACGTGGCCGTTCTCGATCGTGCAGTTGAAGGCATTCGTCCGTCCGAGGAAGTCGAACACGAAGGGCGTCTGCGGCTCCTCGTAGATTTCGGTCGGGGTGCCGATCTGCTCGATGCAACCGCGATTGACCACGGCGACGCGATCGGCGAGATCGAGCGCCTCCTCCTGGTCATGGGTGACGAAGACCGTGGTGAGGCCGGTCGCGTCGTGGATGTCGCGCAGCGAGCGGCGCAGTTCCACCCGCACCTTGGCGTCGAGCGCGCCGAACGGCTCGTCCAGCAACAACACCTTGGGGTCGATGGCGAGCGCGCGCGCGAGCGCAACGCGCTGGCGCTGGCCGCCCGACAATTGGCCCGGGAAGCGTCCCTCCAATTCTCTGAGCTGGACCAGCCGGAGCAGCTCCATGACGCGCTTGTCGATCTCCTGCCGCGATGGCCGGGTGCGACGGGACCGCACCTTCAGCCCAAACGCGATGTTCTCGAAAACGCTCATGTGATTGAACAGCGCATAGTGCTGGAACACGAACCCGATCTGCCGCTCCTCGAAACCGAGCTTGAGCGCGTCGCGCTCGTCGATAAGCACATGGCCGGAATCGGGAAACTCGAGGCCGGCGAGAATGCGCAGCAGCGTCGTCTTGCCGGAACCGGAAGGGCCGAGCAGGCCGAGGAACTCGCGCTCGCGGATCTCGAGACTGATGCGGTCAAGCACGAGCGTCGACTGCAAGCGCTTGGTCAGGTCCTTGACTTCGATCCGCACCGATCTCTCCTCAATGCAGCCGTGTCCGCGCCAAGCGCGGCCCGGCGCGCCATTCGAGCCAGATCTTGAGCACCAGCGTGGCGAGCGCCATCAGCGTCAAGAGGGAGGCGACGGCGAAGGCCGCCGCGAAGGCATAGTCGTTGTAGAGCACCTCGACGTGCAGCGGCATAGTGTTGGTGAGCCCGATGATGTGCCCGGATACGACCGCAACCGCACCGAATTCTCCCATCGCGCGGCCGTTGCACAGGAGAATGCCGTACAGCAGACCCCATTTGATGTTGGGCAATGTCACCCGCAAGAGCGTCTGCCAGCCGTTGGCGCCGAGCATCAAGGCGGCTTCCTCCTGCTGGGTCCCCTGCTTCTGCATCAGCGGAATGAGCTCGCGCGCGACGAACGGCAGCGTGACGAACAGGGTCGCAATGATGATGCCCGGAACGGCGAACACGATCGTGATCCCGTGGGCATCGAGCCACGAACCGAGCAGCCCCTGCAATCCGAACAGCAGCACGAAGACCATGCCGCCGATCACCGGCGACACCGAGAAGGGCAAATCGATCAGGGTGATGAGCAGATTCTTGGCGGGGAATTCGAACTTGGTGATCGCCCATGCGGCGGCGATGCCGAAGGCGGCGTTGAGCGGGACCACGATGAGCGCGGTCAGCAGCGTCAGCCGGATGGCGGCGAGCGCCGCCGGCTCGACCAGCGCTGCGACATAGGCTGCGACGCCTCGCCGGAACGCCTCGGCAAAGACGACGACCAGCGGCAGGATGAGGAAGACGACGAGAAAGAACAGCGCGACGCCGATCAGCGCCGCACGCGCCGCAAACGACTCCGTCAGCGGCAAGGGCGAGCCGACCCTCGGCGCAGGGTCGCGCGTGGCGGCATCGGCGGCGAGATCAACCACCTTGCCGGCTCCGGGTCCACGCCTGCAGCAGATTGACGGTCAGCAGCAGAATGAATGAGGCCACGAGCATCAGCGTGGCGATCACCGTCGCGCCGGCATAATCGAACTGCTCGAGCTTGATGACGATGAGCAGCGGCACGATTTCCGAATAGCCGGGCACGTTGCCGGCAATGAAAATCACCGACCCGTACTCGCCGACCGCACGGGCGAAGGCCAGCGTGAAGCCGGTCATCACCGCCGGCAGGACCGGCGGAAACACCACGCGCCAGAGAATGCTCATGCGCGAAGCGCCGAGCATGGCGGCCGATTCCTCCAGTTCGCGGTCGAAATCCAGGAGCACCGGCTCGACCGTGCGCACCACGAAGGGAAGCCCGACGAAGACGAGCGCGATGAGAATGCCCACGGGCGTAAAGACCGCTTTCACGCCGATGGCGGCCAGGGGCTGCCCGAGCCAGCCATGGGCGGAATAGAGGCTGGTAAGGGCGATCCCGGCCACCGCGGTCGGCAGCGCAAACGGCAGATCGATCAGCGAATCGACAACCCGCCGGCCCGGGAACTCGTAGCGAACGAGAACCCAGGCAACGATTGAACCGAATATCGCATTGATGAAGGCCGCCAGGCACGCGATGCCGAAGCTGACGCGAAAGGCGGCAAGCGTGCGGGAAGACGACAGCTCGGCCCAGAACTTGACCCAGCCCGCATCCGCTGCCCGGAAGAACATGACGCAGAGGGGAAGGAGGACGATCAAGCCCAAATAGGAGAGCGTGATCCCGAGCGTCAGCCCAAAGCCCGGGATCACGGTTTGTTGCCGCAACGACCGCACCGCGACCATGGATTTCGCCTAGCTCCCGGGCCGGTAGATCTGGTCGAAAATGCCGTCGTCGGCAAAGTGCGCCTTGTGGGCCGCAGCCCAGCCGCCGAACTGGTCGATGGTCATCAGATCGAGGCGGGTAAAGCGGTCGCGAAATTTTTCCATCGCCTGCGCGTCGCGCGGGCGGAAGTAGAAGCGGCCGGCGAGGTCCTGACCCTCCGTCGAGTAGAGAAACTTCAGGTAGGCCTCGGCCGCTTCGCGCGTTCTCCGCCGGTCGACCACCTTGTCGACCACGGCGACCGGCGGTTCGGCCAGAATGCTGATGGAGGGCACGATCACCTCGAACGCACCGGGGCTGATCTCGTTGGCCACGAACAACGCTTCGTTCTCCCAGGCGATGAGCACATCGCCGATGTCGCGGCGCGTGAACGTGATGGTGGCGCCGCGCGCGCCAGTGTCGAGCACGGGGGCGTTCCTGAACAGCCGGGCGATGAAGTCCTTGGCCTTGCTCTCGTCATTGCCGAAGGTGCGCAAGGCATAGCCCCATGCGGCGAGATAGTTCCAACGCGCGCCGCCCGAGGTCTTGGGGTTCGGCGTGACGATGCTCACGCCGTCCTTCGTCAGGTCGGACCAGTCGCGAATCTGCTTCGGATTGCCCTTGCGCACGAGAAATACGATCGTCGACGTGTACGGCGCGCTGTTGTCGGGCAACCGCTTTTGCCAGTCCTTCGGCAACACGCCGGCACGCTCGGCGATGGAGTCGATGTCGTAGGCGAGCGCCAGCGTCACGACGTCGGCTTGCAGACCGAAGCTCACCGAGCGCGCCTGGGCGCCCGAGCCGGTATGCGACTGATAGATGGTCACCTTCTCGCCGCGTTGCGCCATCCAGTGCGCCGCAAACACCTGATTGACGGTGGAATAGAACCGCCGCGTCGGGTCATAGGACGCGTTGAGCAGCGTCGTTTCGGCGTGCGCCGCGCCAACGAGCAGCAGCAGGAAGACCGCAATGCCCGGCAATGTCGCCCGATGGTATTTCACAAGCAGCACCCGTGTTCTTGCGCGCCACGGCGACAACGCAACGAGCATACAGGAGGGCCAAACTATGGCAGCTTCGTGTGGCCCGATCAGCGGGTGCCCCAGGCAACCTTCGACCACAGCCTCTCGTGGACGTAATAAAGAATCGTCCGGCCGACGATATCCACAAGGGCGACCGAACCGGCAATACCGATGCTGCCGGTCAGCATCAAGGCAACCGCGAACGCGGTCACGCTGGCGATCAGGCGCCAGGTCAACGCCTTGGTGGCCGAACGCAGGCGGGATTCGCTTGCGCGCGCGAGCAGGGTCCTGACGGTGGGGTGAACCGGGACCATGGCCGGGTGCGCGGCGCGGCCCGTCTCGCGCCTGCCCTGAGCGGCTTCGATGGTTCCGATCGCAATCGTGTCGTAGGATTCGGGGTCCAGCAGAATGAAGCTGCCGGTCGCCTGGTTGTCACCATAACGGTCGACACAGACGACACGGTCGAGCTGCAATACGCACGTACCGATCTCGTTATGAGCAATCTGCCGGCTCGGCCGGCTTTCGCGCGAATCGAGATCGATGACCTGCACGTCCGGCTCGATCATCGCCTTGGCGGTGCAGGTGCCGACCTTCAGGAGGTAGGAGCCGCCGCTCGCCAACGGCTCCTCGCTCATCCACACCATGCGGGCGGCGAGCCGGTCGCTCACCTGCGGGGCGGCGCCGGTCTCGGCCAGGACATCGCCGCGCGAGGCGTCCACGTCCTCCTCGAAGGTCAGCGTCACGGATTCCCCCGCCAGAGCGAGATCCGCCTCGCCGCCGGCCGTGATGATGCGTTCGACGTGCACCATGCGGCCGGACGGCCAAATCTGCACCGGCATGCCGGCATAGACCTCGCCGCCGGCGACGAGACCGCAATAGCCGCGGAACTCGGCATGCGGGCGGTTGACCCATTGGATCGGCATGCGGAACGGTCGCTGCCCATCGGCGGCCGGCGCGATCTCCACCTGTTCCAGGTGCGCCAGCAGGGTCGGGCCGCGATACCAGTCCATGTGCGACGAGCGGCTCACCACATTGTCGCCGCTGCGCGCCGCGACCGGGATGAATACGATGTCGGCGAAATGCAGGTCGGCCGCCAAGGCGCGGAAATCCGCCTCGACTTTGGCGAAGGCCGCCTGCGACCAGTCGACCAGATCCATCTTGTTGACGGCGACGACCAGGCGGCGCACGCCGAGCGTGGACACGATGAGGCTGTGGCGCTTTGTCTGCGCCGTGAGCCCGGCGGCGGCGTTCACCAGGATCAAGGCGAGGTCGGCGGTCGACGCGCCGGTTGCCATGTTGCGCGTGTACTGCTCGTGTCCGGGCGCGTCGGCGACGATGAACTTGCGCTTCTCGGTGGTGAAGAAGCGGTAAGCCACGTCGATGGTGATCTTCTGCTCGCGCTCGGCGGCAAGCCCGTCGAGCAGGAGGGAAAAATCGAGCTCGCCGTCCTCGGCGCCGACCCTGCGCGAGCTCGCCGCCAGCGCATCGAGCTGGTCCTCGAACAGAAGCTTCGCCTCGTACAGCAGCCGGCCGATCAGCGTCGATTTGCCGTGATCGACCGAGCCGCACACGACGAAACGCAGGAGGGACTTGCGCTCCTGCCGAGCCAGGAAGGATTCGAGCGCGAATGCGCCCGGATCAGGCCTCACCGTCATCAGAAGTACCCCTCCTGCTTCTTGCGCTCCATCGAGGCCGCGCCATCGTGGTCGATGATGCGGCCGCGCCGTTCGGAAAACCGGCTTTCGATCAGCTCGCGCACGATCTCCGGCACGCTCGTGGCCGGGCTTTCGATGGCGCCGGTGAGGGGATAGCAGCCGAGCGTGCGGAAACGGACGGTCCTGATCTGCGGCGCCTCGCCGGGAGCAAGCGGCAGGCGCGCGTCATCGACCATGATCAGCATGCCGTCGCGCTCGACCACGGGACGCGGCGCGGCAAAATAGAGCGGCACGACCGGGATGCGCTCCTGGTGGATATAGAGCCACACGTCGAGCTCGGTCCAGTTCGACAACGGGAAGACGCGCACGCTTTCGCCCCGCCGCGTACGGCCGTTGTAGAGCCGCCAGGGTTCCGGCCGCTGGCGCTTGGGATCCCACCGGTGCTGCGCGTTGCGCAGCGAAAACACGCGCTCCTTGGCGCGAGATTTCTCCTCGTCGCGCCGCGCCCCGCCGAATGCGGCATTGAAGCCGTGGGTGTCGAGGGCTTGGCGCAGCGCCTGCGTCTTCATTACGTCGGTGTGCAGCTCGGAGCCGTGGGTGATCGGATTGATGCCGCGGGCAAGGCCCTCGCGATTGATATGGACGATCAGGTCGAAGCCGAGCTCGCGCGCGCGACTGTCGCGAAAGGCGATCATGTCGCGAAACTTCCAGGTCGTGTCGATATGCAGCAGAGGGAACGGCAGCTTGGCGGGAGCGAACGCCTTGAGCGCAAGGTGCAGGAGGACGGCCGAATCCTTGCCGATCGAATACAGCATGACCGGATGGCTGCACTCGGCCACCGCCTCGCGAATGATGTAGATGCTCTCCGCCTCGAGCTGTTGCAGATGCGTGAGCTGGCTGGCGCCGAAATGATCGAAGGTCGAAGCGTCCACGACTTTAGACCTTTTCCATTCGGACGACGGAGGACGAACTCGCTGCGGGTGCGCGCAGGCCGTCGCGATGCAGCCCGCATTCCTTTTTGTCCTGTTGTTCCCACCACCAGCGTCCGGCCCGCTCGGGCTCGCCCGGCGCAACCGCGCGCGTGCAGGGGGCACAGCCGATCGAGAGAAATCCACGATCGTGCAGCGGGTTGTAAGGAACATCGTGAATGCGCACGAAGTCGACCACGCGATCGCGCGTCCAATCGAACAGCGGATTGATCTTCACGACCCCGTACAACTGATCGGCAACGGCAAAATTCAGCAAGGCGCGATCGGCCGATTGTTCCGCGCGCAACCCGGTGATCCAGCCGGAGGCTCCGGCAAGCGCGCGGGCGAGCGGCTCGACCTTGCGCACCGCACAGCAGGCGCGGCGTGCCTCGATCGAGGTACGAAAGCCGTCGATCCCCTGGCGCGCCACCAGCGCTTCCAGGCCGTGATGGTCGGGCGAGAGGGCGCGAATGCGACGGCCGTAGCGGCGCTCGGTGTCGGCCCACAATTGATAGGTCTCGGGAAACAGGCGGCCGGTGTCGAGCGTCACCACGTCGGCAGCGAGATCCTGCGAAAAAATGGCATGGGCAATCGCTTGGTCCTCGAGGCCCAGGCTCGTCGTGAAGACGAGCCGGCCCGGCACTTCAGCGGCCGCCACGGCGACGCGCTCGAACAGGTCGGCCGCCCGGAACCGGGTCCTGAGCCGGCCTGCGAGTTCGCCGGGCTCCAGCACTGACTGTGCAGCTTGTGACATGGCCAGGGTCTCCCGGCACTATTAGGATATTTTGCTAATGAAAGGCAAGATATGCGGCTCAAAAGCAATATTTTGTTTCGCCGCCTTCATTTCGCAGGATGATATCACCGTCTCCCGCGGATGGCTGATCGAAAGAATTGCCCATTTCGGCGCCGGCGACGCCACCGTGGCACGATGGGACCAGAGGCTACGATGCAAAGCGCCGTTGGGCCGCGAGTGGCCAAAAACGCGCGCTTAAAAAGCCGCGACCTGATCGGCGATGGGAAGAGTACCTGAGACGCGCGCCGCCCGTCAGTGGGCGGGGGTCACGGACTGGACGTGCGGCGCACCGGCAACGGCCGTGGCGCGGGTCGCTGCGTCGTAGATGGCGGCGCCGAGCACGTTGGCGACGCAGGCGTAGCTCCAATCGTTCATGTGCAGCCCATCGGGCGACACGAAAGTATCGAACGGGATCTGCCGAACCTTGCTCCAATAGCGCATCAGAACGTAGCGGTGGAACACGCTCACATTGTCCATCTTTGCGGCCGTGCCGATCAGCTCGACCATGCGCTCGGCGTCGGCCTTGACAATGACCTTGGGGGCGAACTGTGGGTCGATCAGCACCACATCGGCACCGGTGGCCTTGATCCGGGCGACACCCTGGTGGATGAGCGCCTCCGTGCCGGCAAGGCCGTGATCGCGCAGCACCGAATTGGTCCCGAGCTGCCACAGGACGAGATCGGGTTGCTCTGCCAGCACGGCTTTGTCGAAGCGGGCCAGCATGTCGGCCATCTCTTCGCCGCCGACTCCGCGATTGAGCACCCTGACGGCGTGGTTGTGAAACCGCTCTCTGAGCTCGATCTCGAGCCGGCTCGGATAGGACGCAGCCGACGAACTGGCGCCGGCGCCGGCGGTCGACGAGGAGCCGATCGCCACGACCGTCAGCGGCTGGCGCGCGGCGACCCGCTGCGCCACCCGGCGCAAAGGCTGGTCGAGCCGGTCGAGATCCGAGGGACTGCTGCAGGCAAGCGTCTGCGCGGTGGTTTCGGCAGGCATGATCACAAGCGCGCACAGGGCTGCCGCGGCGCAGACAAAACCGGAGAGCATGGAAGAGAAGCGAGGCATGACAAACGATCTATTGGATGGGCTTCGGTTGATCACGGGACAGCTTGATCCCGTCGCGAATGACGTCGGCGAGCAGTTGTGCAAGGCAATCGTGGATGCGTGCAGCGGTCTCCAATTTCCTGGTCGCCGTAGATAAATCGAAGGTGCCCGACTCGCTCCAATGCCTCATGATGGCGAAGCGGTCCAACAGCGGCACCTCACGGTGTTGGGCGACCAAGCGCATATTATCGGCATAGGCTTGAATTGCAATCATCGACTCGGTCCGCGGACTATACTGCATGTTCACCAGCACGACGTCGGCGCCGCCTGCCTGAAGTAGTTGCACCCCCTCCTCGAGGGTTGCACGATAATCGTCCGGGTCAACGCCCGTAATCGCGTCGACGGTGCCAGATTGCCATATAACCAAAACAGGTTTCTCTTCCGTCAGTACTTTCTCGAATCCCTCGGTCATCTCGGCCGCGCTGCGCCGTGATTTGACGTTTGTCACAACTTTTGTCTTAACGTCAGGGAATCGTTTTGAAAGAACTATTTGTAAACGCGCCGGATAGGCCAGATCGGTGCCGCCGGGGCCGGCCAGGGTGGAGGAACCGGCACCCATCACCACGATATCGAGTGTCCGCGCCCGGTCGACCGCAACCGCCACTCGCGGCAGCGGGTACTCGGAGGCGGCGGCGAGGTGTGCGGCGACCGCGCAATCGGGACTCTCCGCCGCGAGGACGGTTCCCAGGCCAGCCATGAGCGTCACGGCGGCAGCGGTCAATTCCCTCATGCCTCGCCTCCCGCGAGGTCGGCGTCCGGCGGTTTCGAACGCGATCCGGGACTTCGTCCTTCTATCCGCTTGTACCACGAGATCAGCGCGGCTGCCGCACACATTATGGCAATGCCCAATGCGCTCACAAGGATCTGCATGAACACCGCGTCGGAAATCTCATTGAACACGAAATGCCCGGCAAACGACAGGAAGATGCCGAGGCAGAAGATTTCCAGCGACTGTCGGCCGCACAGGATGGCCGGACGCAACCACAGCGATTGCAGACCGGGCCAATCGACCGGAATGAAGCGGACCGTAATGGCCGCCAAGGCGAGAAAATGCGCGAGCCGCAGCACGTCGAGATTGATCTTGTCGATGGGGTACATGGCCTCGCCCAACCATTTCGGCACGTAGGCGGCGAGCGCGGAAAAATGCCACGTCATGACGATCGCAAACGCGAACAACAGATAGACGATGGCCGCGCCTAGGATCACTGGCGAGCGAATGAAAGGGCCGATCCGCTGGGCGCCTCCCAGCGCGCACCATGCACCGAGCGCGAACAGGAGCTGCCAGGCGAATGGATTGAACCACCAATAGCCGGTCGGATAGGCGGGCAGGTTCCAGCCGAAATGCCACGTCAGGGCGTACAACGCCGCCGATACGGCGAGCGCCACCGTCGGCTGTTTCTGCAGCAGCCACAGGAGGGGCGGAAAGCCGAGCAGGAGCGCGATATAGAGCGGCAGCACGTCCATGTTCACCGGCTTGAACTTCAACAGCAGCGCCTGGATGAGGGTGACGTCGGGCTGCTTGAGGAAATCGAAAATTCCCATCTCTTCGTGGTAGAGCGGGTTTTCGAAGCTCGAAGAGACGTACGCGATCTCCGCCATGTAGATGACGAACAGGAACATGTGGGCGACGTAGATTTGCCACGCGCGCTTGAGGATGCGGGCGCTGGCGACGATGAAGCCACGCTCCTGCATGGCGCGCCCGTAGACGAAGGCCGCCGTGTAGCCCGAGATGAAAATGAAGATTTCGGCCGCATCGCTGAAGCCGAAATTGCGGATCGTGCCCCAGCTGACCACGTTGGATGGGATATGGTCGAGGAAGATCAGCCAGAGCGCCAAGCCCCGGAACAGGTCCAATCGCAGATCGCGTTGCGCCGGGGCGGCAGGAGGCATGGACGAATACGGCCGGTACGGGTTAAAGGCTGATCGGGATTCGGCCGGCGATCCTAGAACGCGTCGCGCCGAAATTGAATCGGAATGCGCTAGTGCCCGCTGCCGAAGTTCGTGATACATGGCCGCACCCTGTGATACGAACTTCGGAAGCAAAGGGGCACGAGCAAGTTTATAGTTCTCGGTGCCGCTTTCGATTTTGAAGTTCCTAAACGAAGTGCGGCAAGCCCTGCAGGAACTTCAAGTCGGCGGCACTCGCGAACTGCCGCGGATCGAAGACATGTACGTGACCATGACCCGCGATATCGAAGTTACGGTGGTACCCCGCTTCCTGCCCGAGCGCTCCTCGCCCCAGCAGGGCCACTTTTTCTGGGCCTATACCATCGCCATCACCAATAAAGGCACGCAGACGGTTCAGCTCAAGACCCGGCACTGGCGGATCACGGACGCGCTCGGCCGGGTGCAGGAAGTGCGCGGTCCAGGTGTGGTCGGCGAGCAGCCGCGCCTCGCGCCGGGGGAATCGTTCGAATACACGAGCGGGGTACCGCTGCCGACGCCCTCCGGTTTCATGGTCGGCAGCTACAACATGGTGACGGAGGCGGGCGAGCACTTCGACATCGCCATTCCGGCCTTCTCTCTCGACAGTCCCGAGGCCAAGCGGACGGTGAATTGACGGTTCCGGCGCGCCGGAACGCTGCAACCATTCGCACCCCGCGACGTCGGGGTTGCCTGACATTTCGGATTCCAAATAGGCTGCATGCGGGTGGATCGCGAGCGGCGCGAATCGCGGGATTCCTGGCGAGGTGCGGCTCGCGGTCGACCGAGACCCGCCAGCCAAGGTCGCTTGGGCATTGGTAGCTGAGGAACTCGCCACGGGCAAAAGACATTGGGGGGAGCGCCGATGACCCGACGCATGCTATTCGCCACGCTGACGAGCGTGTGGGTACTCTCCGTGGTTGGCGTTGCGGCGCAGACGCCTGACGATTTTCCCAACCGCCCGATCCGCATCATCGTGCCGCAAGCGGCCGGCTCCGGGGTCGATCTCCAGGCGCGCGTTCTCGCGCAGAAGATGGGCGAGCTGTGGGGGCAGCAGGGCGTGGTGGAGAATCGTCCCGGCGCCAACGCCATCGTCGGAATGGAGGCCGGCGCCAAGGCCAGCCCGGACGGCTACACCCTGATCTACGCTCCGGTCAGCGCGGTGACGACGAACGCCTTCATCTACAAGAAGCTGCCCTACGACCCGGTTCGCGACTTCGCCCCGATCACCCAGGCGACCGCCAACCCCCTCGGCGCGGTGGTCAACCCCGCGTCCGGCATCAAGTCGCTCAAAGACCTGGTCGCGCAGGCGAAGGCGAGCCCCGGCCAGATCAACTACGGCTCGTTCGGCATCGGCAACATGACGCACCTGATGGGCGTGCTCTTGTCGATCGCCGCCGATATCAGGATGACGCACGTGCCCTACCGGGGACAGACGCCGGCCATCACCGATGTCCTGTCCGGACAGATTCCGCTCGCATTCACGACCACGGCCGGCGTGACGGATCTCGTGGAAACGGGAAAGCTCAATCTGCTCGCCACGTTTGGCGAAAAACGCGATGAGCAGTTTCCCAACACGCCGACCCCGACCGAAGCGGGCTATCCGAACGTGGTCGTGGTCGGCTGGAGCGGCCTGCTGGCGCCGGCCGGCACGCCGCCGCAAATCATCAGCAAGCTGCATGGCGGCATGGTGCGGGCGTTGGCCATGCCGGACGTCAAGGAGGCGATACTGAAGCAAGGCTCGAAGGCCGTGAGCAGCAGCAGCCCTGAAGCATTCGCGCGCTACATCAAGTCGGAATCGGAGAAATTCCATTCCGTCATCAAGGCCGCGGGACTCGAAGGCTCGCAGTGAACGAATGACTTATGTCAGGAAGACCCACCGCTTCGGCCTGCTGACGCCGTCGTCCAACACGACGCAGGAGCCCGAGTTCTCCGCGGCGTTGCCGCCAAGCGTGTCGCTGCACACCGGGCGGGTGGCTTATCGTGAGATCACCCCACAGGAACAGGATCGCTGCGTCCTGGAATTGGAAACCGAAAGCCGCAAGCTGGCCGACGCCGAGGTCGATGTCATCGTTTTCGCGGCCACCGCTCCCACCCTCGCCAAGGGCATGGGCTACGACCGCGAGCTGATCAAGCGCATGGAGGATGCCTCGGGCAAACCCGCCACCACCGCGGCGACCGCATTTGTCGACGCCCTCGCACGGCTCGGTGCCAGGAAGATCGCCATCGGCGCGCCGTGGGGCAAAACCATGGACAAGCCCATGGTCGACTTCATGGAGAAGAGCGGCTTCACGGTCGTCCACAGCGAGGTGGTCGGGTTCGTGGCGTCGATCGAGCTCGGCCGGGTCGGTCCGGAAAAGGCCTATGAGCTCGGCCGCCGGACGGACCGGCCGGATGCGGACGCCATTGTCATGCCCGGCGGCAACTGGCCTTCGATGTGCGTCGTCGAGCGGCTGGAGCGTGAACTCGGCAAGCCGGTCCTCGCGAACAATGCCGTCAGCCTTTGGGCCGGCCTGCGCCTGCTCAAGAGAGGCGACAGCATTCCCGGCTATGGACGGCTGCTCCGCGAGCACCTCGCGCATGAATCCGCGCAAATCTGAGCCCTTACGGGTACGAAGCCGCCGGCCTCAACGGAGAGCCCGCCGCTCGCTGTCGAGATGGGACAGCACGGCCGGCAAATAACGGCCGCCGCCGACCGCGCCGGGCGGCACGGCCTGCCCGATCCGGGCCAAGTCGCCGGCCGACAATTCGACCGCGCACGAGGCTGGCCGGGCGGCTGCGCGCGCCCTCACATTCTCGAAGCGGGACGGTCCTCACTCCGCCGCCAGGCGCACCTCGGGCGCTGCCGCCTTCACGTCGGCATCGACGTGCGGCTCGTACTTGACGAAGTTCTCCTGGAACATGCGCACCAGATTGCGCGCGGTCTCGTCGAACTCCTGCTTGTTCTGCCACGTCTTGAACGGATAGAGCAGGTGCGGCTCGACGCCGGCAAGCTGGGTGGGCACCGCAAAGCCGAAATACGGATCGGTGCGGAACTTGGCATCCCGGAGCGAGCCGTCGAGGGCGGCGGTCAGCAACCTGCGCGTCACCTTGATCGGCATGCGGCGGCCGACCCCGTACTTGCCGCCGGTCCAGCCGGTGTTGACGAGCCAGCAGTCGACGCCGTGCACGCTGATCAGCTCGCGCAAGAGATTGCCGTAGACGGACGGATGGCGCGGCAGGAATGGCGCGCCGAAACAGGTGGAGAATTCCGGCTCGACGCCGGTCAGGCCCTTCTCGGTGCCGGCGACCTTGGCGGTGTAGCCGGACAGGAAATGGTACATCGCCTGCGCCGGCGTGAGCTTCGCGATCGGCGGCATGACCCCGAAGGCGTCCGCCGTGAGCATGACGAGGTTCGTCGGCTGGCCGGCGCGTCCCGTGCGCGACGCATTGGGTATGAAGGCGAGCGGATAGGCCGAGCGGGTGTTCTCGGTCTTGGAATCGTCGTCGAAGTTGCAGATGCGCGTGAGCGGATCGAACACCACGTTCTCGAGCACGGTGCCGAACCGCAGCGTGGCCGCGTGGATGTCGGGCTCCGCCTCGGCCGAGAGCTTGATGCACTTGGCGTAGCAGCCGCCCTCGAAGTTGAACACGCCGTCGGGGCCCCAGCCGTGCTCGTCGTCACCGATCAGCGTTCGGTTCGGATCAGCCGAGAGCGTGGTCTTTCCGGTGCCGGAGAGGCCGAAGAACAGCGCGACGTCGCCGTCATTGCCGACGTTGGCCGAGCAGTGCATCGGCATCACGCTTTCGGCTGGCAGATAATAATTGAGCGTGGTGAACACCGACTTCTTCATCTCGCCGGCATAGAAGCT
>JBJMSU010000097.1:0-27337 GCA_045801465.1 Xanthobacteraceae bacterium | reverse complement strand
GGGCTTCATCGGCCCCATGTTCCTCATGGCCGAGGTGCTCATGGCGCTCGGCCTCAAGCAGGAGCTCAAGGCCGTGATCGAACAAAGGTCGACGGAAACGGCATAGAGCACGACCTCTCCGTTGTCATCCCGGCCGAGCGCCGCAAGGCGCGAGAGCCGGGACCCAAATCTCCCTGCATTAGATTTGAAGCTGAGAAGATGATTCTGATGCCGGGGGGACCTGGGTCCCGGGTCTGCAGCGCGCCACACGCTGCGCCATAGCGCGTCGAAGACGCGCGTAAACGCGCTTTCGGTGCTGCGTTGCGCCCGGGATGACGGAGGGATGCGCCGAGTCATCGCCTAACTAATCAGCAGCGGCGCGAGCGCGCGCTTGAGCGCGTCCGGTAGCGCGGCCGGCCGGCGCGTCGAACGCGCCACATAGACGTGCACGAAAAGGCCTTGGGCCGCCGCATGGGTGGCACTGCCGCGAAACAGCCCGACCTCGTAGCGGACGGAGCTCGCGCCGATCCGCGCCACCCGCAGCCCGGCGTGGATCTCGTCCGGGAAGCTCAGACTGTCGAAGTAATTGCATCTGGTCTCGACCACGAGGCCGATCACCGGACTGTTCTGCGGATCGAGTACGCCTTGCTCGATGAGATAGCCGTTCACCGCCGTGTCGAAGAACGAGTAGTGCTGGACGTTGTTGACGTGGCCGTAGACGTCGTTGTCCATCCAGCGCGTCGAGATCACGCGGAAGTGCCGGTACGCCGAGCGCGATTCGGGGAGCGGGCGGTCCGTCATGGCTCCGCCTTGTCGCCGGCGGGAATCTCCGTCACGCCCAGCGCGTCGGCGAGGCGGTGCTTGGCGGATCCCGGGGCAAGGGGTTTCTGTTGGCTTTCGTGCGGGGCCCAGCCGGAGAGCCAGACGATCTCGAAGGTTGCGCGAATGCGGCCGTCCGCATCGGCAAAGCGCGCCGCGTAGGTATCGGCCATGCGCAGCAGCGTTGCGCGACGCAACGGAAGGCGGCGGCGCTCGATCAGCGCATTGGCGGTCCCCATGCGGCGCAGGTCGTACATCAGCTCGAATGCCGAGGCGTAACGCACCGTGATCCGCTCGACGTCGGTCACCGGCAGTGCAAAGCCGGCGCGCTGCAGCAGCGCCCCTATGTCGCGCAGGTCGGCAAACGGCGCGACGCGCGGCGACATGCCGCCTTGGATCTCGGCCTCGGCGGTCGCGAAGGATTGGCGCAGCTCGGTCAGCGTATCGCCGCCCGCCAGCGCGGCGATGAACAGCCCGTCCGGTTTCAGCGCGCGCCGCACCTGCGCCAGCGTACCCGGGAGATCGTTGACGAATTGGAGCGCCAGCCCCGAGACGACGAGATCGAGCGATGCGTCGCGAAACGGCAGGGCTTCCTCGTCGGCGACGACGCTGAGACCAGGATGTCCGCTGGGGCCGAGCGCATCCGCCCTGACGATGCAGCCGACGGCATTGCTGGCCGCAAGCGCGCGGGCGATGGCGTCGGTCGGCGTGCCGAGATCGACTGCCAGCTCGAAGCGCCGCAGCACCGCCGACAGCCTCTCGACGAGGTCGTCGGCGACCCGATCGATCAGGAAAGTCGCCGGGCCAAGCGCCGCTGCGCGCGCCCGCCGCGCGCGCAGGAGAGGGCGATCGAACACCAGCGGGGCAGACATCGGGGCCTTATTGGTGGAGCATGATCTTGTCGGAAAACCGATATTCGGCCCGGACCAAGTCCGCGCCAGGCATTTTCGGGATCATGCGCTAGTGCCCCGCTTCCGAAGTTCGTGATACATGGCAGCACCTCTCTGACACGAACTTCGGAAGCAAAGGGGCACTAGCAAGTCTATGTTTCTAGTGCCGCTTTTCGATTTGAAGTTCCTAGACGAGCTGGCGGCAGGTGCTGTCGGAACTTCAAATCGGCGGCACTAGCAGATATCGTCGTACTTTTGCTTGAGCGCCACAAGCCGACGTCGTCCTACAGTACGGTGCCAGGGTGGGTTGAGGCGCCACGCTCGACCTGTGAACAAGATCGCTGCGTGCGCTGAAACCCACCAAGCACGGAAACCAGGGACGGTGGGTTTCGGCGCGCAGCGCCCGACGGCAGCGTTGCCACCTCGCGACGCGCCTCAACCCCACCCTACAAGCGTCCCTCCAGAGCCCGGCGGAAGATCGTGCGCACCGCGCGCTTGTCGAGCGGGACCGGGTTGCCGCCAGCGGTCGGATCCTTGAGCGCCATGGCGACGATCAGGTCGAGCTGATCGTCGCCGATATTCAAGCCGACCAACGTGTGTGGCACACCGATGTCTGCGCGCAGCTCCAGCATCCAGTCGAGGAAGGCCCGGAACGAAGGCTTGAGGCCGACATAGGCGGCGAGCCGCTTGATCCTGTCCTCGATCGCCTTGCGATTGAAGACGAGGACATAAGGCAGGAACACCGCGTTGGTCATGCCGTGGTGACTGTCGTAGAGAGCACCGACCGGATGCGACAGCGCGTGCACGGCGCCGAGCGCCTTCTGGAATGCGGTCGCCCCCATGGTGGCGGCTGCCATCATGTGCGCACGGGCATCGAGATCGTCGCCCTGTCGTACCGCCTGCGCCAGGCTTTGCTTCACCAGACGAATGCCCTCGACGGCGATTCCGTCGGCGAGCGGATGGTAGAACGGCCCGCAATAGGCTTCGAGGCAGTGCGCGAGCGCGTCCATGCCGGTGCCGGCGGTGATGAACGGCGGCATTCCGACCGTGAGCTGCGGATCGCAGATTGCGGTTGCCGGCATCATGCCAGGATGGAAGATCACCTTCTTGGTGCGAGTCTGCTCGTCGGTGACGACGGCGGCGCGGCCGACCTCCGAACCGGTCCCGGCGGTGGTCGGCACCGCAACGACCGGAGCGATGCGCGCCGCATCGGCCTGCCGCCACTGATCGCCGATGTCCTCGAAATCCCAGATCGGCCGCGTCTGGCCGGCTGCAAAGGCGATGAGCTTGCCGGCATCGAGGGCCGAACCGCCGCCGAACGCCACCACGCCATCGTGAGCGCCGCTGCGGAAGGCGGCAACGCCGGCGACGATGTTGGCCTCGATGGGGTTCGGTTTGACGTCGCTGAAGACCCTCACCGGCACGCCCGCCGCCGTGAGATTTCCCAGCGCATCTTGCGTCATCGGCAGCCTGGCGAGATTGGGGTCGGTGACGAAGAGAGGCTTGGTGATGCCGGCCGCAGCGAGCGCGTCGGCGAGCTCGGCAATGCGTCCGGCGCCGAACCGCACGGAAGTCGGATAGTTCCAGGTGGCGGAAATGACCATGTGCCAACGATAAGTGGTGAGCGCCGAACCGTCTCACATGCTTTACGGCTTGACCGCGCGGGAACGAGCCTCCGACCGCCGTGTCATACGACGCATCCGTAACGATGAACCAGGCATATGCAGAAAGAACGGTCCCGCACCCGATCAATGCGCCCGCTGCAAAACCTTGGCCAGGGCGCCGACCAGCGTGTGCTGGTCATAGGGCTTGGTGACGACGGGAAAATCCTTGGCCAGCATGCTGGTCGTGGATTCCGCAAAGCCGGTCGCGAGCAGGACCCCGATGCCGGGAAACTTCGAACGGACCAGGTGCGCCAGCTCGGCGCCGTTCATTCCGCCCGGCAGCATGATGTCGGAAAACAGCGCATCGACCCCGTTTCGCGCAAGCTCCTCGAGGGCAGATTGCGCCGTGGTCACGAGCCGCGCCGTAAACCCGGCGTCCTCGAGCAGGCTGACGGCGAGCTCGGCGATCGCGGGATCATCCTCGACCACCAGGATGGTCCCGCGGCCCGAAATTCGTGAGACCTCGTGACGCTTGGCCGGCTTGGCGGGCAGAGACTTCGCCACGGGAAGATAAAAGGTCACGGTCGTGCCGCTGCCGACGGCGCTGTCGATCGTCATCAACCCCCCTGATTGCGCCGCGAAGCCGTAAGCCTGGCTCAGGCCCAAGCCGCTGCCCTTGCCGACCGGCTTCGTGGTGAAGAAGGGCTCGATGACCCGGTGCTTGATGTCCTCGGGGATCCCGATGCCGGTATCCGTAATGGCGACGGCCACGCAGTCGCGCGGGTCTCCGTCCTCGCGTGGGCTGGCATGACGGGCGCTGATGCGAAGCGTGCCGCCGTGCGGCATGGCATCGCGCGCATTCAGTCCGACGTTGAGAAGCGCCAGCTCGAGCTGACTGGCATCGACCTCGATCGGCGCCACGTCCGCCGCCACGTCGGTGATGATCTCGATATCGCCGCGCAGCGAGCGGCTCAGCAGATCGGTGATGACATTCATCTGCTCGTGCAGATCGATGATTTGCGGCTTGAGAGCCTGGCGGCGCGAGAAGGCAAGCAGCTGCTTTGTCAGCCCTTCGCCGCGCTTCACGGCGTGACGCATGTTGCCGAGGATACGCTTGAGCTTGTCATTGTCGCCGACCAGCCGCTCGGCCATGTCGGCCCCGCCGAGAATGATGGTCAGAAGATTGTTGAAGTCATGGGCGATGCCGCCGGTCAACTGGCCGATCGCCTCCATCTTCTGGGCCTGGAACAGTTGCTCGCGCGTTTCTGCGAGCTTCCGCTGGGCATCGCGTTGCTCGGTAATGTCCCGGGTGATCTTGGCAAAGCCGATGAGCTGACCTTGCTCGTCGTGGATCGGATCGATGACGACGCTCGCCCAGAAGCGACTGCCATCTCTGCGCACGCGCCAGCCTTCGATCTCGAACTTTCCCTCTCGCCTCGCCTTGTCCAAAGCATGCGCCGGTAATCCGGCGCGCCGGTCCTCTTCCGTGTAGAAGGCCGAGAAATGCGCGCCGACAATTTCTTCCGCGCTGTATCCTTTCATCCGCTGGGCGCCGCTGTTCCAATTGGCGACGCGGCCGTCCGGATCCAACGTGAAGATCGCGTAGTCGATCACGCTCTGGATGAGGAGCCGGAAGCCGCGCTCGCTCTCCTGCAGCGCCTCCTGTGCGGCACGGCGCTCGGTCATATCGCGCGTGATCTTGGCAAATCCGACGAGCTCGCCCGTGTCGTCGTGGATGGCGTCGAGAACGGCGAGCGCCCAGAAGCGGGTCCCATCCTTGCGCAGGCGCCAGCCCTCCTGCTCGAAGCGCCCGGCCTGCGCCGCCGTCGCCAGCGCCCGAGCGGGCAGGCCTCTGTCCCGGTCCTCGGGCGTGAAAAAAATGGAGAAGTGCCGCCCCAGCACCTCCTCGGCACGGTAGCCCTTGATGCGCTCGGCGCCCCGGTTCCAGCTGGTCACGCGACCGTCAACATCGATCATGTAGATCGCATAGTCGGTGACGGCTTCCACAAGCATCTGGAAGCGTCTATCCACGCCAACAGGACTGGAAACCTGTTCATTCATCAATAATTGCCCAACCTGTACGCGGTAATAGCGAGATCCTTATTCCAGCCTGGGCCGGGCACTGATGGGAAATGCTGGAGTACACTTAATTCTACCACGCTCTCCGTGCACTGTCTTTTCGTATTTGGCAATCGTGACCTGTCACGATCTGCCCGCCCCTCGTGCGCGGTCCGGGGCGACTAGATAATTTCGAAGTAGCGCGCGAGTTCCCAATCCGTGATGGCCTTGCGGAATTCACGTTCCTCCCACTCCCGGGTCGCGGCGTAGTGATCGACGAAGGAATCGCCGAAGAGCGCCCGCGCCGCCGCGGAGCCTTTCAGCCGCTGGGCGGCGTCCCACAAGGTCCGCGGCAATTGCCGGTCCGGCGGATAGGTCTGCGCATAGGCGTTTCCGTCGATCGGCGCATCGGGCTCGATGCGATGCTCGATGCCCCACAGGCCGGAGCCGAGCGCGGCGGCGAGCGCGACATACGGATTGATGTCGGCGGCGGCGATCCGATATTCGACCCGCTGCGATTGCGGCGATCCCGGAATGGCCCGCAGCGCGCAGGTGCGGTTGTCGATGCCCCAGGTGGCGTCGGTGGGCGCCCAAAATCCGGGGATCAATCGCGTGTAGCTGTTCACCGTGGCGGCGACCATGGCCATGAGCTCCGGCAACAGCGCCTGCTGGCCGCCGATGAACCAGCGCATGGCATCGGACATGTGGTGCGGCTTCTCCGCGTCGTGAAACACCGGCCGTCCCTGCCGGTCCTTGAGCGAGACGTGCAGATGCCCAGATTGGCCGGGCCAGTCGCGCGACCATTTGGCCATGAAGGTCGCCATCCAGCCGCGCTGCTGCGCCAGAACCTTCACGAACGTCTTGAACAGCGCCGCGCGGTCGGCGCCTTCCAGCGCGTCGGCATATTGGATCGCCGCTTCCAGCACGCCCGGGCCGGTTTCGGTGTGCAGTCCTTCGAGCGGAAAGCGCATGTCGCCACAGAGCGCGAGCAGATCGGCATAGAAACCGGCATGCACCGAGGAACGCAGCACCGAATAGCCGAAGTAGCCGGGCGTGACGGTGCGCAGGCGCTTGTAATCCTTCTCGCGCGCCGAATGCGGGGTTTCCTCGAACAGGAAGAACTCGTATTCGCACGAGGCAGACGCCGCGTAGCCCATGTCGTCGGCGCGGCCGAGCACGCGTTTGAGAAGGCCACGCGGGCACAGCGCCTCGGCCGCCCCGGCGAACTCGGCAAGGAAGAACAGCATGTCGTCTTCCAGCGGCAGCGCCCGGCAGGTCGCGGGCACGATACGGCACTGCGCATCCGGATAGGCGGTATGCCATCCCGTGAAGGTCACGTTGTCGTAAAGCTGGTCGTTGGAATCCCAGCCCAGCACGACGTCACAGAATCCGAATCCGCTCTCCAGAGCGGAGAAGAATTTGTCGCGGTGCAGATATTTGCCACGCAGAATGCCGTCGATATCGAACACGCCGAGCTTGACGTGGTCGAGCTTGCGCTCCTCGACGATCGTCCTTGCGTCCGCCGCCGTGGCGACGTCAGCGGGCTGCATCGGCATCTCTGATCCTCATGCGCGCAGGTTCGACCGCCCACTAACCATTCCGGTGCGGGATTCACAATGTCTACAAGCCCGCGAATTGCTGGACGTCATCGTTCACGACAGGCGGATCAGCACGAGCCCGGTCACGATCGCCATGGCGGCGACGATGCGCACGAGCCGCAATGGCTCGCCGAGAAAGATGATGGCGATCAACGCACCGAACAGCACGCTGGTCTCGCGCAGTGCGGCGACGATGGCGATGGGAGCAACCGTCATCGCCCAGATGGCGATGCCGTAGGAGCCGAGCTGGAGCGCCCCGCCGAGGAGCCCGCTGCCCCAATGGGGGCGCATGGCCGGAATGACGGCCGGACCGCGCCGAGCCAGCGCATACACGACCATGACCGGAGCAATGCCGATAAAAAGCGCGACCGAATAGGCAGGCGCGCTGCCGGCGAGTCGCGCCCCGATGCCGTCGACCAGCGAATAGGCGCAGATCGTCACCGCGGTGAACAGGGCAAAGCCCACCGCGCGCCGTTCCAGCCGGCCGAGATCGCGACCGCCGCGCACCGACAGGAGAAGCACGCCGGTTGCCAGCAACACGATGCCGGCCCAGGCCAGCGGCCCGATCGGCTCGCCGATGAGCCACGTGCTGGCGGAAGCCGTGAGCAGCGGCGCCGAGCCGCGCGCGATGGGATAGACCTGACCCATGTCGCCGGCCCGGTAGCTCTCGATCAAAGCGGCGAAATAGAACAGATGGATCGCGACCGAGGCGGCGACCCATGGCCAGGCAGCCGGCGCCGGCGCGCCGACGAACGGCACCAGCGGAAGCGATACCAGCGCCGCGCCGACCGAGATCAGCACCGTCGCGGCAAGAGGATCGAGCGCCTTCTTGGCCGCTGCGTTCCAGCCGGCATGACAGGCGGCCGCGAACAGCACGGCGGCAAAGACGAACGGATCCATACGCTGCTATACTACACGGCGGAGGGGCCCCGCATGTTGACGACGCCGCGAATGATCGTGATTGCGTTGTGCGCGGCGCTCAACTTTTCCATCGGGACGATCGTCTACCTGATCAAGCTGCCGATCTATCTCGACTCGATCGGCACGATTCTGTGCGCCTTGTTGCTGGCCGCGGACCGCAAGGTTGCCTTCGTGTGCGCCTGGCTGGCGGCGACGCTGAGTCTCGTCATCAGCGCCCTGCTGATCAATCCGTTCATTCCCTGGTTCGCCGGAACCGACGTGGCGATCGCTCTCGTTTCGGCCTTTCTCACCTCGCGCGGCGTCGCGACGTTCCGTGCCCGGCCGATGCCGACGGCCGCCTTCGCCGGACGCGTTCTGGCGTACGGGATCGTCACCGGGCTCACCGCGGCTGTCGTGTCGGCGCCGGTCGTGGCCTATCTGTTCGGCGGCGTGACCGGCAGCGGATCCGCGCTCGTGGTCGCCGTGTTCCTCCAGGCCGGCCATCAGCTCCTCAGCGCTTCGCTCTCCTCCGGGTTGATGATCGAGCCGATCGACAAGACCCTCCAGGTGCTGCTGGCCGCCCTGCTCTATCGCGCCACCCCCGGCGATTTCATCGCCATGCTGCAGACAACTCATCTGCGCGCGGAAACGCGATGACGCCGAACGGAGCGATCCTCTTCGGCCTGGTGGTCGTCACCGGGGCCATGATCGCCAGTGGTCTCGTCGGGCTCTCGGCGCTGCTCGCGCTCTGCGTCGCGTTCGGCATCTTTGAAACGCGCGGTCGGATGACCAGGGCGTTCGCCTGGTCTGCCGTCGTCGTGGCCCCGCTTGTGCTGTTCTTGAGCATCGTGTGGATCGGCGTGGTCGGCCGCTCGCCGGGCGAAATCGCCGCCGGTGCAAGCGGCACGCGAACGGCCGCGCTCGTCCATGTCGCCGTCGTTTGCATGCGCCTGTTCGTCGTCGCCAGCGTCGTTCAGCTCGTGGTCCTGCGCTTTGCCGACATGACGCCGCTGCAGTTCATCCGCGCCATGCGGGCGCCGGCGGTGGCAAAGAAGCTCGTCGTCCTCACGCTGTCATGGATCGACACCATCCTGCACGCGGTGGACCGGTCGCGCACGGCCCTGATCACGGCGGGGCTCATCGCCCCGCGCCTGTCGCTTAAGAATGCCGGCAACGGCTGGATCCTGGTGCAGACCGTATGGCTCTCGGTGGTCACGATCGCGATCGGCCGCCTGCGCGACAAATGGCCGGCCGAGAACACGTTGGCGCGTCTCGATGAGGCGCTGCAAACACCGGCGCAGGGCCTGACATGGCACGATGCGTTGTGGATCGCGGCTGCCATTGCGGCAGCGGCGACGCCGAAAGTCATCTGAATGGTGCGCGAGCTCATTGCCGGGAACAATTTTTCCGGCCGCAGCGAGACACTGCGCAGCGCGCTGCAACGCCGGCAGGAGCCGGCGTTCTTTCTCGGGCCTTATGCGGAGGCAGCACTGTCCGGACTTTCCAGCACGGTGGCGGACGAGATCGCCATCTATGCGCGTGCCCCGCAACATGGCTGCTTCGCATCGATCGACTGGACCCGATTGGGAAACCGCAAGCCAGCGACCCTGTCGGGGGGCGAACAGGTGTCGCTGGCGCTGCACTGCTTCTCCCGCTCGGCCTACCGGCTGATCGGCATCGATACCGCGCTCGAGCAACTGGACGCGCAGAACCGCGCATCGGCGCTTGCGTACCTGAGCGCGCCGCATTCGTTCGACGCAATCCTGATCGACAATCGCCTCGCGCATGTTCCGCCGGGATGGCGCCGGCAGGATGCGCGCGCCACGACGGCCGACTATGGGTGCGACCTTGCAGGATTGCTGACCGAGCTGCGGCCGCGCGAGGCCCCCGCCATCACCATCCGCGCCATGGACTTCAGCTACGAGCCCGCCCGGCCGATCTTTCGCGACGTCGACCTTTCGCTCAAGCCGGGAAAAGCGTATCGGCTGGTCGGTCCGAACGGCGCGGGAAAGAGCACCTTTTTCAAGATCCTGGTCGGCGTGCTGGCGCCGGCGCGCGGAACCATCCTGCTGAACGATATGCCCTACCGGCCGCGGCGCAGCGGCAATCGCGTGTTCGCGCTCGCCACGCAGAACCCGGATCATCAATGGTGCGGCGCCACGCTCGCTGAAGACATCGCGCGCCGGCGCCGGGCGCTCGCCGCCTGCAGCGAAGTCATGCCGCCATCGGACGCCTTGCTCGCCGCGATGGCGCGCAAGCTCGGCATTCGCAGCCTCGACCAGCTTCTCTACGAGCTCCCGCTGGCAGCGCGCAAACGCCTGAGCTGGCTGTGGCCGTTTTCCGGCGCGATGTCCTGGCTGATGCTGGACGAGCCGACCATCGGTCAGGATCGCGACACCCGTACCGGCCTTGCAGCCATCGTCTCCCGCCTTTGCCAGCTCGGCTACGGCACCATCGTCGTCACGCACGACGACGAGTTCGCTGCCAGCATTCCGCATCAGCCGCTGCACATCGAAGACATGACTATCCGTGCAGTCTGACGAAGTTCAACTAAACCTTTAACTGCAGGCACTTCGGGGCTTACGGTCACCGGATCTGGGTAGGCATTGGTTAACCCTTTGTTGCCTAAATGCACAGAGGGACCGAGTGCTGTCGGGACGGGGCACATGATGCGCCACATCGCCATCGCGGGATGTTTTGCGCTGCTCGCCGGCAGCATGCCGGCGGCACTCGCGCTTGCTCCGCAATCCGGAGCACCCGTCGCGGTGATCGCGTTTCCGTGGGCGGATGGCGGCGCAGCGGTGCGCATCGTCGCGGCTGCCGACGGAGTCCTTCTCGAAGCCCCCCACAACGGCAGAATTGCCATCGCCACGTCGGCCGCCGCGGACTTCATCGCACGACTCTATCGATCCGGCGCCGCCCTGGTGGTCGACGGCGCCGCAGCGGCCGCGTGTCTGGCGGCCGTGGAGGGCCACTTCTCCAAGAGGACAGCACGATGAGCACCGGGCTCCATGAACTGAGGCTGACTTTCGGCAGGGTCCTGATCGCAATCCTCTGGCTGATGGTAGCCCTCGTCAGCGGGCTCGCGGCGTTGCGCGCAAACGTGCCGGTGTCGACCGCGGCGATCGGCGTCATGCTGGCGGGCGCGACAACCGGCTTGTGGCGGCGCGACCCGACTGGTCCGCTCACCCGCTATGTCTCGTCGGCCGCCATGTCCGGCCTCGTCGCGCTGCTTGTCCTCCAGTTTGCGCGCCATTCGTTCCAGATCGACATGCATATGGCGTTCTATGCCGGATTGGCGATCGTTGCGGTGTGGTGCTGCTGGGTGTCCATCCTGGTTGCCGGCGCGGTGGTTGCGCTTCACCACCTGATCCTGAACTTCGTCTATCCATACGCGGTTTTCCCCGACGGCAGCGACCTGTCCCGCGTCATGGTTCACGCGATGATCGTCGCGGCTCAGCTCGTTGCCCTCGCCTATCTGACGAATCGGCTGGTCACAGCCTTGGAGGCGTCCGAAGCGGCCCGCGCCGAGGCCACCGCGGCCGAGGCCGAGCGCGTGAAGATCGCCGAGAAGGAGCATGCCGCGCGTCAACAACAAGAGCAGCGCCGCAAAGAAGTCGACGCGACGATCCTGTCCTTCCGCGAGGGGGTTCATTCCGTGCTGAAGGGCGTGAACGAGAGCGCTGCCGTCATGAAGGCGACGGCCGCCAAGCTGTCGGAAGCATCCGCCGCGGCCCTGCAACGGGCGCATGAGGCCGGCGGCACGTCCAACGAAGCATCCGCCAACGTCGAGACCGCGGCGGCGGCGGCCGATGAATTGTTGGCGTCGATGAGGGAGATCGGACGGCAACTCGCCCAGACCGCCGATCTCGTTCGCATGGCCACCACCGAGGCCAATACCGCCAACGACGAAATCGCCGGCCTCGCGTACGCGGCGCAGAAGATCGGCGACGTGGTGGACCTGATCCGCGACATCGCCGAGCAGACGAACCTCCTTGCCTTGAACGCCACGATCGAGGCGGCGCGCGCCGGCGAGGCCGGCAAAGGCTTCGCCGTGGTTGCGGCGGAGGTCAAGTCGCTCGCCGTTCAGACCGCCAAGGCGACCGAGGAAATCTCCGGGCAAATCTCTGCCGTGCAGAGCTCGACCAGCAAGGCGGTCGCGGCAATCGGCGGAATTGCGTCGCGCATGCAGGAGATCAATCGCCATACCGGATCGGTCTCCGGCGCTGTCGAGCAGCAACGGGCGGCCACCGACGAAATCTCCCGCAACGTGACCGGCGCGGCGCATGCAGCGAAAACGATCGTGTCGGTGCTCGATGAAGTTTGCCAGGCGGCGGAACAGACCAGCGCCTCGAGCCGGACCGTGGTCGACTCTTCCGACGCGGTCGAAACGGCGGCGGCGCGGCTCGGGTCGGAAGTGGAGAAATTCGCCGTCAAAGTGGCGATGTAGGCGAATGGCGAGTGGCGAATGGGCAAGAGGCGCCTCGTGCTCCCTCTATCCGCTATTTCGCTGCTCACTATTCGCTACTTGCCATTCACCATTCGCCATTCGCTACTCGCCATTCGCCGCTTATCGGTAGGCTGCTCCCGGCCACATCTTTGCTGCCGCGCGCTGATATTGCGGCGGGCGTGCGACCTCGCCGCCGAGCTCGAGCGCGGCATGCCAGCCCCAATGCGGATCGTCGAGAATCGCGCGCGCGAGCGCGACCTGATCGGCCTTGCCCTCGGCGAGCAGCGCCTCGGCCTGTTTCGGCGTGACGATGAGCCCGACGGTGCGCGCCGCGATGGCGGCCTCGCGGCGTACCTTCTCGGCGAGCGGCGCATTGTAGCCGGGCGTGGTCGGATTGCGCGCGTGCGCGGCGACCCCGCCGGAAGAGACGCACACGAAGTCGAAGCCGGCGCCCTTCAAGGCTTGCGCACAGGCGACGGCGTCTTCCGCGTCGAGCCCGTCTTCGAGCCAGTCGCTGCCGGTGATGCGCGCGCCGAGCGCCGTGCCGGCGGGCACGACGGCACGCACCGCGTTCGCCACTTCCAACGGGAAGCGCATGCGCGCCTCCCACGGTCCGCCATACTCGTCGTTTCGCTTGTTGGCGATCGGCGACATGAAGCTGTGCAGCAAATAGCCGTGCGCCATGTGCAGCTCGACCGCGTCGAAGCCGATGCGAACCGCGCGCTGCGCCGCCGCCACGAAGGCCTCGCGCACGCGCGTCATGTCGTCTCGCGTCATCGCGCGGGGGACGTGCCACTCGGGGCCGAACGGGATCGCCGACGGCGCGATCGTCTCCCACGGATCTTCACTCGCCTGTAGGGGCTGACCGCCTTCCCACGGCCGTCGTGCCGAGCCCTTGCGGCCGGAATGCGCGATCTGGATACCGAACTTGGTCGTGCCGATATTGCGGCAATGGTCGATGACGCGGTGGAGCGTGGCTTCGCACGCGTCAGAATAGAGGCCCAGGCATCCATGGGTGATGCGGCCGTGCCGCTCGACGTGGGTGGCCTCGACCACCACGAGCGCCGCCCCGCTATTGGCCAGCATGCCGAGATGGGTGAGATGCCAGTCGGACGCGCAACCGTCGTTGGCGCTATACTGGCACATCGGGGAGACGACGATGCGGTTGGCAAGCTTAAGATCGGCGAGCTTGATCGGAGAAAACAGGTGGCTGCTCATGACGGGATTGGCAAAGCTCAGGAACGCCGGGACGGCGGCCGGTGTTTATAGGTAGCGAGGCCGGCCTCCGGCAAGCCGTTCTGCACAGGCGCGGAGCGCGCCCCAATTCACCTCGATGCTGCAGTAACCAAAACGACAATGCGTCCGAAGACCAGTGATGTCGCGGGACGGCGCCAGAGATAAGCTGGCGGCACTAGGCGAAGCGCCGCACGAAGTGCCGCACAGGAGGATGTCATGACGACGATCAAGGCGGGCCTCACCGGAGCGGCGCTCGGCGCACTGATCTGGGCAACGGTCATGTTCGTTGCGCCGATCTCGGCGCAGGCGCCAGGCGCACAGGCGCCAAGTGCACAGGGGCCAAGTGCACAGGCGCCAAATGCACAGGCGCCAAGTGCACAGGCGCCGGGCGCCACGCCGCCCCCGGCCGGATCCCCGCCTGGTGGCGACACCGGCTCGCGCGGTGGTCCCGGCACGATGGGCCCCGGGATGGGCCGTGACACGGGCCCGATGGGACCTGGAACGGGCCGCATGGGTCCGGGAATGATGGGCCGCGGCGGGCCCGACGGGAACGACCCCGATATTACCGGGCCGCGCGGCGACGGGGGATTCTGTCAGGAGCGTTTTGCCAGGATGGCGCAGTTGCGCCTCGAGCGCATCCAGCAGCTGGTCAGGCCCACGGATGAGCAGCGCCTCGCTTTCGAAGAGCTGAGGGCTGCCGCCGCCAAGGCGGTGGAGATTGCACGCGCGGCCTGCCCGACCGAGCGTCCGCTCACGCCGCCGGCGCGCATGGCTGCGGCAGAGCGTTTGGTCGAAGCAAGACTGCAGGGGCTCAAGACGGTGCGCCCGGCACTTGAATCCTTCTACAAGGTCCTCTCCGACGAGCAGAAGATCCGCTGGGCCAATGGCCTTGGCGGCTGGGGCGGCGACGAGCGCGACCGTCGCGACCGCTGGCGCAACGATCGCCAGGATTGGAGCGGACCGGATCGCGAGCGCTGGCGCGGTTGGGACGATCGCTTCGGCGAACGCCGGCCCTACGGCGAGCGCTGGCGCGATCGCGGGCGCGACGACGGACCGGGCGGATGGGGCGGCGGCTGGCGCGAGGAGCGCGGCCGCGACTGGTACGATCGCTTCCGCGGACGCGGCGACGACTGGGATCGCGGGCGCGACGACGGTCGTTGGGGCGGGGAGCGGCGCTCCGGTGAATGGCGCGAGCGCTTCCAGGACTGGCGCGACCGCTTTGGCTTCGACGGCGGCCGCGGCCGCGGCCGCGACCCCGACCGTCGGGACCAGCGCTGGCATGATGACGAGCGTGGCGGCTCCACCGGCAGAGGCGGCCGCGACGAGCGCAGCCGACCGTCTCAGCCGGACGAAGAACGACTGTGAGAATTAGAGCGGGATGACTTTCTTCGAATCGTCATCTCGCACTAGGCTAGGGGGAGCATGATCCCTCGGGTCAAGCCCGAGGGCGGGCTTAGTGCCGCTTTTCGATTTGAAGTTCCCGCACGAGTTTGCGGCAGGCGGTGCAGGAACTTCAAATCGGCGGCACTAGCGTTCCCGTGGATCGAGCGCGTCGCGCAATCCGTCGCCGAGCAGGTTGAACGACAGCACGGTGAGGAAGATCGCCAGGCCGGGCCACACCGCCATCCACGGCGCGCTGGCGAGAAAACGTTGCGCCGCATTGAGCATGCTGCCCCAGGACGGCGCCGGCGGCTGCTGGCCAAGCCCGAGGAACGACAGCGCAGCCTCGGCAATGATCGCGGCGGCAATCGACAGGCTCGCCTGGACCATGAGGGCCGGCAGGATGTTGGGCAGGATGTGCACGAGCACCACCCGCCACGGCGGATTGCCGACCGCCCGGGCCGCCTCGACATAGTCATCGACCTTGACCGCCATCACCTGCCCGCGCGTCAGCCGCACGAACACAGGCGTCGTGCTGACGCCGATAGCGATCATCGCATTGCCGAGACTGGGGCCGAGGAATGCCGCCAGCGCGATCGCCAGGATGAGGAACGGGATGGCCAACATGGCGTCGGTCAGACGGCTGATCGCGGCATCGAGGAAGCCGCCGACATAACCGGCCGCGAGGCCGAGCGGCACCCCGATCGCCAGCGCGATGCTGACCGAGATGACGCCGGCCAGCAGCGACGAGCGCGCGCCGAAGACAATGCGCGCGAGAATGTCGCGGCCGACGTCATCGGTGCCGAGCAGATGCTGGGCCGAGGGAGGCTTGCGCACCGCGGTCCAGCTCTGGGCGGTCGGATCGTAGGGCGCAACCAGCGGCGCGAACACGGCGGCCGCGACGAACAGCACGATGACGGCAAGACCGAACATCGCGCCCTTGCGATGCACGAGCCGGCGCAGCGCGCGCGAGGCCGGGCTGTCGACCGGTTCGGCCGCATCGTGCAGCGGCAAAGCGGCATCGGCCATGTCAGCCTCTCAGCCGCGGATTGACCAGCACGTAGGCGATATCGGCGATCAGGTTGAGCAGGATATAGACCGTGGCCGTCACCAGAACGACGCCCTGCACGACCGCATAGTCGCGGTTGAACACCGAATCCACGATCAGCTTGCCGAACCCCGGAATCGAAAAGATCTGCTCCGTCAGCACTGCGCCCGACAGCAGCTCGCCCAGTTCCAGCGCGCCGAGGGTGATCACGGGTGTCAGCGCGTTGCGCATGGCGTGCTTGAGCACGACGGTCCGCTCGAACAACCCCTTGGCGCGGGCGGTGCGAACATAATCGCTCTGCAGTGCATCGAGCATCGCGCCGCGCGTGTGCCGCATCAGAACGGCGGCGCCGACGTTGCCCAGCACGAAGGCCGGCATGATGGTCGACGCCATGCTGCCCCAGAAATCCTCCGACGGGCGTACGTACCCGGAGGCGGGCAGCCAGCCGAGCTCGACCGAGAACAGGAAGATCAGCATGATCCCGAGCCAGAAGGTCGGGGTCGAGCGCCCCCACAGCGCGAACACGTTGGCGGCGTAGTCCCAGACGCTGTCCTTGAACACCGCCGCAACGACGCCGGCGGTGATGCCGATCGACAGCGCAATGACGATGGCCATGCAGGCGAGCTGGATCGTCACCGGCAGCTTTTCCGCCACGAGATCCCGTACCTTCACCTTGATGCGCATCGACTCGCCGAGATCGCCCGACAGCACGCCCTTGACCCAGTAGACGTACTGGATCGGGACCGGCTGATCGAGCCGGTACTGTTTGCGGATCTGCTCGATCACCTCCGGATCGCGCTCTTCACCGGCCATGACCAGCGCCGGATCCCCGGGCAAGAGCTGCTGCAGGGTGAAGATGATCACTGACACGAAAAACAGCGTCGGAACGAGCTGCAGCAGCCGCTTGGACAGGAAAGTGAGCATCGTTAGAGCGCTTTCACGCTCACTTGAGCTTCAGTCCCACGACCCGCACGAGGCCGTCGGGCATTTGCTTGTAGCCTTCCAGACGCGCCGTGTGTGCGATGAGGACACGGCGGTGATAGAGATAGAGCTTCGGGACGTCGTCGAGAATGATCCTGGTGAGCTTCTCGTAGATCGCCTTGCGCGCCGAGAGGTCCGCGACGGCGCGAGCGTCATCGAGGAGTCGATCGGCGTCGGGATTGCAATAGCCGGGATAGTCCTGCGGCGCTTTGCACTTGTGGAAAATATACGCATTGCCGTCGGGATCGGTTCGGCCGCTCCAGGCGAGCAGGTAGGCCTGATATTCTCCGCCCTCCGCCTGCTTGAGGGACGTCGCGAACTCGGTGACGCGGATCTTCATGTTGATGCCGATCTCGGCCGCCATGGCTTGGATCACCTCGGCAACGGCCTGCGTTTCGGCACCTTTCGGCACCATGAAATCGACCTCGAACGGCGCCGTCACGCCGGCTTCTTTCATCAGCGCCTTGGCCTTTGCGACGTCGCGCTTCGGCACCGGAAAGCTCTTCTGGAAGTAGGGATGCTCGGGACTGACCCACTGATTGCCGGGCACGAACTCGCCGTTGAACACAACCTGGTTGAGGGCATCGCGATCGATGGCGAGACCGAGCGCCTGGCGCACTTTTGCTGAAGAGCCAAGCGGGTTCTTGGCCCGCTCGCCATTGCCGACATTGATATCAATGCCTTGATAACCGAGCTCGAGCGCCGTCGACAGCTTGAGCCGCGGGTCGCTGCGCACGTCCTTGATGTCGGTTGCGAGCACACGCTCGATCAGGTCGAGACCGCCGGACTTCACGTTGGCGAGACGCACGGTGGCGTCGACGATCGGCAGATAGACGATGCGGTCGATGTGGACATTGTCCTTGTTCCAGTAGTCCTGGAATTTCTCCACCACCATGCGGTCCTGCTGCACGCGCTCGACAAACCGGTACGGACCGGCGCAGACCGGCTTGAGCCCGAACCGGTCGCCCGCCTCTTTTGCCGCCTTGGGCGAGACCATCATGCCGGAGCGGTCGGTGAGCTGGGCGATCAGGGGCGAGAACGGAGTCTTGAGAACGAGACGGATGGTGAGCGGGTCGACCACCTCGACGCGGTCGAGCGCGGCGATCTCCGGCTTGCGAAACGAGCCCTGCATGTTGAGATGGCGCTCGAGCGAGAACTTGGCGGCTTCCGCGTCGAGCGGCTCGCCGTCGTGGAACTTGACGCCGGGCCGCAGCCGGATCGTCACCGCCTTGCCGTCGGCCGAGGTCTCGTGCGCAAGCGCAAGCTGCGGCACGATGTTGAGGGTCTCGTCGATGTCGAACAGCTTGTCGCACAACGAGGCGAACACGATGCGACCCACGTAGGTGCGGGCCAGCGTGGGATCGAGGATGTCGGGGTCCTCGGCGAGCCCGATGCGCAGCGTGGTCTGGGCCGCGGCCACGCCGCTCCATAACGCAAGCGCCGCCGTCGCGGCGAAAACCGTCTTCATGGATTCTCCCATCGTGTATTACCGCGGCACGGGCGTCGCTGCGGTCCGCTCGGCCACGACTCTACCAGCACCGCCGTCGGACCGCACGTCCGCCGAGCTGAATGCCGCGATCAGCCGCTCGAGCGCCGGCGAAGCAGGCCCCTCTGCGGCGACGGCGTCGATTGCGGGCAATTCCGGCCATCGGTGGCATGCGGTGGCGTGGCCGGCGCCGTCATCGGCGAGGGCCGGTTGCTCGAGGCGGCAGCGCTCGACCGCAAACGGGCATCGCGGATGGAAATGACAGCCCGCGGGCGGCTCGAGCGCGATCGGCACGTCGCTGGCGAGGATCATGCGATCACGTTTGGCATGCGGCTTCGGGATCGGAATCGCCGAGAGCAACGCGCGCGTATAAGGATGGCGTGGCGCGGCGAACAAGTCCTCGGTGTTGGCGGTTTCGACGATGCGGCCGAAATTCATGACCGCAACGCGATCGGCGATCTGCTTCACCACGGCGAGATCGTGCGAGATGAACAGGTAGGAGAGCCCAAGTTGCTGCCGCAGCTCCTGCAGCAGATTGAGCACCTGCGCGCGGATCGAAACGTCAAGCGATGAAACCGGCTCGTCGCAGACCACGAGCTTGGGCTTGACGGCGAGCGCACGTGCAATCGCGACGCGCTGGCGCTGTCCGCCGGAGAACTCGTGCGGATAACGCCGGGCGAACCGGGGCGCGAGCCCGACCATGTCGAGCAGCTCGGCAACCCGCTCGCGGCGGCGCGCCGGCGGCACGATCGCATGCAGCGCCAGCGGCTCGGCAAGGATTTCGCCCACCGTCATGCGCGGGTTGAGCGAGGCGTAGGGGTCCTGGAACACGAGCTGCGCATCGCGGCGGAACGCGCGCAAGGCCGACGCGCCGAGCGACAAGAGATCGATCCCGTCGAACGAGAGGCGGCCGGCGGTCGGCTCGATCAGCCGCAGCACGAGGCGGCCGAGGGTCGATTTGCCCGAGCCCGACTCGCCCACGAGCGCCAGCGTCTCGCCGGGCTGAAGCGTGAAGCTGACGCCATCGACCGCGCGCGCCATAAGGGTCGGACGGCCGACGATCGAGCGGCGCAGGACGAAGTGCTTGACCAATCCCTCGGCCGAGAGCAGCGGCAGGCTCATGACACCAAATTCTCAATCGGCGCCCGCACGCAGCGGGTCCAGTGATGCTCGCCGATCGGCACGAGCGGCGGCGGCGCGCTCACGCAGATCTCGCCGGCAAAGGGACAGCGCGGCGCAAAGCGACAGCCGGCGGGAAGCGCCGTCATATCGGGGACCCGGCCCTCTACCGTCGCCAGCCGTTCGGTGCGCCGGTCGAGGCGCGGGATCGAGCCGAGCAGCCCGACCGTATAGGGATGACCCGGCCGCGCGAACACCGCTTCGACCGGTGCACGCTCGACGATCTCACCGGCATACATCACGGCAACCTCATCGCAGGTCTCCGCCACGACGCCCAGATCATGGGTGATCAGAATGATCGCCGACAGCGTGGTGGCCTTCAGCTCGCGCAGGAGATCCAAGATCTGTGCCTGGATGGTGACGTCGAGGGCGGTGGTCGGCTCGTCGGCGATGAGGAGCTGAGGCTCGCAGGACAGCGCAATGGCCATCATCACGCGCTGACGCATGCCGCCGGAGAGCTTGTGCGGGTAATCGTCGATGCGCTGTTCGGGGGCAGGAATCTTGACCCGCCGCAGCATCTCGATTGCGTGGGCCCGCGCGTCGCGGCGCGACAGCCCGCGGTGCCGCACGACCGCCTCGATGATCTGCTCGCCGATGGTGTAGCTCGGATTGAGCGAGGTCATCGGCTCCTGGAACACCATGGCGAGGCGGGCGCCGCGCAGGTCGCGCATCTGGCGATCGGGAAGCGCCAGCAGATCGATGCCTTCGAATCGTACACGGCCCGCGATTTCCGTCTGCATCCGCGGCAACAATCCCATAACGGCAAGCGACGTGACGCTCTTGCCGCAGCCTGACTCGCCCACGAGTCCCAGCGTCATGCCATGGCGCAAAGTGAGGTCGACGGCATCGACGGCGTGCGTGATGCGCTTCTCCCGGCCGCGGAACGTGACCTTGAGTCCCTCGATCTGCAACAGCGGAGAGCCGCTCATCGCCTCGTCTCGGCGGCGAGCGCTGCGGCAATGCCGGCCTCGATGGTGGCGCGATCGGTGGTGCCGACGGGATCGCGGCGGCTGGGAAGGAACTTGCGGAAATGAACCCAGCGTTCGCGACTCACCTGTTCGAGTCGCGCAAGCTCGGCGAGAGGATCGACATGATCGTCGACGCGAAGATCGAGCTCGGAGCATCCGTCGTCGCCGTAGATCAGGAGCGCCGCCGACTGCTTGCCACGCTTGTCGCCGCCCGCCGCCTCGCCGGCCTGCATTGCGGCGATGAGCCGGCGCGCAAACGGAAGACTGGAATTCGCCGCATAGGCCGCCGCGGTGGCGTCGAGCACATCGGGGCCCATAAGCATGTTGCCGGCGACGGAGATGCCGTCGGCGGCACGGGACCCGGCACAGGCGATGCAGGCTGCGCCGGTATGGGCGGCGCTGTTGCCGGCCCAATCCATCAGATGGAGCTGGCGGTGGTCGCGGCCAGCATCGGCGGCAACGAGCTCGGCCACGACGCTTGCGGCCGCGACCTTCTCCTGCAGCCGTTGCAGCCCGCGCGGCCCATAGAACGGATTGACCAGGGCCTGGGTCGCAACCGCCCCGATACCGGCCGCGATGTACGGCACGTGGGCGCCGACTGCCAGGAATTTCGAGGCCACCGCAATCGCCAGCCGTCCCGTCGCGGCATCGCGGGCGATGATGGACCACGTCATCGGCGGCTCCCTGTCGGGACACTTAGCGGCCGGCAGCGTAACCCTGCATGCCGCGCGGATTGGCGGCGGCGCGGCGGCGCCGGCCGACGCGGGAGGCCGCGGTGAGCCGACCTTCCGACCAGTCGGGACCGACCTCGACGATGTGGCCGCGCCGGCGCAGCTCATCGATCGTCGCCTGAGGAAACCGCCTTTCCACCACCAGCACGCCGGGGCGCGCGGTGCGTGGCCAGAACGACGACGGGAAGTGCTCGCTGTGCCAGGCCGGCGCGTCGATCGCCTCCTGAAGATTGAGCCCGGCATGCACGTGGCGCAGGAAGAACTGGGTGATCCACTGGTCCTGCTGGTCGCCGCCGGGCGAGCCCCAGGCGAGGTAGGGCTCGCCGTCGCGCAGCGCCATCGTCGGCGACAGGGTCGTGCGCGGCCGCTTGCCGGGGCGAAGCGCCGCCGGATGGTCCTCGTCGAGCCAGAACTGCTGCGCCCGCGTGCCGAGGCAGAAGCCGAGCGCCGGGATCACCGGCGAGGATTGCAGCCAGCCGCCCGACGGCGTGCCCGAGATCATGTTGCCGTCGCGGTCGATGATGTCGAAATGCACCGTGTCGCCGCGGACGGCACCAGAGCGCGCGGCGAGCACGTTGCTCTCGCGACCGGCAGGCTTTCCGGCGCCGTCCCTCGCCAGCGACGGATCGTCCTCGTCGTCATGGGTCCAGATGCGCCCGACGGTCGGCTCGCCGGCCCCGGTGGCGCCGACCGCGGCGCGCCGTCCCTCGGCGGCGCGGGAGTCGATCGCCTTGCCGTAGCCGGGGATCGTCCCCGGGCGAAGCTCGAGCGAGGCGCGGTTGCCGATGAGCTTGCGCCGTTCGGCGTTGTAGGCGTCGGAGAGCAGCGTCTCGACCGGGACGTCGACGAATTTCGGGTCGCCGTAGAAGGTATCGCGATCGGCAAAGGCGAGCTTCGCCGCCTCGACCTGGAGGTGGATGAAATCAGGTCCAGCCGGGTCGAGGCGGTCGAGGTCGAAGCCCTTGAGGAGCGCGAGCTGCTGCAGGGTCGTCAGCCCCTGGTTCCAGGCACCGCATTTCAGGACCGTGTAGCGGCCGTAATCATAGCCGATCGGCGCCTCGACCGTCGCTTCCCAGCCCGCCATGTCGTCGGCGGCGAGCACGCCGCGATGCCGGCGGCCCGAGGTATCCATCACCTCTTGCGTGCGGCAGAAGCGGTCGATCTCCTCGGCGACGAAGCCCTGCGACCACGTCTTGCGGGCGCGCTCGATCTGCTTGTCGCGGTCGCCGCCGGCGCTCTCGGCCTCGCGCAGGATGCGCTCGTAGGTGTCGGCGAGCGTCGTGTTGGTGAACAGCTCGCCCGGCGTCGGCAGCTTGCCGTTCGGCAGATAGACCGCGGCGGAGGTCTTCCAGTGCTCGCGGAAGAGCGCTTCGACGGTGCCGATGGTGGCGACGGCGCGCTCGACCAGCGGATAGCCGTTGCGCGCATAAGCGATCGCCGGCGTCAGCACGTCGGCGAGGCGCATCGTGCCGTAGTCGCGCAGCAGCATCATGTAGGAATCGAAGGTGCCCGGGATGCAGGCGGCGAGAAGGCCGGTGCCCGGCACGAGGTCGAGGCCGAGGGCGCGGAAATGCGCGATCGTCGCGCGCGCCGGCGCCGGCCCCTGGCCGCAGATCACCTCGGTCTTGCCGCGCCGCACGTCGTGGACGATGAGCGGCACGTCGCCGCCCGGCCCGTTGAGATGCGGCTCGACGACCTGCAGCGTGAAGGCGGTCGCGACCGCGGCGTCGAAGGCGTTGCCTCCACGCTCGAGGATCCCCATCCCGACCGCGGTCGCAATCCAATGCGTCGACGCGACGACGCCGAAGGTGCCGTCGATCTCAGGACGGGTGGTGAAGCGGCTCGGATTGACGAAGCCCATGATGACCGCGAGCGCAGGAGTGGTCGGATGTATGCCAGCACGTTAACGGCCCGCGAAGGCCATTCAACTGCAATCTTCGCATGGCGTGTTGACTCCTGCGCCGAGCGTATCTACGTCGCGTATATACGGAGGCGAAAAGTGACAACGGCCAAAGTGTTCAAGTCGGGGAACAGCCAGGCGGTCCGCTTGCCGAAAGAGTTCCGCTTCGCGAGCGAGGAGGTCGAGATCTTCCGCCGTGGCGACGAGGTCGTCCTGCGCGAGAAGCCGCGGACCTTGATGGAAGCGATCAAGGCTTGGTGCGAGCTGCCGGACGACGCCTTTACGGACCTGGAGACCATCGAGGACAGCCCGCCTCAGGTGCGCAAGGGGCTGTGATGGCGTTGCGCTATATGCTCGACACCAACGTCTTCATCCGGATTCGTCAACGCCGCCCAGGTCCCGTCCTTGACCGCTTTCAGGCGCTTGGGGCGAACGAGGCCGTGATCTCGGTCGTCAGTTACGGGGAACTCTGTTTCGGCGTGGAGAAGGGAGCCATGCCCGATCGGGCGCTGGCGGCGCTCAACGGGTTGGTGGCCTTCATCCCGGTGCAGCCGCTCCCGCCCGCGGCCGGAGCGGCCTATGGCTCGATCCGCGCAACGCTCGAACGCAGAGGCGAGACGATCGGCAACAACGACCTCTGGATCGCGGCCCATGCGCTGACCGCCGGCTTGACGCTCGTCACCAACAACGAGCGCGAGTTCCGGCGGGTGCCCGGGTTGTCGGTCGAGAATTGGGCGGCGGATTAAAGGCCGCGCCGGAGTCTCTCGCCATCGCCCCGCCCCTTCTTCACCTCCGGAACATTGCCCTGACATTCGGCGGAACGCCGCTCCTGAGCGAGGCGGAGCTCGCCATCGGGCCCGGCGAGCGGACCTGCCTCGTCGGGCGCAACGGCTCGGGCAAGTCGACGCTGCTGAAGATCGCAGCGGGCCTTGCCGAGCCGGACCGCGGCAGCCGCTTCGTGCAGCCGGGCGCGACGATCCGCTATCTGCCGCAGGAGCCGGACCTCTCCGGCCATGCGACGACGCTCGCCTATGTCGAGGCGGGGCTCGGACCGGGCGACGATCCGCATCGCGCGCGCTACGTCCTCGATGAGCTCGGGTTGACAGGCGAGGAGGCGCCCTCGACTCTCTCCGGCGGCGAAGCCCGGCGCGCCGCGCTCGCGCGGGTGCTCGCGCCGGAGCCGGACATCCTGCTCCTTGACGAGCCGACCAACCACCTCGACCAGCCGGCGATCGAATGGCTCGAGGCCGAGCTGAGCGGCCTCCGCTCCGCCGTCGTGCTCGTCAGCCACGATCGGCGCTTCCTGGAAAACCTATCGCAGGCAACGGTTTGGCTCGACCGCGGGGTCACGCGCCGGGTCGATCGCGGCTTTGCCGATTTCGAGCCCTGGCGCGACGCCATCCTCGAGCAGGAGGAGCGCGACCGGCACAAGCTCGACCGCAAGCTCGCCGCCGAAGCCGACTGGCTGCGCTACGGCGTCACCGCGCGCCGCAAGCGCAACCAGCGCCGGGTGCGGGCGCTCGATGCGATGCGGGCGGAATTTCGCGAGCAGCGCCGGGCCGCGGGCCTTGCCGCGATGACGCTCTCGGAGGCCGAGCTCTCGGGCAAGCTCGTCGTCGAGGCGAAGGCGGTCTCGAAGTCATTCGACGGCAAGGCGATCGTGCGCGACCTCTCGCTTCGGGTCCTGCGCGGCGACCGGCTCGGGATCGTCGGCCCGAACGGCGCCGGCAAGACGACGCTCCTGAACCTCCTCACCGGGTCGCTCGCGCCCGACGCCGGCTCGGTCCGGCTCGGCGCCAATCTCCGCATGGCGGCCCTCGACCAGCGCCGCGAATCGCTGACGCCGGACGCGACCGTCGCCGAAACCCTGACCGGAGGCGGCGGCGAGTGGGTCGAGGTCGGCGGCCAGCGCAAGCACGTCGTCGCCTACATGAAGGACTTTCTGTTTGCCCCCGAGCAGGCCCGCACCCCCGTCAGCGCCCTTTCCGGCGGCGAGCGCAACCGGCTCACGATCGCGCGGGCGCTGGCGCAGCCGTCGAACCTCCTCGTCCTCGACGAGCCGACGAACGACCTCGATCTCGAAACCCTCGAGCTGCTGCAGGAGCTGGTCGCGGATTATCCCGGAACCGTCCTCGCGGTGAGCCATGATCGCGACTTTCTCGACCGGGTCGTGACCGCGACCCTCGTCGCCGAAGGGGAGGGGCGCTGGGTCGAATACGCCGGGGGCTACACCGACATGGTTCGGCAGCGCGGGTCGGGCGTCGCCGCCATGGTGACGAAGGACACGCGGCCGGCGGGTCGCAAGGCCGCCGCCATCGCGAAGCCCGCGGCGTCAAAGCGGAAGCTGAGCTTCAACGAGCGGCACGACCTCGGGACGCTTCCGTCCCGGATCGCGGGCCTTCAGTCGTTGATCGCGGATCTCCAGTCCGCCTTGGGCGACGCAGGTCTCTACAAGCGTGATCCGGCCCTGTTCGAGAAGATCTCCGCCGCCCTGGCTTCGGCTCAGTCCGATCTGTGGGCGGCAGAGAACCGGTGGCTCGCCCTCGAGATGCTTCGGGAAGAGCTCGAGCCGTGATTTGAGGCGTCCGGGGCGCCGCGGACGAGCGGCGCGCCCGTCTTTCGCATCCAAGGCGACTGCCGCCTTGCAGCCGCGCGTCGGCGAAAGCTTGCCCTCAAGATGCCGCGAAGCCGGTCTTACTTTGCGACGCGCGCTCCTCTTTGGGCGGCGAAGAACCACGGCTCGATCCGACGATGAAGCGTTTTGCCACCTGGGGGATGATCGCGACGGCCGGCGGGCTGCTCGCGGCGGCGGTCGCAATGGTTGTGCCCGAGATCGCGCGGCCGCCGGCCGAGCAGGTCCGAAGCGACGCCAGCGCGAGGGTCGCCGGATTGCCGGCAATACCCGACGCTGGGCCACCGGCACTCTCGCTCGCGCCGAGCGAGCCCGACGGCACCGCTGCGGCGGCTCCGCCCGATGCACGCCCGGCGGTGACGGGCTCGATCCCGGTGCCGCTCGCTCCTGATCGTCGCGAGGCCGCTCGCGTCGCTCCGCCGGCGCCGCCGGCCCCGGCCGTCGCGCTCGGCCCCTATCGCTTCTCCGCCCGCCGGGAAGCGGGCACGCTCGTGCTCAGCGGCGCGGTCCCTGACGCGGCGGCGCGGGACGAGATCGTCCGCCTGGCGCGGGAGCAGTTCTTTCACGAACGCATCGTCGACGAGACGCACGTGGCCGCCGGGGCGCCGCCGCGGTTTCGCGATGGGGCGCGGCTCGCGCTCGGCCAGCTGGCGCAGCTGGCCTCGGGCGAGGCGACGCTCGCCGGCACGTCGCTTCGCATCCGCGGCGATGCCCTCTATGCGCAGGCCGCGGAGGACATCCGGCACAAGACCGGCCGGAATGCTCCGGCCGGATGGGCCGCCTCGGCCGAGATCAGGACGCGAAGCGCCGAGGAGACCGACGCCGAGTAGGCGCCACCGCCATCATGTCCCGCTCTCGACGCGCACCAGGAAGCGTTTGATCTGCTGGATGAGGCCGCGGCCCTGGAGCAGTGGCGCGTGGCCCTGGCTCGGCACGAGGATCGTCTCGATTCTCGGATGCGTCCGACCCATGGCGGCGAAGGTTTCGGCCGAGAGCAGATCGGAGTTCGCGCCGCGCAGCGCCAGCACCGGGACGCGCTTGAGACCCTCGAACAGGAACCAGAACGGCGCCAGCGGCGCCTCCAGATCAATGCTCTCGAGGGTGCGGGCCAGGGCGGGATCGTAGTCCGCAACGAGGCGCCCGTTCTCCTCCTTCCAGGTCGCTTCGGCCCACGACCGCCACTCCTCCTCGGACAGCGCCGTGAACTGGGCGCTCATCAGCTTCTTCAGGATGTCGACCGCCTCGCCGTAGTCGGCGGGCGCCGGGAGCTTGCCGACATAGCCGCGGATGCGTGCGAGGCCGCGCCCTTCGATGACCGGGCCGATGTCGTTGAGCACGGCGCCGCGCAGGAGCGCCGGGCGCGCGGCAGACAGCGCCATCGTGAGGAGACCGCCACGCGAGGTTCCGACGAGCGCGGCCTCTTCGATCGACGCCGCCGTGAGGACGGCAAGCAGGTCGGCGAGCTCGACCTTGAGGTCGTAGTTCCGCCAGTCGCGGT
>JBJMSU010000086.1:0-5467 GCA_045801465.1 Xanthobacteraceae bacterium | reverse complement strand
CGCCGGCACGATGTACAGCGCGTCGAGCAGCTGGTTCGTCCTGTTCGTTAGCACGCGGCGCATGAACGGCGGGGTGTCGACGCCGTCCATCGTGATCAGGAGCTGGTTCAGGGCGAGCTGGCCCATGCCGCCGGCCATTCCGCCGGGGAATGCCTGATTCATGATCCCGCCGACGCGCTGCGCCCAGCGCGGGTACGGCGACCGCGACTCGGGAGCGCGGTGCGCAAAGAGCTTCTCGCGCCAGGCGCGCGTCTCGAGGATCATGTCGCCGGTCGGATTGAGCGCGCCGTACGGCCCGAAGAAGAGGAAGTTCTCGAGAGACGGCGGCGCCATCGACGCAGCGACGCCCGATCGGCGCCGGCCGACGGCGTCGATCTCGTCGATGAAGATGATGCAGGGCGCGTTCTTCTTGGCCTGCTCGAACATGTCGCGCACGCGGCTGGCGCCGACGCCGACGAACATCTCGACGAAGTCGGAGCCGGAAATGGTGAAGAACGGCACGTTTGCCTCGCCGGCGATGGCGCGGGCGAGCAGCGTCTTACCGGTACCAGGCGGGCCAACCAGCAGCACGCCGCGCGGGATGCGCCCGCCGAGCTTCTGGAATTTGCCGGGATCGCGCAGGAACTCGACAATCTCCTGAAGGTCCTGCTTGGCCTCGTCGACGCCGGCCACGTCTTCGAACGTGACGCGCCCGTGCGCCTCGGTCAAAAGCTTGGCCCGCGACTTGCCGAAGCCGAGCGCCTTGCCGCCCGCCCCCTGCATCTGCCGCGACAGGAAAATCCACACCCCGATCAGCGCGATGAACGGTAGCCACGAGACCAGCAGGGAGACGAACCAGGGCACGTTCTCCTGTTGCGGCCGGGCGGTGACATTCACCTTGTTGTTCTGCAGGCGCTGCACCAGGTTCGGATCGTTCGGCGCATAGGTCTGGAAGCTTCCGCCGTTGGTGTACGTGCCGTGGATCTCCGGCCCCTGGATGATGACGTCGCGCACGCGTCCCTGGTCGACCTCGCTCAGCAGCTGCGAATACGAGATGTCGTGCGAGGTCGTACGCTGGCTCGGATTCTGGAACAGCGTGAACAGCGCCAGCAGAAATAGGACGATAATCACCCACAGGGCGAAGTTGCGCAGATTGGCGTTCATCCAGCGTCCTTTTCGACGCACCGGCGTCCCGGCGGTCCGTTTTGGCCCGCGCCTCGCGGCACCGGTCCCTGCCCGAAGCCCCAATGTAGGTTCGAGGGGTCAGTCTGCCAAGATAATGACCCGACTCTCATTAATACAACATTGGCCTCCCGGACACCCGAGATTCCCTAGTCTTGCCTCTTCTGCCGCCGGGCGGGAGCCCTGTGGACAACGAGGCGGTCGCGATCGACGGTGACGAGGGCGCCCGCCAGCGTCCGCCGCAAGCGACCGCAAGCGGCGTCTTCACCCTGGGCCGCGATCGCCGCGAACAGCGTCTCCAGCTTGCCGAGCTCGACCGGTCCCTCGTCGCCTACGGCCGCGAGGGCTCGGCCGAGGAGGCGCAAGCCCACCTCGCCGGGCAGGCTTGAGAACTTTGCCCGGTCGAGCATGATCGGCCCGGAATTGGACCATTGTCTGAGGGAAACGACGGGCAGTGCCGCGGCAACGGCGGTTTCGATCGCGGCATCGGCACGCGCGGCACGCCGCGCCAGAAGCGCCAGCCGGCCGGCATCGAGTCCCTCGGCGGCCAGCAACGGCATGACCTTGCGGTAGCGCGCGCGGGTAAACCGCGGATCGTCATTCGACGGATCGCGCGCGAATGGAACCTCGGCGACCTTGAGCGTGGCGACGAGGCGGGCCTTCGGGAGACCGAGGAATGGGCGGACCAGGGTGATCTCCCGATTTCCCGACAAGGGCGAGAGCCGCGACATGCCGGCGAGCCCGGCCAGACCGCTGCCGCGCGACAGGCGAATGAGAATCGTCTCGGCCTGGTCATCGCGGGTGTGAGCGGTGAGCACGTGGCGGGCGCCGAGCTTGCGGGCCTCGGCGGCGAGCAGGCCATAACGCGCGCTTCGAGCCGCTGTCTGCACGCCCGTTGTCGGCTTTTTTCCTCTCCAGGCAACAACCCGGTGCTCGATCCCGAGTGCCTTTGCGAGGCGTTTCACGGCTTTTGCCTCGGAGGCCGATGCCGGCCGCAGACCATGGTCGATCGTGACCGCAACGAGCCTCGGTCCATGTTTTAACTCAGCGCGCCAACGCGCGGCGAGCAGGGCGAGCGCGGTCGAATCCGGCCCTCCCGAGACGGCGAGCACGAGGACATCGCAAGACGCGAGATCGGCAAACAGCGCCGCCGCTTCGGCCGGCGAGACGGGACTGGTGTCCCGCTTCCGAAGTTCGTGATACATCGCAGCACTCTCCGACACGAAGTTCGGAAGCAAAGAGGCGCTTGCAAGCCTGTGGTTCTGGTGCCGCTTTCGATTCGAAGTTCCTAAACGCGCTTGCCGCAGCCCATGAACTTCAAATCGGCGGCACTACTCAGCAGCCGACGCGCTTCTGTTCTCGCTCGACCCCTTGCCTCACGGTGGGCGAAGCACGCGGATATTTGCGCCCGACTTCGACGAAGGTGGCGCATGCTGCCTCCTTCTCCTTGAGTGCCGCGAGCGACTGGCCGAGCCGCAGCAAGGCGTCGGGCGCTTTGCCGGATTTGTCGAACTTGGTCGAGACGTTGAGGAAGGATTCGGCGGCGTCGCGATAGCGCTGGCGCTGGAACAGGCTCTCGCCGAGCCAATAGTTCGCTTCAGCCACCGCCCGGTCGCTCGGATATTTGCGCAGGAAGGTGCGGAAGCTTTCCTCCGCCAAGGCATAGTCCTTGCGCACCAAGTATCCATACGCGAGGTCGTATTCATCCTTCGGCGTCGCGGTCGGCGGCAGCGTCGCCTGCAGCTGATAGGTGCCGGTTGCGCTCGGATTGCGTGGTGGCGGCGGCGGCAATGGGTTGTTCATTGCCGATGCCGTGCCCCCAGGGGGCGGCTGGCCGGGGTCGCTGGGGGCCGGGTCCGACAGGGTCGAAAGGTCCAGCGGCGCGCCGGCCTGGCGGCCGCCGGGCGCCCCGATCGGCGGGCCGTCCTCGTCGTTCGGGTCGCCCGTTACGATACTCGGGCCGCTCGGCAGCGAACCGAGCACGCGCGGCGCACCCGGCGCGTTTGGGTTTTCGTTCGGATCGAACACGTCCGAACGCCGCATTCCGGGGCGTGGCGCACCAGGGGGGCTTGTGCTCTCGCCGGGCTCGAATGCATCAGGGCGCCGCGGGAGGGGACGCGGGGCACCGGGCGCACCCGGATTGTCGTTCGGGTCGAACACGTCCGAGCGGCGCTGAGGCAGGCCCGGCGGCCCGGGGGGGCTTGGCGGCCCTGGCGGGCCGGCAACGGCGGGCGGCGGCCCGGGCTGGACCGAGGGCGGCCGCGCCGCTTGCGGAATGCCACCGGCACCACCGGGTTCCTGCAGGCGGCGCAATTGCTGCTCGAGCTGCTGGTTGCGGAACTGGAGCTGCTCGACGAGGCCGGTCAGCTGGCGGATCTGGTTTTCCATCCGCTCCAGGCGCACCACCAGCTCGGACGCGGACATCTGCACCTTGCGGATGGGCGCCCCATCGCTGCCCAAGCGCTCGCTGCCGCCGAACAACTGGCCGAAAAAGGATGACGTGTCCTGTTGCAGCGATTCCAGACGGCTCGCCGGCGGCTCCGACCTGGCCTGGTCGCGCTGCTGCGCCTGGGCAGCCGTGATTCCGGCCCCCAACAGGGCCGCGAATGCGAGTAACTCGAACGCGCGGACAAGCTTTTCGATCATGGTTCCCAGGACTCAGCGCAACCGGATGACACAACTACCATACGAAAGGCTGAGTCGAAATTGTGACTGGCTGCCTTAAGTTTGGCGCAACCAGCGCGTCAGAGCAGCTCGATTGTCGCGCGATGCCTGCGTACCGACGCGAGCGCCCGATCCCGGGTGACGAGAGGAACCGCGAGTGCTTCGGCCAGCGCGATATAGGCGGCATCGTACGCGGTCAAATTCGCGCGAAGCTCCCAAATACGCGCCAAAAACACATCATGTGGATACCGCGTGAGCGGGAAAGCGGTAAAGTCTTCCAACGCTTCCCGTCCGCGCCGAGCATGGAGCACCCCAGCCGATATATGGCGGCGCAGCGCCTGGACCACTTCGAGGTCCAAAAGGTGAGGCGCGTGAAGCGTCTCGCCGGACGCGAAGAAACGGTCCGCTATTCGCGTACTATCCGGGGTCCTGAGCAGGACATCCACAACAGCCGATGCGTCGACGACGATCACCTCCCGTCTCGGGCTGCCCGCACAACCTTGGCCGATGACACCCGCGGAGCGACCGGTTCGCGTTCGGCAAGCCGGCGACGCAGCTCTGAGATGGTCGGGCGCTCGGCAATGTGGCGCACCTCCTCCAACAGGTAGTCAGAAAGGGACAGGCCCTCTTGGGCGGCGCGCGCCTTGAGCGCGCGATGGAGGTCGTCAGGAACGTGGCGGAGCTGGATCATCTTTGGCATGCACATAACATGCAAACATGTGCGCCACATGTCCAGCAGCCGAATGATCAGTCGGCAGGCGCCCAGCAGCGGCGCGAGGACAAGGGCGCACAGAACGCAAGAGCGGCTCCCATGGCGTTTCCTCATGACCTGATCGCGGTACGATCCCGCGGCTTGGCAGGCCGCACAACCGCGGGCGACCACGGGATCTCGGGAGGGCGCATGCACGGACAGATCGCAATCGGAGTCGCAACAACCCTGGCCACCATCGCCGTGCACGCGGGGATCATGGCGGCCGTGAGCTGGGCCGTCCATGGCACGTCGCTCGCGACGCAGGCCGCGCGCGCACATCTTCGTGTGATGCTGGTGATGATGGCGACGGTATCGGTCCTGATGGTCGCGCATCTCGTCGAGATCGCAATCTGGGGCCTGGTCTATGCGGCGATCGATGCAGTGCCGCAGAAGCTCGACGCCTATTACTTCGCGTTCGTCAACTACACCACGCTCGGGTACGGCGATGTCCTTCCCGTCGCCTACTGGCGGCTGCTCGGACCGATGGCGGCCATGAACGGCATCTTGCTGTTCGGCTGGTCATCTGCCGTGATCTACGACGTGCTGCGCACGTTCAGCCTCGCCGATTCGGCGAGGCGGCCGGCGAATTGATGAGCAGGTTTCAGGTCAACAACTTCTCAACGATGCCGAGCGCGGCGCTTGTGAGTGCGCCTGGGCACATCGCCGAGCCCGTATGCTCCGGGCCAATATGGATTCGGTATGCAAAAGCCGCGGTTGCCAGCGATGGTCTCCATCCTGCACTGCTCGAAGTTCAGCATGGTGCAATTTTGCGTGACGGTGCCGGCGCCCAGGGATTGCACCGCGCACCACGGACCGCTGCCGTAATAGGCCTGGGCGGCGCAAAGGTCGAACAACGTCGCCACCGCCACGGCGCCGATGAGGAACGCGATG
>JBJMSU010000037.1:0-8118 GCA_045801465.1 Xanthobacteraceae bacterium | reverse complement strand
CGAGCCATAATTGTAATGGTGGATGGCTTTGCGGCCTTCCAGCTTGTCGCGGACTTTCGGATCGAGCGTGTCATAGGCGGCGTAGCCGCTTGCGAACAGCGTGTTGCCGCCGGCCGAGGGTATTTCGACGGACTAGAGCAGCGTTCCCTTGTCCGGCACCTCGGAATGGATCATGTCATGGTGGAACATCATCTCGCCATCCGGCAGCGCGCCGATCGGCTCGCCGTTCTCGCGGATGTTGGAGATCAGCATGATGCCGGGCAAAAGCTGCGAATAGCCTTTGGGAAAATATTTCGCCGGACGCGAGAGCTCGCCGATTTCGCCGAAATAGCCGGTCACGCGCACGAGGTCTTGCTGGGAGAGTTCCTGCTCGGGAAAAATGATGACGAGGTGGTCGAGCCAGGCTTGATAGATGGCGCGGACGGTTTCCTCGTCCGGCTTGCCGCGCAGATCGATGCCGCGCAGCTCGGCGCCGATATGCCGGGTCAGCGGGACGATCTCGAATGCGGTCCTCGTCTGCGTCGCGATGCTCATGCACGTCCTCCGAGACTCGCCGTTCCGTTCCGGCTTGGCGTTCTATTTGGCCGCCGTCGCCTGCCTCGCCTGGTCGAGGATATCCTTGGGCGTGGCGTACAGGCGAGCGATCATGGCCTGCAAATCCTCGCCGGCAACCGGCATGATATCAAGCTGCATGTGCTTGGCCTCGGCGACCAGATCGGGATCCCGCATGGTCGCCATGAAGGCCCGGCGCAGCGCCGCGACGCGTTCCTTGGGCACTTCCGGAGCCACGATATAGGGACGGCCGAACGTCGTCTGGCTATAGATCAGATCGAGGATGCGCGCCTGCTCCTCGGTCTTGGCGAAGGCGCGCGTGAGCGGCACGCCCTGCCGATTGAGCTCGGGATATCCTTCCGTGTCCTCCTGCGCCAGGACCTTGATCTTGCCCTCGCTGAACCAGGACGGATAGGTGGCGGCGACGCTCGACCAGCTCTGGCCGCAACCGCCCTGGACCTCGCCGCGCTCCATCGCCAGGTTGATTTCGCGCGAGCCCGCATAGCCGGCCACGATCTTGAATTTCGCGCCCAGCAGGTTCTTGAGCAGCACCGCGAAGTCGCGCGTGGAGGCGCCTTCCGCCGTGCCGCCGACGACGAGCTCCTTCTCCAACGCGTCGCCGAAGGTCTTCACCGGCGCATCGCCGCGCACGAGACATACGTAGACGTCCTTGTTGGCATTGCCGATGTAGTTGAACTTGCTCGTGTCGTGCGTGGCGCGCGTCCTGAAGCCGAACAGCGGCTCGACCACCGCGCCCATGAAGATCGCGCCGATCACGGTGCCGTCCTTGGGCGCGACGTTGTAGATATGCGCCGCCAGCACGTTGCTGGCGGCGCCCGGCATGTTGCCGACCACGATGGTAGGATTGCCCGGGATGTGCTTGCCGAGATGCCGCGCAATCAGCCGGGCATAGAGATCGTAGCCGCCGCCGGCCGACGAACCGACCATGATGGTGACCGTCCTGCCCTTGTAGAACTGCGCCACCGCCTCCTGCGCGGCGGCAGGCGGGCTCCCCAGGACCAACAGCGCCACGGCGGCTTCGATGCATCTTCTGATCGGCATCACTAAGGCTTCAGCCTCGCATCAGCGCTTGCTTTCTCGCCACCCGGTCGAAGCATAATCCACGGCGGCGGTTTGCACCACCGCGAGGTCGTAATCGTTGGGTTTGACAGTGGGCCGGCCGTCGCCATGATGCGACGTGCCGGACATCGAGCGCTGGAGCCGATTATGACGTTCACGGTGCGGAAACTATCCGACGCCGGTGCGGCCGAGGTTCTCGGTCTGGATTGCCGCACGCGGTTGGATGCGGACACGCTCGCGGCGCTCGATCGCACCATGCTGGATTATCCGGTGACGGTGATCCGCGACCAGACGCTGACCGCGCGCGAGCAGGCCGCGTTCTCGCGTCAGCTCGGGCCGCTCGAGCCGCAGGACCGCAAGGACTACTGCCATCCCGACGACCCCGACATCCTGATCCTGTCGAACGAGATCAGGCCGGACGGAACGGCGGTTGGCATCGTCGATGCCGGCGATTTCTGGCATTCGGACTCCTCGCACCTGCCGGAGCCATGCCGGAGCACGGTGCTCTACGCCGTACGCAACCCGACGACCGGCGGGGACACCGAGTACTGCAACATGTACCAGGTCTACGAAGCCTTGAGTCCCAATTTGAAGCGGCAGATCGAGGGCCGCTACGGCATCCACCACATCAGCAAGCTGAAGAATCCGCGCGTCACCGTCTCGGCGGCGCGCACCGACGCGGCGGCCTACTACCGGCAGCGCGAGAAGGATCGCGAACCGGTGCTGCAGCCGATGGTGCGCACGCACCCGGAGACCGGCCGCCAGGCGCTCTATATCTCGCCGCGCTTCACCATCGGCATTGCCGACATGCCGGACGCGCAAGCGCAAGCCCTGCTCGATCAGCTGTTCGCCATCATGCTGCAGCCGCGCTTTCACTACCGCCATCATTGGCACGACGGCGACCTGGTCATCTGGGACAACCGCTGTCTCACCCACCAGGCTTGCGGCGGCTACAGCCTGCCCGACATCCGCCGCATGCACCGCACCACCATCCGTGGCGACCGCCCGTTCTACCGGCCGGCCGCGTAGCGACATATGATACGAGCTCCCGAGTGATCGGTTTGCGCACGCACAAGCCGCTTGCTCCACCTCTCCCCGCGTGCGGGGAGAGGTCGGATTCCGAGCGAAGCGAAGGAATCTGGGTGAGGGGGCGTGGCAACGAATCTGAGCCTGTGGAGGCGCCCCCTCACCCGACTTGCTTCGCGCAAGTGCGCTCGCAAGTCGACCTCGCGCCGCACGCGGGGAGTGGTGGAGCAAGCGGCACATCCCAGCTAGCAAACGGCCGTCGTGCTCGCTGCGCGCGCAGACGGTGCCTCGCAGCTCTCGCGGCGCTGACCTGTCTCGCCGTTGCGCCGGCGGGCGCCGCCGCGCAAGGCGCCGAGGTCTTCTTCAAAGGCAAGGTGATCAACCTCTATATCGGCTTCGCGCCGGGCGGCACCTATGACTACTACAGCCGCCTCGTCGCCCGCTTCATGGGCAAGCACATTCCCGGGCACCCCACGATCGTGGCGCAGAGCATGCCCGGCGCCGGCAGCTTCCAGGCCGCCAACTTCCTTTACGCCGTGGCGCCGAAAGACGGCACTGCGTTCGGCATGATCACGCAGAATGCCGCGATCGAAGACGCGCTGCGCTCGCCGGGCGTTCAGTTCAAGGCGGCGGAGCTCAACTGGATCGGGCGTGTCTCCGGCATCACCGAGGTCCACTTCACCTGGAAGACGTCACGGGTGAAGACCATTCAGGATGCCATGGAGCACGAAACCTTGATGGCCGGCACCGGGCCGGGCTCGCCGTCCGAAGGCTATCCGAAGCTCTTGAACGCGCTCGCCGGGACGAAAATGAAGATCATCTCCGGCTATCCGGGCTCGACCCAGGGCATGCTGGCGATGGAGCGCGGGGAAGTGGACGGCGCGCTCACCTCCTGGCACACGCTCAATCGCACCAAGCAGAGCTGGCTCGAGAACCGCGACATCAATCTGCTCGTCCAGTACGCAGTCGCGCGGCATCGCGAGCTGCCGCAGGTGCCGACCATGCTTGAGCTCGCCAAGACAGTAGAGGCGAAAGAGGTGTTCGGCTTCTATCTCGGCAACACCCTCATCGGCCGCTCGATCGTGGCGCCGCCCGGCATTCCGGCCGATCGCGTCAAGGTGCTGCGCGACGCCTTCGCCGCCATGCTCGAGGACGCCGATTTCCGCAGCGAGATCGAGAAGACGCAGATCGAGGTCGACCCGGCACGCGGCGAAGAGGTGCAGAAATTCATCCACCACACGGCCGCCGTGCGGCCGGACATCGCCGAGCGCACCCGGGCCATTTTACGCGGGCGGTAACTCAGGTTGCGCACGTGCCGAGTCTGGTAGCCGGCATGGAGCGGAGCGGAATGCGGGTCCATTCCCGGATTGCGCTTCGCTTCATCCAGGCTACGGAGTTATTCGGCAGCGACCGTAACCTCGCCCTCACTGATCTCGGAAGGAGAGAACGGGCGGGCCGGGTTGGTTGCGCGCAGCAACGCCTTGTGTGCTTCCCACTCGGTTGCGGCATCCAGCGTTTCGAGGAACTGCACCTCGCCGCCGGACATGAACGCGATCGGAACGCCGTCGCGGTAGAGCAGGCGGTTGCCGGTCAAGGCCGGGAGCCTTGGGCCGGGCGTCAGGATGCCGACGAGGTTGAGCGGGTCGGCGCCCGAGATCGAGAGCCAATCGCCGGAGGCCGGCTTGCGCCGCACCTCACGCAACATGCCGATGGCGTCGGGCAAGGCGAATTGTTCGCCGGAGAAACCGGAAACGAACCGGCCGCCGCGGATATCGCCGCGGCTCTCGAGCCGGCGATAGACCCGCATGAGATCGCGCCAGGGGGGAAGCCAATCGGCCTCGCGCGCGAGCAGGCGCCAGAACACGACGCCGTAACGCAGCAGCAGCGCGCGCGCGACGTGCTCGACCGCTTGCGTATCGCTCTGCGTTTGTTGTTCGGCGGGACGGCGCGCGAGCGCCCAGCGGCCCGCATCCTCCATGCCGAAATTGACGGTGCGGCGCCGACGCCGCCCGCCGGGAATGGGCCGCCGCTCGCCGGACGGCACCAGCAGTGCCCGCAATCCGGCAAAGCTGTCCGACGTGACGAGCCCGAGCGCCACCAGTTCGGCGAGCGCCTCTTCGAGCTGGCTGCGCAAGAGGCCGACCCCGGCGGTGAGCTCGTCGAAGAACGACGCGCCATATTGGCGGATGCAGTCGACCACCGCCTGCGCCCGCGGGCTGAGGCGGATCGCTTCATCGGGCGCTGACAGCGAAGTCCAGAACGCGGCATGCCGGCGCGTCATCAAGGTGATCGGCGTCGAGCGCACCGGCGCTGGCCGCGCCTCGCCGCCGTTGGATCGACCCGTGCGCGGCTTGAGCCGCGCCCACATGAGGCGTCCGGCCGAGCAGCGGTCGTCAAGCCAGGCCGGCTCGTAGCCGGCGATGCGGGCCGGGAGGATCTCGCTTTCCCACGCGCCCGCCGGCGCTTCGAAGCCTTCGAGCTGCGCCACGATGGTCTCGACCGCCTGCGGCCCGTCCATCGTGGCATCGGCCGCCACGCGCTGCCAGGCGCTCAGGAAACGCAGGAAGTCGCGCGCCGCCACCGGCTCGATCTCGGCGCGCAAGCGCTTGACCGTGTAGCGGTGGATGCGGGCGAGCAGCCGGCGCTCGCACCATTCGTCCGCCTCGGCGGCCGGGGTAAAGCGTCCGCGCAGCGCGAAACCTTCGGCCTCGAGCGCAGCCAGCGCGGTCGCGATGTCCGTTACGGCGAGCCCGAGGGGCGCTGCAAGCGCGGGCTGCGTCACCGGACCCTGGCCCTCGAGGCGGCCGCGCAGGATCTCGACCAGCGCGTCATCGCGCGACCAATCCCGCACATGACCGGCCGGGACCGCGATGGGGGGATCGAGCGTCGCCTCAGGCCACAGCGCCTGGAGCTGCGGCAGCCGTTCGGCCGTGATCCACACGGTCGTGCCGTTCGCGACAAGGCGCGCGACGCGCCGTTCGCGCGCCAGCTCGGCGAGCCAATTGCTCCAGTTCGGCTGCGCGTCCACCTCCTGCGTGGTCAGGAAGCCGAGCCAGACGAGCGCATCGTGCAGCTCGTCGGCATTGGTCGCCTCCGGCCAGGCCTCGGCGCGCACGCGGGCAATTGCTTCCATGTCGAGCCGGCCGAGATCGGAGGCGGCCTCCGGGGCGAGCCAGCGCCGGCTCATGACGGCTTGCGTCCGCCGCTCCTCCAGCGGCGCATCGTCCAAATAGGCGTAGGGGCGGGCGGACAGCACTTCCAGCGCGAGCGGCGAGGGCGCCGTGAGGTCGCGCGCAACAATGCGGATGTCGCCGGACTCGATGCGGGCGAGGAGCCGCTCCAGGCCGTCGATGTCCATCGCTTCGGTCAGGCAGTCATGGATGGTCTGGCGGACCAGCGGGTGGTCCGGAACCTCGCGGTCGCCGGTCAGATTCTCGGCGCAGGCGATCTGGTCGGGAAAGGTGGCGCCGATCAGATCCTCGGCATCCATGCGGGCGAATTGCGGCGGCACCTTGCGGCCGCCGCGGAAGCGCGGCAGCGCCAGCGCAACGCCGGCGACCCAGCGCCAGCGCGTGGTGAACATCGGCGCGTCGAGCATGGCCTGGATCAGCACCGGCCGCACGCTCGCCGAGTGGAGGTAGTGCGCCACGTCGGCGAGCTCGAAGCTGTGCGCGCTCGTGAGCGAGAGCACGATGTTGTCCTCGGTCGCCGCCGCCTGGAGCTCGAAGTTGAACTTGCGGCAGAAGCGCTTGCGCAGCGCCAGCCCCCAGGCGCGATTGAGGCGGCTGCCGTAGGGCGAATGGATCACGAGCTGCATGCCGCCGGCTTCGTCGAAGAAGCGCTCGAACACGATCGTGTCCTGGGTCGGCAGGCAGTCCAGGGCGGCATGTGCGGCCGCGAGATACTCGGCCAATTGCTGCGCCGCCGGAAGAGCAATGCCCAGCTCGTCGACAAGAAACCGGAGCGTGCTGTCTCCGGTCGGATCGCTCGCCAGCAGACTTGCGATCTTCGCCCGCAGGCGCGACACCGATTGCGACAGCTCGTCGGTCCGGCCCGGCGCCTCGCCCAGCCAGAACGGAATCGTCGGCGCCATCCCGTGCGCGTCCTCCACCCGCACGGTGCCGCGCTCGACGCGCAGGATGCGATACGAATTGTTGCCGAGCTGGAAAATGTCCCCTTGCAGGCTCTCGACGGCGAAATCCTCGTTCACCGTGCCGATGACCTGGTTTTCCGGCTCCAGCAGCACCTGGTAGTCGGCATTGTCCGGGATCGTGCCGCCGGAGGTGAGCGCGGTGAGGCGTGCGCCGCGCCGGCTGCGCAGCACCCGGTTGACGGCGTCGTAATGGATCAGCGCGCCGCGCCGGCCGCGCCGCGTCGTGAAACCCTCGGCCAGCATGCCGAGGACTTCGGTAAAGTCCTCGCGCGGGAGCCGGCGATATGGCCAAGCTTGCCGCAGCAGGCAAAAGAGGTCGTCCTCGCTCCACTCCTGGGCCGCCACTTCGGCGACGATCTGCTGCGCCAGCACGTCCAGCGGCTGCTCCGGGATGATGAGGCGGTCGAGCTCGCCGCGCCGTACGCTGTCGAGAAGGGCCGCGCATTCGGCCAGCTCGTCGCGCGAGAGCGGAAACAGCCGGCCCTTTGGCAGGCCGTCCACCGCGTGGCCCGAGCGGCCCACGCGTTGCAGAAAGGTGGCGATCGCGCGCGGCGAGCCGAGCTGGCAAACGAGATCCACCTCGCCGATATCGATGCCGAGCTCGAGCGAGGCGGTGGCCACCAGCGCCTTGAGCCGGCCGTGCTTGAGACGCTGTTCGGCGGAAAGCCGGTGCTCCTTGGCGAGCGATCCGTGATGTGCGGCGACATGGTCGGCGCCAAGCCGATCCGACAGATGACGCGTCACCCGTTCGGCCAGCCGGCGCGTGTTCACGAAGACAAGCGTGGTGCGGTGCGCCTCGATCAGGCTGGTCAGCCGGTCGTAGACCTGCTCCCAGACTTCGCCCGACATGACGGCTTCAAGCGGCGAATCGGGAACCTCGAGGGCGAGGTCGCGCGCGCGGTGATGGCCGGTGTCGATGATGGTGCAGTCCGGTGATGCTGCGGCGTCCGCGCCGCTGCCGACGAGGAAGCGTGCCACGTCCTCGATCGGCTTTTGCGTGGCGGAGAGGCCGACACGCAGTAGTCGATCGCCGCACAGCCGATGGAGGCGCTCGAGCGAAACCGCCAGATGGGTGCCGCGCTTGTTTCCCGCCAACGCGTGGATCTCGTCGACGATGACGGTCTTTGTCGTCGCCAGCATGGCGCGGCCGGACTGGGACCCGAGCAGGATATAGAGCGACTCCGGCGTGGTGACGACGATGTGCGGCGGCCGGCGGCGCATGCGCTCGCGCTCGCCCGACGGCGTGTCGCCGGTGCGCACCCAGGTGCGGATGTCCACGTCGGGCAAGCCTTGCGCCGCCAAGGCTT
>JBJMSU010000032.1:0-8941 GCA_045801465.1 Xanthobacteraceae bacterium | reverse complement strand
AGAAATGCACCATGGCCAAGTGGATGATCGCGCCGGCGCTGGCGTTGCTCCTGCTGGCGCAACCGGCCAACCTGGCACGCGCCGAAGTGACCGAGCTGCGCATGGCGACCCAGTTCGGAATCGGCGCCATCCGTAACCTTCCCAACATTGAGGTACTAAACATATCCAACACAAAGATTGTTGACCTCGCCCCTGTAGCAAGATGGCAAAAACCTAAAGGAAATAGATATCAGTGGCTTAGACATCAGAGACCTTTCTCACGTGCAGCATGTCAGGATATTACGATAGGCTAAGGTCTAAACCCGCCGTTCCCCCTGAAAAGGTTGATGCGCAGTACACGGCGGCATACGGCGTGGCACGACGATCTTTGCACGGCCGCTGCTGCCAGCGTTAGTCACACCTGCAGTCCCTCGGCGGCCGCGAAGGCTTCGAGCTTGGCGCGCAGCGAGACGCCCTTCGAGGGCGCGTCGATGAGGGGGAGCAGCGCCGAGCGGGCCTTGCGCGCGTCGAGCTCGATGAGCATGGCCTTGACCGGGCCGACGGCCGAGGCCGTGACCGACAGCGAGCGATAGCCGAGCGCGATCAGGGCGAGCGCGCCGAGCGGCTTCGAGGCCATCTCGCCGCACAATGTCACCGGCTTGCCGTGCGCCTGCGCCCTGTCGGCGATGTCCTTGAGCGCGCGCAGCACCGGGGCCGAGATCGGATCGAACCGGCTCGCCACCAGCGAATTGCCGCGGTCGGCCGCGTAGAGGAACTGCACCAGGTCGTTCGAGCCGACCGACAGGAAGTCGGCGCGCTCGAGCAATTCGTCGAGCTGGAACAGGAGCGACGGCACTTCCACCATGGCGCCCACCTCGACCCGCTCCGGCAGCACGTATTGGTGGCGGCGCAGGTGCGTGAGCTCGCGCTCCACCATCGCCTTGGCGCGATCGAACTCGTCGACCGTGGCGATCATCGGGAACATCACCTTGAGCTCGCGGTCGGAGCCGGCCTTGAGCAGCGCGCGCACCTGGCTGCGCAGCAGGCCCGGCCGGTCGAGGCCGAGGCGGATGGCGCGCCAGCCGAGCGCCGGGTTCTCCTCCTCGACGCTGCGCATATAGGGCAGCACCTTGTCGCCGCCGATATCGAGAGTGCGGAACGTGACCGGGCGTCCGTCGGCGGCGTTGAGCACCGCCTGGTAGAGGGCGAACTGCTCGCTGGCGCGCGGAAACGCGGGCGAGATCATGAACTGCAGCTCGGTGCGGAACAGGCCGATGCCGGCCGCGCCGGTCTCGGCGATGTGCGGCAGGTCGACCATGAGGCCGGCATTGAGCATCAAGCTGACCGGCTCGCCGTCGCGGGTGACGCACGGCTTGTCGCGCAACGCCAAATATTGCGCCTGGCGGCGGGCGCGCAGCCGCACGCGCTCGATATAGGCGGTCTCGACGTCGGGCGGCGGCCGCACGTGCAGGTCGCCGGTCGTGCCGTCGACGATGATGGCGTCGCCCGGATCGGCGGCGCCGGTGGCGTTCTCGATCTGCCCGACGGTGGCGATGCCGAGCGCGCGCGCCACGATGGCGACGTGGGAATTAGGGCCCCCCTCCTCCAGCACGAGGCCGCGCAGGCGCTTGCGGTCGTAGTCGAGCAGCGCCGCCGGTCCCATGGAGCGGGCGACGATCACGGCATTGTCGGGCAAAAGCTCGCGGCTCGGCGCATGGTCCTGGCCGGTGAGCTGGCGCATCAGGCGGTGGGCGAGGTCGTCGAGGTCGTGCAGGCGGTCGCGCAGGAACGGATCGGTCTGGCGCAGCATGCGGGCGCGCGCGTCCGACTGCACCCGCTCGACCGCGGCTTCCGCGGTGAGGCCCGTCATCACGGCCTCGCGCAGGCGCCGCATCCAGCCGCGGTCATAGGCGAACATGCGATAGGCTTCGAGCACGTCGCGATGCTCGCCGCCGTCGGCGACGTCGCCGCGCTCCAGCATGACGTCGAGGTCGGACTGCAGCGTGCCGACCGCCGCCTCCAGCCGCTGGAGCTCCTTCTGGATATCGTCGGCGATGTAGTTGGTGATGACGACGCGCGGCTCGTGCAGCACCACGTGGCCGAGCGCGATGCCGTCGGAGAGCGCGATACCGCGCAGGTGCAGCGGGCGGCGGACCGCCGGCTCGAGGCCGGGCTTGGCGAGCGCCGAAAGCTCGCCCGAGGCGATCATCTCGGCCAGCACCACCGCGATGGTCTCGAGCGCCTCCTCCTCTTCCTCCGAATAGGTACGCCGCGCGCGGTTCTGCACCACCAGCACGCCGAGCATGTTGCCGGCGCGCAGGATCGGCACGCCCAGGAACGAGTGATAGATCTCCTCGCCGGTTTCCGGACGATACGAGAAGGCCGGGTGCTCGTGCGCCTCCGACAGGTTGACCGACTTGGCCTCGCGGGCGACGAGGCCGACCAGGCCCTCGTGGGCGCTGAGCACGGTCAGGTGGACGGCCTCGCGCTTGAGGCCTTCGGTGGCGTAGAGCTCGAGGCTGCCGTCGACGCGCAGCACGTAGACGGAACACACCTCCGCCACCATGTTGGCGGCGATCAGCACCACGATCTTGTCGAGGCGTTCCTGCGCGCTGACCGGCTCCGCCATCACCTCGCGAAGGCGGCGCAGCAGCACGCGCGGACCGCCGAGCGCTCCACGCATGGCGTGAGGTCCTCTGGCCGCATCGGCCGGGGCCTTGGCGCAATAAGGCCCGTGGCTGGGTCAGGCGGTCAACCGCGGGGCCTGGCTCCCCGTGGGGCTTCGCCTCTGGCTATAGCGAAAGGGCCGCGGGCGATGCAAGCCAAAGCTGTCATCCCGGACGCTCGCGAAGCGAGCCGATCCGGGACCCAAGTGCCCCAGCGTCTGCGATAACGGCTCTGCAGTTTCTTGACCGATGCTGGGGTACATGGTCCCGGCTCTCGCGCCTTAAGGCGCTCGGCCGGATGACAGGGGATAGGCTTGCGCACGAATGCCAGCGTCAGCGATTTACTTGTCCAGCCCGTAAAGGGAGTGCAGGCGGCGCACGGCGAGCTCGGCGGCGTCGGCATCGATCAGCAGCGAGAACTTGATCTCCGAGGTCGAGATGGCGCGGATGTTGATCTGCCGCTCGGCCAGCGCCTTGAAGGCCTTGGCGGCCACCCCGGCATGGCTGCGCATGCCGATGCCGATGACCGAGACCTTGGCGACGTCGTTCGCGCCGTCGATGCGGTCGAAGCCGATCGCGCCCTTCTGCTTCGCCAGCACGTCGCACGCGCGCCGGTACTCGGAAGCCGGGACCGTGAAGGTGATGTCCGTGGTCAGCCCGTCCTCGGAGACGTTCTGCACGATCATGTCGACGTTGATGCTGGCTTCGGCCAGCGGCCCGAAGATCGCCGCCGCAATGCCGGGCTTGTCCTGAACGCGGCGGATCGAGATCTGCGCTTCATCCTTGGAATAGGCGATGCCGGTGACGACCTGTTGCTCCACGATCTCCTCCTCGTCGCAGATGAGGGTTCCGGGCGGGGTGCCGTGCGGATCGATCGCCTCGGGCGCATCGAAGCTCGACCGCACGAAGATGCGCACCTTGTGCACCATGCCGAGCTCGACCGAGCGCACCTGCAGCACCTTGGCGCCGAGCGAGGCCAGCTCCAGCATTTCCTCGAAGGTGATCTTGTCCAGGCGGCGGGCGCGCGGCACCACGCGCGGGTCCGTGGTGTAGACCCCGTCGACGTCGGTATAGATGTCGCAGCGCTCGGCCTCAATGGCGGCCGCAACGGCCACCGCCGACGTATCGGAACCGCCGCGGCCGAGCGTGGTGATGCGGCCGGTCTCCTTGTGCACGCCCTGGAAGCCGGAAATCACCGCCACCTGCCCAAGCTCGTTGAAACGCTTGATCAGCTCGGCGCCGTTGATGTCCTCGATACGGGCGGCGCCATGGGCGTTGCTGGTGTAGATCGGCAGCTGCCAGCCCTGCCACGAGCGCGCATTGACGCCCATGCCTTCCAGCACCATGGCGAGCAGGCCCGAGGTGACCTGCTCGCCGGAAGCCACCACGACGTCGTATTCGCGCGCATCGTGCAGCGCGGCCGCCTCCCGGCACCACGCGACGAGCTCGTCGGTCTTGCTCGCCATGGCGGAGACGATGACGGCGACGTCGTGGCCGGCCTCGACTTCGCGCTTGACGTGGCGCGCGACGTTGCGGATGCACGCGATATCGGCGACCGAGCTTCCGCCGAATTTCATCACCAGGCGGGCCATGAGGACACTTCGCTCTGTGGAAACAAGCCGCCGCGCTGTTTTAGAAAACGAAGCACCCCGGCAAAAACGCCGGTATACATACCGGCGGGTTCGGGGCGTCGCAACTGCACCCGAATAAGGCAGAGCATGAAAGGCGAGGCGAGGCAGGACGGCACGGCGGACGCGGCCGAGATCGCGCATTTCGACGCGCTGGCGGAGACTTGGTGGGATCCGCACGGCGAGATGCGAGCGCTGCACATGATCAACCCGGTGCGGCTCGGCTATATCCGCGACGCCGCCTGCCGGCACTTCAGGCGCGATCCGAAAGCGCTCGATTGCCTGCGCGGTCTGCGTATCCTCGACATCGGCTGCGGCGCCGGCGTCCTGTCGGAGCCGCTCGCGCGCATCGGTGCTGCCGTCGTGGGCGCCGATGCGGCCGAGACCAGCATCGAGGTGGCCAAGCGTCACGCCGCCGGCTCGGGACTCGACATCGACTACCGCGCCGTCACCGCCGAGGTGCTGGCCGACGCCGGCGAGCGCTTCGATATCGTGCTCGCCATGGAGGTGGTCGAGCACGTCGCCGACGTGGACCTGTTCGTCAGGCGCTGCGCCGAAATGATCAAGGCCGGCGGCCTGATGATCGTCGCCACCATCAACCGCACGCTCAAGAGCTTCGCCCTGGCGATCGTCGGCGCCGAATACATTCTCAGGCTTCTGCCGCGCGGGACGCACCATTGGGACAAGCTGGTGCGCCCGGACGAGCTGGAGACCGCATTGGAGGAGAACGGGCTCAAGGTCGTGGATGAGCGCGGCGTCGTCCTGAATATCTTCACCGGGGAGATGCAACTCTCCGACGATGTCGACGTGAACTACATGGTCGTGGCCGAGCGGCCGGCGTGACATGGTGAGCGATTCCGGCTGGCTGTGGGCCGGCTTCACCCTGATCGCGGCGTTCGCCCAGACCGTGCGCAACGCCATGCAGCGCGAGCTGACCGCGAGCCTCGGCACGGTTGGGGCGACGCACGTGCGCTTCCTGTTCGGGTTTCCCTTCGTGCTCCTCTCGCTCACCGCCATCACGATGATGTCCGGCTCAGGCCTGCCGCGGCCCGGCTGGATGTTCTGGCCTTGGGTGGTCGATGGCGCGCTGACGCAGATCGCCGCCACCGCCCTCATGCTCGCCGCCATGAACGACCGCTCCTTCGTGGTCACCATCGCGTACATCAAGACCGAGCCGGTCCAGGTGGCGCTGTTCGGGTTCGTGCTGCTCGGCGACGTGGTGACGTTGCCGATGGCGATCGCCATCCTGATCGCCACGGTCGGCGTCATCGTCATGTCGGTGCGGCCGGAGGCGACCGGCGGCGGCAAGGCGACGCTTCTCGGCCTCGCCGCCGGCGCGCTGTTCGGCCTCTCGGCCATCGGTTTCCGCGGCGCCATCCTGAGCTTGAGCGATCACAGCTACGTGGTCGCCGCGACGTTCACGCTTGCCGTTGGCCTGATGATCCAGGCGGCGGCGTTGTCCCTCTATCTCTGGCTGCGCGACCGCGCCGTGCTCGTGGCTATCGCACGGGAATGGCGGCCGTCGCTGTTCGCCGGCTTCATGGGGGCCTTTGCGTCACAGTTCTGGTTTCTCGCCTTTGCGCTGGCGACCGCCGCGAGCGTGCGCACCTTGGCGCTGGTCGAGGTCCTGTTCGCGCAGGCGATCTCGCGCTTCATCTTCGGCCAGCCGACCAGCAAGCGCGAGGCTCTCGGCATCGTGCTGATCGTGCTCGGCGTCGCCCTGCTGGTGTGGGCGTATTGAGCGATCAATTCTGTTCGTCGGGGAGGCGCGGGAGGGGATGGAACGCGATCCCCTCCTCGTGCAGCGCCTTGGCGTCATCACGCGTGGCTTCGCCGTAGATCGAGCGGTGCTCGATCTCGCCGTAATGCATGCGGCGCGCCTCTTCGGGAAACTTGCCGCCGACATAATCGGCGTTCTTGACCAAGTGGTCGCGCAGCTCCTTGAGCTTCGTGCGCAGCTCGCGCTCCTGCTCGGAAATCATGGCGACCGGGGCCTTCTCGGCGGTGCCTTCCGACGAATCCGGCGCGCCTGAGGCCGGCCCGGGCGCCGCAACGACGTCGCGCGTTTCGGCCGCTTGCGCGCGCTTGCCGCGGCGGGCAAGCGATGGCGCCATGATGGCCTTTTCGACCTCGGCCGAGCCGCACGCCGGACATGTCACCAGACCGCGCTTGACCTGCTTGTCGTAAGCCGCCGAATTGGCGAACCAGCTCTCGAAGGTGTGGCCGGCAGCGCAGACGAGGGCGTAATGGATCACGCGGAACCTCGCACAGCATGCAGATGTGCCGGCTCCGCCATCGGCTCGATGATCTCGAACCGGCGCCCGTGCCCGAGCGACGGGATGCGCCCACGCGCCGCGGCGACCTCGGCCGGATCGATGTCAGCCAAGACGACCCCCGGCTCGGTATCACCCTCGGCGAGAATGCGGCCCCACGGGTCCACCACCAGCGAATGACCGAAGGTCTCGCGCCCGTTCTCGTGCCGGCCGCCCTGCGCGGCGGCGAACACGAACGACCCGGTCTCGATCGCCCGCGCGCGCACCAGCACATGCCAGTGCGCCTCGCCGGTCTGCCGCGTGAAGGCGGACGGGATGCTGAGGAAGACGGCGCCGGCCTCGGCCAGCGCGCGATAGAGCGCGGGAAAGCGCAGGTCGTAGCAGATGGTGAGGCCAAGGCGGCCCCACGGCAGATCGGTCATGACCGCGAGCTCGCCGGCGCGGAAATTGCGCGACTCGCGGTAGCTCTCACCGCCGGTCAGGTCGACGTCGAACATGTGGATCTTGTCGTAGCGCGCGACGATGTCGCCTTCAGGCGAGATCAGGAACGAACGATTGGCCGCCTTGTCGTCCGTCACTTTGATGGCGAGCGAACCGACGTGGAGATAGATCCCGAGCGCGCGCGCAAGCTCGCGGAACGCGGCGAGCGTGCCGTCCCGCTCCTCGGGAACGATTCCCGCGAACAGCCGTTCCCGGTCGATCTCCATGATGTTGGTCATCTCGGGGGTGAGCACGTAGTCGGCGCCGCTCTTCCTGGCCTGCTCGATCAGCCTGGTGGCCGCATCGAGATTGTCGGTTGGCCTGCGGCCGGACCGCATGGCGATCAGGGCGATGCGAAACGTCGAGCTCTTCCCGGTCGTGCGCGTCATGCCGACTGTTCCTCGGCGAGGAGCGCGTCGAGGCGCCCCGCCGCCTCGAGCGCGTAGAGATCATCGCAGCCGCCCACATGGATCGGACCGACGAAGATCTGCGGCACCGTCGTGCGTCCGTTGGCGCGCTCGATCATGGCTCGGCGCAGCTCCGGCTGACCGGTGATATCGATCTCGGTAAAGGAAATCTTCTTCCGGTTCAGCAATTCCTTGGCCGCGTGGCAATAGTAGCAATAATCGCGCGTATAGATTTCAACCGCCGCCATCAGTGTTCCTGCGCTCCGCAAAGCATTGAGTCGCCTTGCTATATAGGGCTGCGAACGGCGTCAACAACCCGCGCGAACACCAGGACATCTACTTCTCGGGCGCCCGCCCGCAACAACGCCCGCGCGCAGGCGTCCACGGTGGCACCCGAGGTCAGCACGTCATCGACGATGACGAGGCGGCGGCCGGCGATCTCTGGCTTGCCCGCCGGCGGGACGCGGAAAGCGCCCTGGACGTTGTGCGCGCGTTCCGTTTTCGACAGTCCCACCTGTTGCGGCGTCGCCCGCACGCGCTTCAACGCCGTGGTGACCGGAACGTTAACGGCGGCCGATATGGCGTTGGCGAGCGCGGCCGACTGGTTGAAGCGCCGCGCCCACAGCCGACGCCAGTGCAACGGCACCGGGACCAGGGCGTCGGCGCCGGCGAGCAACTCGTCACCGGCCTTGGCCATCCAGCGCCCGAGCGGCGGCGCGAGATCGAGCCGATCGCCGTATTTGAGGGCATGGACCAGCGAGCGGGCCACCTCGTCGAAACGCACCGCCGCGCGCGCGCGTCCGTACGCCGGCGGATTGGCGATCGCCTCCATCGACAGGATGCCGGGTCCGGGATCGTAGGCGAACGGGATGCCGAGCCGCTCGCAATACGGGCGCGTGATGAAGTTCAGCTTCGACCAGCATGCCGGGCACAGAGCCCCGCTGTCGCGGACCAGCTCGCGGCAGGCCGGACACAGCGGCGGCAGGCCGACATCGAGGAACGACCGCGCGGCGGCACGCAGCGCCGCCCGCAGCGGCCGTGCCGCCTTGAGCTTCGCCCAACGGGCCGTCGGCGCAATAGATGTTGTCGCCGCCATCGGATCAAGCTACGCCCAAGACGACGCAAGCTCAATCGCTAGTGCCGCCGATTTGAAGTTCCTACAGCGCCTGCCGCAAACTCGTATAGGAACTTCAAATCGAAAAGCGGCACTAGAAACATAGACTTGCTAGTGCCCCTTTGCTTCCGAAGTTCGTTTCAGAGGGTGCTGCGACGTATCACGAACTTCGGAAGCGGGGCACGAGAGCCAGGGGAGGATAGCAATGATATTGTTCCGGAACATCACCGTCGCGCTCATCGTCGGCACGGCCGCGCTCGCCGCCGCGAGTTCCATGCAAGCGCAGGTCAAGCCCACGGGAGAGAAGGTCATCTTTCCGGAGAGCTACGCGCAGGGGGAGCTCTACGCCACGGTGGACCGCGCCGACAACAAGCAGTATCGCGAGCTCTATACC
>JBJMSU010000237.1:0-2915 GCA_045801465.1 Xanthobacteraceae bacterium | reverse complement strand
CTCACGCGAACAGGCCATGCAGGTACCAGCGTGGCTCTCCCGTCTCGCGCTCGTACAGGCCTGCGCGATAGACCCAGAACCGCGCGCCCTCCCGGCTCTCGATGCGGAAATAATCGCGGGTGAGCGCCGTGCCGGCCGCGTCGCGCCACCATTCCATGGCGAGACGCTCCGGCCCTTCGGCGCGCGCGACCTCGTGCAGCACATGACGCCAGCGGAAGCGTACGGGCGGGCCGTCCGGCACTTCGGCCACCGCGTCGATTGGCTCCGGCCGCGCGAACAGCTTGATCGGCCGCAACGGCGCGAGGCTGTCCTGGCTCCCGACGGACTTGAACGCCGCCGGCTGCACCAGATTGGCCGGCACCTCGACGGCGGCGAATTCCGGAATATGGGTGTCGTGCGGCACGAAGCGCAGCACGCAGGAAAAGCCGACACGGGCGCCGAGCCGGTCGATCAGCTCCGACAGACCCTCCGTGTGATCGCATGCATTGAAGCCGGTCTGCTGCGGCGCGAGCGGCTCCGCAACGATGACCGAGAGGCGGATCGTGTCGAAGCCGAAGCCGGGATCATGCGCATCGCCAATAGCGGCGAGGCGCTCCGCGAACAGACGGCGGATGAGCACAGCATCGCGGATCGGCCGACTGGTCGCCGCCGTGACGCGCAGCACCTTGCCGTCGAGCCGAAACAGAACGACCTCGATGAGGCGCGCGCCTTCGCCGTGCTGCTCGAGCTTGGCGCGCAGCCGGTCGGCCAGCCGCTGGATGGTGCCGAGAACGTCGCGCTCGAGCGCGATCGGCTCGGCAAAGCGCTGCTCGGCGACGTAACGCGGCAGGGGCTGGCGCGGCGTGATCGACTCCTCGTCCACGCCCAAGGCCTGGTCGAGCCGCAGGATCAGCTCCGTCCCGAACCGGGCGGCGAGCGTGGCGCGCGGACGCTGCAAGAGATCGGCGATGTGCTTGAGGCCGACCTGAGCCAGCAGGGTCACGACCTCGGGGGCAAGCCGTAATGCCGCCAGCGGCAGGGACGCCAGGGCCTCTCGCACCCCACCGGGCGACACGATGAGGCAATCGCCGAGGTTCTTCATCCCTCCCCTGAAAGGGGAGGGTGGCGCCGAAGGCGCCGGGTGGGGTGAACTTGATTGCGCTTCGTCATAATCCCCCACCCGGTCGGCTTCGCCGACCACCCTCCCCCTATGGGGGAGGGATTGGTGGTGGGGGCCATCATGCGCATCACTCTTCATTCCGTCTGCTGGGATAAGGAATGAGGAATCGCCGTAGCGTGCCAGTGCCCAGGCGCAGCCGACCGTATCGGCGATCGCCGCGCGCACGAGCAAGCCTTGTGCGCTCAGCCGGCGCACGAGGTCGTCGCACAGCGCCGCTTCGCCGCCGAACAGATGGGCGCAGCCGGAAATGTCGAGGATCAGCCCGTCCGGCGGCTGCATGCCAACGAGCGGCGTGTAGCGGTCGCACCACTCGGCGACGGTCTCGAGCAGATGCCGGTCCGCGAGCGGATCGGCATCCTTAACGTCGAGCCGCGGATACATGGCGCGCGCATCGGCGAGCGCCATGCCGGTTTTCAGGCCGAGGCGTGCCGCCGCGTCGTTCAGCGCGGTGAGGCGCAGCGCCGACTTGATCGGCGCGACGACGACCAGAGCATGTCCCGTTCCCTCATCCGGCGCGGCGGAGCGCGCGATCCGATCGGTCGCGAGCCTGCTCAGCCATACCGAAAGATAGCGCCGGGTCGCGGAAGGCGCGGTCATGATGGTCCCACAGGATGGTCCAGCGGCCGCACGGGCCGTGGCGGTTCTTGGTCAGCGTGAGATCGAAGGCCGCGGGCCCGAGACCGCCGAGCGCATCGGGCCGGCTCGGTGCGGCGGCGACCTGCCAGCGCGTCATGGCGGCGCTTGCCTGCGGCAAGGCGCGATGGCGCGCGAGCAGACCTAACCCCCCGGCTAGGCGTGCGGCGAGCGAGAGGCGACGGGTCGCGGTGAGGTCGGCAGCCGCGGTCAGCTCGGCGACGGCGGCGGCGATGCCGCGACACCTGAGCGCTTCCTCCATCACCCAGAGGACATCGAGCGGTCGCGCAACGCGCACGATCAGCACGCGCGCCGGGGAAAGTCCGAAGGCCTCGAGCCCAAGGCCGTAGAGCCGGCCGATCTCGGCGGTCGCGAACGCCGTCTCGATCCACAGCACGTCACCGCCTTGCCTCGCCTGGAGCGCCCGACCGGCGAGCGCGAGCGCAAAGCCGAACATGGTGCCGCGGTGAACCGGAGCTGCCGGCTCGAGCTCGTGCACGGCACCGAGTGCGAGGCCGCCGCACAGCGCCGCATCGATGCCGGCAATCCCCAACGGCAGGGCATGCGGCCCGCTGTCAGCGAGCTTGCATCCCGTGCCGGCGATGGCGGCGATCTCGCGCTTGAGCGCGCTCAGTCCCTCCATAGGGGCGGGCATGGCAATTTTCCGTTCATGCTTTGTTCTTATTGATTCCGCGGACCGGGCGGGGAGTCAATCAGGGAGTAGAAGTAGTATTTTCGAACTCTCTGCGTCGTCATTGCCGGGCTCGACCCCCATAGGCGCTAACATAAGCCCAGCACCGGAGTGAACGACCTCTATCCTTCGAGACGCGGCCTTCGGCCGCCCTCAGGATGAGGTCTATCTGAGGCCATCGTAGCGATCCCTCATGGTGAGGAGCGTCGCGAAGCGACGCGTCTCGAACCACGGGATCGCGTTCACTCGTTATCTTGGCGCCTATGCGCGAAGGCGCGGGACCATGACCACAGGCGGAATTCGTTTTGCGCACGCCGTGGTCATAGGTTGCCGCCTCCCGCGGGAACGACGATTACTCGGACTTGAAGCGCTCGATCACGGCGGGCGGAATCGCGCGCGATTTCAGCTTCGACGGATCATGCTTGTCGGCAG
>JBJMSU010000232.1:0-9820 GCA_045801465.1 Xanthobacteraceae bacterium | reverse complement strand
CCGCCGAGGACCTCGGAAACTCGATCCATCTCGAGCATGTCAATGTGCAGATTCCCGATCAGCACCTCGCGACCCTGTTCTATGTCGCCGGGCTTGGGCTGACCCGCGACCCGTACTTGATGGTGTCCGACAACAATATGTGGGTGAACGTCGGGCGCAGCCAATTCCATCTGCCGAGCGGCCAGCCGCAGGTCCTGCGCGGCCACACCGGCATCGTGATCCCCGGCCGCGAGGCGCTGCTTAAGCGGCTTGCCGCGGTCGCCAAGAAGCTCGACGGCACCTGCTTCGATTTCGGCGAGCACAACGACCATGTGGCGGCGACGTGCCCTTGGGGCAATCGCGTCCGCTGCTACGAGCCCAATGCGGCGCGCTTCGGACGTGCCGCGCTGGGCATCCCGTATGTCGAGTTCGCCGTGCCGGTCGAAAGCGCGGCGAAGATCGCCGCCTTCTATCGCACCGTCATGGACATTCCGGCCGAAGTCGGCCACGACGGCGGAACGGTCGCGCGGGTGAAGGTCGGTGTCGAGCAATATCTGCTGTTCCGCGAGACCGATGCTCCGCAGCCGGCGTTCGACGGTCACCACGTGCAAATCTACATCGCGAATTTTTCCGCCCCACATCGGCGGCTCATCGAGCGCGGCCTCGTCACGGCGGAAGACGATCGCTACCAGTTCCGTTTCCGCGACATCGTCGATCTCGACAACGGCGCGTGCCTGTTCACGGTCGAGCACGAGGTCCGCAGTATCACCCATCCACTGTTCCTGCGGCCGCTCATCAACCGCAACCCGGCGCAAACCAATCGCAACTATTCGCCCGGACACGACCAATGGCCGTGGGCGCCGTCGCCGGACGGCATGGACGCGTGGCGATAGGTAAAGCCGAGCGGAAAATCGGGGCTTCGTAAGCTGGGCAAAATTCGCCTGTCGTAACGCTGATTGGTGGGCAACGGCGCGATCGCGAATTTCCCTCGCGATCGTTGTGACGATCGCTCGCCCACCATGCAGTTTCCAGATCGCGCGCTGTTGCCGACCCTACGATGTCGAGACTTTAGCTGGGTTGTCCTACCCGCCGGCAACGCCCTGCGTGTTCACGTAGAGCGAATAGACCGAGTGGCTCGCCGCCATGAACAGGCGGTTGCGCCTGACCCCGCCGAAGCACACGTTGGCGGCGCGCTCGGGCAGCGCGATGAAGCCGATCGCCTTGCCGGCCGGATTGAACACCTTCACGCCGTCGAGCGCCGGACTCATGCCCCACCCGCACCACAGATTGCCGTCGACGTCGATGCGGAAGCCGTCGGGCGTCTCGTCCGGCTCGCACGCGATCAGTACGCGCCCGTTGGCGAGCTTCGTGCCGTTGTCGGTCACGTCGAAGACATGGATCGAGCGCGGCGGCCCGCCGCTCTCGATCACGTAGAGCTTGGATTCGTCGGGCGAGAAGGCGAGGCCGTTCGGCCGTTGCACCTGCGCGGGCGTCACCACCGCCGTCGCCTGCCCGCTCCTGGGATCGAGCCGGTACACATTGTTGGGCAGTTCCTGCTTGGCGGCCGCACCCAGGTAGTTGCCGGCGATGCCCGACGGCGGATCGGTGAACCAGATCGTATCGTCGGACTTGACCACCACGTCGTTCGTCCCGTTGAGCGGCTTGCCGTCGAACTTGTCGATCAGCACGGTGATGCTGCCGTCGTATTCGGTGCGCGTGATGCGCCGGCCGCTGTGCTCGCAGGTGACGAGGCGGCCCTGGCGGTCGCGCGTGTTGCCGTTGGCGTGGTTGGAGGGCTTGCGGAATATGCTGACCCGCCCGGTCTCCTCGTCCCAGCGCATGATGCGGTTGTTGGGGATGTCGCTCCACAACAGGCAGCGCGCGTCGCCGAAATAGACCGCGCCCTCGTTGAAGCGGCAGCCGGTGGCGATCCGTTCGACGCCGGTGAGCGCGATGCGATATTTCTCGAAGCTCGGATCGAGCACCTTGATGGCGGGGTCCGGGTAGCGCTCGCTCGGCTCCCAGCCGGCGAACGCCCGCGTGTCGATGGCCGCCGCAAGCCCGCCGGCGCCCGCCGCAGCCAGCATTTCCCGTCGTGTGCTCTCCATGGCATCCTCCCCACCGCGACCTCGCCGGATCGCGTTCGCCGCGATCGTAGCAATGTGGCCGGCGCGATGCGACGGGCATGATGCATCTCCTCGTCATCACCGGGCCGGCGCGAAGCACCGAGACCCGGTGATCCATCCTTAACGAAAAGGATGGATTGCCGCGTCAAGCGCGGCAATGACGATCAGCGGATGATGCGAAAGCTGATTGTCGGAAGGCGACGCATTAAGAAGCCGATGCTCGTTTCGCCGCGTCCTGTTCGACCTGCGGTCTTTTCACATCGGGATAGAACTGCGGCGCCTCGCGACGTTCGAACATGCCGTAATCGCGAATGATGCGCACGTGCCGCTGACGCAACGTTTCGGCCCAGGCGGGCCTGCGCGGAACCCACACCCTGGCGGCATCCGCGTCGCGCCACGCGGCGAGCACGGCGAGCTTGCCGGGCGTGTAGATGCTGGCGAACACCTCGCAATCGATCAGGCCATCGGCGGCGAGTCCGAGATCGCCGGCAAGACGATCCGGGTGCACGTCACGGCCATCCGCGTTGGTCATGACATCCGTGACGGTGACGACCTTGGCGGCGCCGACTTCGGTTTCGTCGAAGCGCTGCTGATCGAGCGCTGCTCCGGCGGGCGCGGCGCTGTCCGCCGTGACCTCGCCGACGCGCAGGCGGTAGTCGAGGAAAATCTCGCCCCTCCCTCTCTCCTGCGCGGCGTGATGCTCGGCTTGCGTGCGCCAACGGATGACGGCCTTCTCGTTGCGCCAGGTCGAGAACGACAGCAGGCGACCACTCGTACGCTTGCTCTCGAGGCGGTCGATATCGATGAAGCCGTCGATCGCCTCGAGCTTCGGCTTGAGCTGCTTGGCGAGATCGAGATAGTCGCCCCAGCGCTCCTGTCTCGGCTGAACCTCGAAGATCACCGCGAACATGGACTCTGCTCCTCGTCGCTTAAGTTTCGAGCGGTGGCGGCGGCAGGCAGCGGGCATGCGCCAGCACCTTGCGCATCACGTTGGGCAAAGCTTCGCCGTGCAGCCTGGCGATTTCAACCCATCGCGTTCCGTCGGGCGCGGGCGTGCTTTCCGGCACGGAGGCCGTGTAGGTCACGAGTTCGAGCGGGAAGTGCGTGAAGGTGTGGGTGACGATGCCGGGAATGCGACGCCATCGGATCTTTCCGGCGGCTGCCGTCTGTCCCCGCCGGTTGGGTGAGGCCAGGCGCGGCGCGTCCTTGAGCGCTGCCTCGGGGGCGAAATCATGCGTCCACTCCGTGGTCGGCACTTCCGACATGCCGCCGAGCAGGCCGTTCGCGGGCCGCGTGCGCAGGAGAACGCAGCCGTCGCGCCGCACCACATAGGCGGCGCCGCGGCGCAGCCGCCCCTCCACTTTCGGCGCTTTGCGCGGATAAAGCTCCGTGGCCCCAAGCCTATGCGCGGCGCACGATGCGTTCCACGGACACAGGCTACAGGCCGGCTCCCTGGGCGTGCAGATGGTGGCGCCGAGATCCATCAGGGCTTGCGCGAAATCGCCCGGCCGCCGTGCCGGCGTCAGCGTCTCGGCGCGGCGGCGGATCAAGGGCTTGGCGGCCGGCAGCGGCTCTTCGATCGCATAAACGCGTGCAATCACCCGCTCGATATTGCCGTCGACCGGGCTGGCGCGGCGGTCGAAGGCGATCGCCGCAATCGCCGCCGCCGTATAGGGACCGATGCCGGGGAGCGCCCGCAAGCCCTCCTCGCTGTCGGGGAAGCGGCCACCGTGGTCTGCCGTGACGGCGCGGGCGCAGGCGTGGAGATGGCGCGCGCGGGCATAGTAGCCGAGGCCCGCCCATGCCTTCAGAACGTCGTCGAGCGGTGCGGCGGCGAGCTGGTCGATGCTGGGGAAACGCGCAAGGAAGCGGGCATAATACGGCGCCACCGCCCGCACGGTGGTCTGCTGCAGCATGATCTCGGAGAGCCAGACGCGGTACGGATCGGGTTTCGTCCCCGGCAACGCGCGCCATGGCAAGACGCGCCGATGGCGGTCGTACCACGCGAGCAGCTCAGCAGGATCGGCACGAGGCGAGTCGCGCGTCGCGCGATCGAGGCGCAGAGCTGGCGCCGCGCCATGCATATCGTCTTCGGCTTCCTTTCGTCGCCTGGCATCGCCTGCTACCCTCATGGTCGACCGATGTGACAGAGCGCCGTCCAGTGAACAAGCCCGCCAAGACTTATCCCCGGCCGTTGGCCGATCTCATCAACCGCTGCCTGGGCGAGGTCTTCGCCAAGCAGGGTTTCGCGTCCGCCGACATCGTCACCCATTGGCCGGACATCGTCGGGCCGGAGATCGCCGCCCATGCGGAACCGATGAAGCTCAAATGGCCGCGCGGCGGTGACGAGGAAGCGGGGCCCGCGACGCTGGTGCTGCGCGTCGAAGGGCCGGCGGCGGTCGAGATCCAGCATCTTGCCGCCGTCATTCTCGAGCGGGTCAACCGCTTCTTCGGCTGGCGCGCGGTGGACCGCATCGCGCTGCGCCAGGCGCCGCTCACGCGGCGGGCCCGCGCCCGCCCCTCCTCTGCGCCCAGCGCCGAGGCGGTTGCGCTGGCCGCCGACCGGCTGCCCCCTATTGCGGACGAGGATCTGCGCGCCGCCTTGTCCCGGCTCGGCGCGGCAATCAAACAGCCGTGAGGCGCCATCACACGACGGACCGCGCCATTGCCATAATCCCGTTCTCTAAGCTACCACCGGTCGAGCACGGCAAGAGATGAGGATCGTATCTTGAAGATCACCCGTCGCGAGTTCCTGGAAGGCGTGGGCGCGCTGGCGCTCGTCGGCGGCGCTGTCGCCACCCTCGGCGAGGCCGCATGGGCCGCACCGGCACCGGCTCCGCAGACCGTCTCGACGGAAGAGCTGATGAGTCCCGGCCCCCTGCCCGACCAGGTGCTGGGCGCGGCGGAAGCACCGGTGACGATCGTCGAGTACGCCTCGATGACCTGTCCGCACTGCGCCGCTTTCCACGAGACGACGTATCCCGAGCTCAAGAAACGCTATATCGACACCGGCAAGGTGCGCTTCATCTTCCGCGAGTTCCCGCTCGACCCACTCGCCGCCGCCGGCTTCATGCTGGCGCGCTGCGCCGGCGACGGCAAATACTACCCGATGATCGAAACCCTGTTTCATCAGCAGAAGACCTGGGCGGTGCAGAAGCCGATCCCGCCGCTGCTGGCTATCGCCAAGCAGGCCGGCTTCAGCCAGCAGAGCTTCGAGGAATGCCTGGCGAATCAGAAGCTGCTCGAAGACATCGAAAAGGTGCGCGAACGCGCCGCAGCCAAGTTCGGGGTCTCCTCGACGCCCACCTTCTTCATCAACGGCGAACGCGCGGCCGGGGCCCTGTCGATCGACGACCTGGAAAAGAAGATCCAGCCCTATCTCAAGAGCTGAGCCGAGCTTTTCGCTTCGCTGTTGGCCAACATTAGATCTGGTTCCGACACTGGCGTGATGGCCAGCGGGGCCTGTTGCTGACAATGGCGCGCCAAGGCACCCTTTGCTCAAGGATTACCGGCACGGCGATTAAGTGATTCGAATCAGAAGCTGCGTAAAAAACCGTTGACACGCTGCGCGAACGCGTCGTCCCCGCGTTGGAAATCAATTGGACCTCACCTTTTTCATCAAGATGTGTCCACCCATCTGTCAATTGCACTCCTGAAACAAAATTCCGCCCTATCCCGATATCCTGTAAGGATTTTTCCCTCCCGCGCGGGCGTCCTCGAGCCACTGGATGCGCCGCTGCCGCGCCCCAGCCCCCCCATTTTCGACGGGAAAATGACGGCATGCAGTTGCTTGGAATCGCTCGCTGATTCATTCTCCCGCGCGATGCGGCGATTGCGATAGCGCGAGTTGGCGGGGAAAGCGCGGGGGCCTTCGCTCCCCGCGCCGGCGATTCTTTGGACTTAAAGGAGAGTGAAGACATGAAGCTGACGCGGCTGCGCCTCATCGGCTTCAAATCGTTCATCGAGCCGGCCGACGTGCTGATCGAGCCGGGGTTGACCGGCATCGTCGGCCCGAACGGCTGCGGCAAGTCGAACCTGGTCGAGGCCCTGCGCTGGGTCATGGGCGAGTCCTCGCACAAGGCCATGCGCGCCGCCGACATGGACGAAGTGATCTTCTCCGGCAGCAGCGGGCGGCCGGCGCGCAATACCGCCGAGGTGATGCTGTCGATCGACAACAGCGCGCGCCAGGCGCCCGCCGCCTTCAACGGATACGACCATCTCGACGTCTCGCGCCGCATCGAGCGCGAGGCCGGCTCCACCTACCGCATCAACGGGCGCGAGGTGCGGGCGCGCGACGTGCAGATCCTGTTCGCCGACGCCTCGACCGGCGCGCGCTCCCCTGCCCTCGTCCACCAAGGGCGCGTGAGCGAGATCATCCAGGCGAAGCCCGAGGCGCGCCGCCGCGTGCTCGAGGAAGCCGCCGGCGTGGCCGGGCTGCACGCCCGCCGTCACGAGGCGGAGCTGCGGCTCAAGGCCGCCGAGCACAACCTCGAGCGGCTCGAAGACGTGATCGGCCAATTGGCGCAGCAGATCGAGGCGCTCAAGCGCCAGGCGCGCCAGGCGGTGCGCTACCGCAACGTCTCGGGCCAGGTGCGCCGGGCGGAGGCGATGCTGTTCTACCTGCGCTTCATCGCCGCCAACAAGGAGGTCGCCGCAGCCGAGCACGCCAAGGACACGAGCATTCGCCTCGTCGCCGAGCGCACCGGCGCGCAGGCCGAGGCGGCAAAGCTGCAGACCATGGTGGTCGCCGCCATGCCGGCCTTGCGCGAGACCGAGGCCAAGGCGGCGGCGGCGCTGCACCGCCTGGTGATCGCGCGCGAGACGCTCGAGCGCGAGGAGGCGCGTGCCAAGGAGCGCATGGCCGAGCTCGATCGCCGCCTCACCCAGCTCGCCGAGGACGCAAGGCGCGAGCAAAGCCATGTCGCCGAGGCGGCCTCCGCGCTCGACCGGCTCACGGCGGAAGAACAGGCTCTGGAAGCGGAGACGCAAGGAAGCGGCGCGCGCGCCGCTGCCGTCGCCGAGCGGGTTGCCGTGGCCGAAGCCGCACTCGCACAATCGGAAAAGACGTTTTCGGAGCTCACCGCATCGCTTGCCGACCTCACGGCGCGGCGCCGGGAGCTCGAACGCGCGGCACACGAGCATTCCGAGCGGCTGGCGCGGCTCACGAACGAAATCGCCGGCGTCGAGGCCGAACTGGCGGGGCTGGAGACCGGCGGGGACGCCGATCTCGCGGCGCTCGCCGCCGCCGTCGAAGCGGCGCAAGCTGCCGTCGCCGACGCGGAAGCCGCGACGCTGCGCGGCGAGGTCGCGCACTCGTCGGCGCGTCAGGGGCTTGACGCCGTACGCCCGCCGCTCGCCGAAGCCGAGCGCCGCCTGCACCGGCTGGAGACCGAGGCGCGCACGTTGCGCAAGGTGCTCGATCTCGATGCACAGAAGCTGTGGCCGCCGGTCATCGATCTCGTCACCGTGGAGAAAGGCTACGAGACCGCGCTCGGCGCCGCACTGGGCGACGATCTCGACGCGCCGATCGACCAAGCTTCGCCCATCCGCTGGACCGGAGCGACCGCGCAGGACGGAGATCCGGCGCTGCCGGATGGCGCCGAGCCGCTGTCGGCCCATGTCACGGCGCCGGCCGAGCTCGCCCGCCGCCTCGCCCAGATCGGCATCGTGGCGCGCCACGATGGCGCGCGCGTCGCGGCCTCGCTGAAGCCCGGCCAGCGCCTGGTCTCGCGCGAAGGCGACCTGTGGCGCTGGGACGGATTTGCCGCCGCCGCCGAGGCGCCGACCGCGGCGGCGCGGCGGCTCGCCGAGAAGAACCGTCTCGTCGATATCGGCCAGGAGATCGAATCCGCGCGCGCCGACGTCGACGCGCGGCGCGGTGCGGTGTCGGCAGCCGAGGCGGAGGTGGCGGCGGCGGTGACGGCCGAGACGGAGCAACGCACGCGCTGGCGCGGGGCGCAGCGCGCGGCGGAAGCGGCCCGCACCAGTCACGCGGCCGCCGAGCGCGAGGCGAGCCGCACTGCGGCGCGGCGCTCCGCGCTGGCCGAAGCAAAGGCGAGGCTTGCCGCCGGCCGGGATGAGGCCGCGACGTCAAAGCAGGAGGCGGAGAACGCCCTTGCCGCACTGCAGCCGGCGGCCACGATCGAGGGCCGGCTCGCGGAGGCGCGCGGCGAGGTGACGGCCGGACGCGCGGCGCTGGCGGAAGCGCGCGGCCAGGCGCAAGCGCTCGCGCGCGAGGCCGAGCTGGCAGGGCGCCGGCTTGCCGCGGTCCGCACTGAGCGGCAGGGCTGGAGCGAGCGCAGGAGCAGCGCCGAGGCGCAGCTGGCGATTCTCGAGACCCGCCGGAGCGAAGCTCAGGCCGAGCGCGCCGGCCTCGCCGATGCGCCCTCGATTTTTGCCGAAAAGCGCACCGCCCTCATCAGCGGCATCGAGGTCGCGGAGGCGGAGCGCCGTGCCGCGGCCGACCGCCTCGCCGAAGGCGAAACGGCGCTGGCGGAGGCCGACAAGGCGGCGCGTGCCACGCTCGAGGCCTTGGCCGACGCGCGCGCCGACGCGGCACGCGCCGAGGAGCGGTTCGAGGGAACCAAGCGCCACCGCGACGACGTCGCGCGCGAGATTTCCGACGTCCTGGAGGTCGCGCCCGAGGCGGTGCCGCAGCTCGCCGAGATCAAACCGGGCGCAGCCCTGCCGGACGTCGCCGAGGTCGAGAGCAATCTCGATCGCTGGCGGCGCGAGCGCGAGCGGCTCGGCGCCGTCAACCTGCGCGCCGAAGAGGAGCTGCGCGAGGTCGAGGCGCAGCATGCGGGCCTCGTGACCGAGCGCGACGACCTGGTCGAAGCGATCAAGCGGCTGCGCCACGGCATCCAGAGCCTCAACCGCGAGGCGCGCGAGCGCCTGCTCGTGTCGTTCGAAGTGGTGAACGGCCACTTCCAGCGCCTGTTCGCCACGCTGTTCGGCGGTGGCAACGCCGAGCTGCAGCTGATCGAGCACGAGGACCCGCTCGAGGCCGGCCTCGAGATCCTGGCGCGGCCGCCGGGCAAGAAGCCGCAGACGCTGTCGCTGTTGTCGGGCGGCGAGCAGGCGCTCACCGCGCTGGCCCTGATCTTCGCCGTGTTTCTCACCAACCCGGCGCCGATCTGCGTGCTCGACGAGGTCGACGCGCCGCTCGACGACGCCAACGTGGAGCGCTACTGCGCTCTCCTGGAGGACATGGCCCGCCAGACCGAAACCCGGTTCGTGGTCATCACCCACAACCCGATCACCATGGCCAGGATGGACCGTCTCTTCGGCGTCACCATGGCCGAACGGGGCGTCTCGCAGCTCGTCTCCGTCGACCTGCAGAGCGCGGAGCGCATTCTTGAGGTAGCCTAAGGCTTTCAGCCCTGCCTTGCTCCAGCCTCAAAAACATGTGCGCTTTGAGCTGCAGCTTACCTGAAAACACTGATACCGAAGCCTTTTCAAAGGCTTAGATCTTTTCAGACGGTTCTTGACAGGGGGGACCCCCGCTCATATGGTGCGCCCGGCTTTCGGGGCTGGGCTTCCAAGCATTTTCCCGCAACGCTTCAAAGGAGATCGCAATGGCGGACCCTCACGAGCGGAACGGTGAAAATGAGCGGAAACCGGGCAGCGCCGACGATGCCGACCTGTCAGCGAGACTGCAATCGCTCGACGCACGGATCTCCCAAGCATCCGCGCAGCGAGCCGAAGCGGAACCT
>JBJMSU010000196.1:0-19454 GCA_045801465.1 Xanthobacteraceae bacterium | reverse complement strand
TCGCCTGGGTGCTGCGCATCGACGGCCATACCGACGTGCGGCCGATCGTCACCGCGCAGTACCCGTCGAACTGGGCCCTGTCCTCCGCCCGCGCCATCTCGGTCGTGCAATACCTCATTGCCAAAGGCGTCTCGCCGCAGCGGCTTGTCGCGGCCGGCTTCGGCGAGTTCCAGCCGCTCGACAACGAGCGCACCGACGAAGCCTATCGCCGCAACCGGCGCATCGAGCTGAAGCTGACGGAGCGGTGAGCGGCCCCGGAGATTTAACGAGCGGGCCGGCGATGCCGAACTGCCAATTCATCCTGCGCCACTACGCTCCCGCCGACGAGACGGCGGCGATCGACCTGTGGCAGCGCACCTGGCAGGAGGCCTATCCGGTCATCGACTTCGCGGCGCGCCGTGAGTGGTGGCGCCAACGCTGGTGCGATGAGATCCTGCCGACCGCGACGATCATGGTCGCCGAGGCCGGCGGAAATCTGATCGGCTTCGTCACCGTGGTTCCCGACAGCGGTTATCTCGATCAGATCGTGGTCGCACCGGAGAGCTGGTCCTCGGGCGCGGCCGTTGCGCTGCTCGACGAGGCGAAGCGGCTTGCCCCCAGCGGGCTGACACTGCACGTCAACAAGGACAACAGCCGTGCACTCCGGTTCTACGAGAAGCACGGCTTCGTGATCCAGGGCGGCGACGTCAATCCCAATTCTGGCCGGCCGGTCTACAAGATGAGCTGGCGCCCCTAGTCTAAGGACACTGTCGGCCTAGGCGCCCTCGAACTGCAGCTTGGCGAGCCGGCCGTAAAGGCCGCCAGCGGCGGCGAGCCGCTCGTGCGTGCCCTCCTCGACGACCCGGCCGCGATCCATCACCAGGATGCGGTCGCACGAGAGCACCGTCGCCAGACGATGGGCAATGACCAGCGTGGTGCGATCCTGGGTGAGATGCTCGAGGGCGGCGTGCACCAGCCGCTCGTTTTCCGCGTCGAGCGACGAGGTCGCCTCATCGAGCAGGAGCAGCGGCGCATCCCGCAGGAATGCGCGTGCTATGGCGATGCGCTGGCGCTGGCCCCCGGACAATGTGACGCCGCGCTCCCCGATGAGCGAATCGTAGCCTTGCGGCAGGCGGACAATGAATTCGTCCGCTATCGCCAGTTCGGCGGCGCGCTTGATCTCGGCATCGCTGGCGTCCGGCCGTCCGAAGCGGATGTTGTCGGCGACGGAGCTCGCAAACACCACCGCGTCTTGCGGCACCAGCGCGATGCGCCGGCGCAGCTCTGCGGCCTCGACGTCCGCCAACCGAACCCCGTCGAAGGTGATGTCGCCGCGCAACGGATCATAGAAGCGCAGGAGCAGGTGAAAGAGCGTGCTCTTGCCGGCCCCCGACGGTCCGACGATCGCGACCTTCTCGCCGGGCGCCACCCGGAATGAGACCCCGTCGAGCACGTGCACGTCGGGACGTGTCGGATAAGCAAAATGCACCGATGCGAACGCGACCTCGCCGCGCGGCGGCACCGGCAGGGACAACGGCCGCGCCGGGGTCATGATGACGGGTTCGACCGCAAGCAGTTCGGTCAGTCGCTCCGCCGCGCCGGCCGCCTGCGAAATCTCGCCCCACATCTGGCTGAGCTCACCGAGCGCGCCGGCGGCGAACACCGCATAGAGCACGAATTGGCCGAGCGTGCCCGCGCTCACGCGTCCGCGCAGGACGTCTTGGGCGCCGACCCAGAGGATGATGACGACGCTGGCGAAGACCAGAAAGATGACGATCGCGGTGAGCACGGCCCGCGCCTTGGTGGAATAGCGGGCGGCAGCGAACGCGCGTTCGACCGCTTCGCCGAAACGCGCCGTGGCGACGCGCTCGCTGGTGAACGCCTGCACGGTCCGCATCGCGCCGATCAGCTCGGCCGCATAGGCGGAGGCGTCGGCCAGCGTGTCCTGCGCGGAGCGTGAGCGGCGCCGCACCAGCCGGCCGAAGGCGACGAGCGGCAGCACGATGACCGGAATGGCGGCCAGCACGACGCCGGACAGCCGCGGGCTCGTCACCACCATCATGGCGGCCGATCCGAGGAACAAGAGCAGGTTGCGCAGCGCGACCGAAACCGAGGTGCCGACGGCGGCCTTGATCTGGGTCGTGTCGGCGGTGAGCCGCGAGGTGAGCTCGCCGGTTTTGGCCGTGTCGAAGAACGCCGGCGAGAGCAGCGTGAGATGCGCGAACACGGCTGCGCGCAGATCGGCCACCACGCGCTCGCCCAGCACCGTGACGAAGTAGTAGCGCAACGCGCTCGCACCGGCGAGCACTCCCACCACCGCGATCATCACGGCGAAATACTGATCGATCAGTCCCAAACGCTCGGCGGAAAATCCGAAGTCGATCATGCGGCGCACCGCGACCGGAACGGCGAGCGTGGCCAGCGAGGCGACGACGAGTGCCGCGCAGGCGCCAACCAGGTACCCGCGGTAGCGCGCCACGTACGGCCACAAGGCGAGCAGCGGCCGCAGCTTCGGCTTGCGTGAAGAGACCGCGGTGGTCAGCGGCGCGGCTTCGCGCGCCGCCGAAGCGCCGAAACCACGGCCATCGGCGCCGGTCATCTTGCGGCTCCTCACTGCCCCCGATACGCGCTCAACGCGAGCACCCTTCGGAACATGCCCCGATGGGGCTTGCGACCGCAAGCTTGGCTTGTGCCGATTCCGCCGGTGCGATATAGAGCCGCGACCTTCCGTCACGACAAGTACAGAGCGCGCGCACCGGCGCAGGACAAGAGCCATGAAGCCCGAGATTCATCCCGACTATCACACCGTCAAGGTGGTCATGACCGACGGCACCGAATTCACCACCCGCACCACCTGGGGGAAAGCTGGCGACACGCTGCATCTCGACATCGACCCGAAGTCGCACCCCGCCTGGACCGGGGGCCAGCAGCATCTGGTCGACCGCGGTGGACGCCTCTCGCGGTTCCAGAAGAAATTTTCTGGGATTTTGAAGAAGTAGCCTAGGCCAGCGACACGGCCCGGCGACCCTCCGTCATTGCCGGACTTGATCCGGCAATCCATGGCATTGAGTTGAATCACGCATTCTGATCGATGTGCGGGTCAAACCCTCGCCGCTGTAGCGGCTCGCCCGCGCATCACGGGTTCTCACGCCCCGTCGCGTTCGAACGCCGCCTTCAGCAGATTGACCTGCCGCTCGACCGGATTGCTCTTGGTTTCCGCAGCCGCGGCCGTATGGATGGTCGTGTCGAGGCGGCGCACCCGCTCCTGGAGCCGCAGCGAGCGCTCGATCAATTCACGCAGAGTTTCCGGCAAAAGCGCGCTGGCCTCGTTATCGCCGCCTTCGCCGGTCGACAGCTTGACCTTGGTCTTTTCCTTGTTGGCCTGGGCCAGCGACATCTCGCCCTCGTTGACGGCGCGATGAAGCAGCAGCCACGAGGCGAGCTGCATCAGCCGCGTGGTGAGCCGCATGCTTTCGGTGGCGTAGACCAGCGCCGCGCTGCGCTCCAAGAGCTTCGATTCACGGCGGCCGGGACCATCGAGGTACCCTGCGGTCTCCTCGACCAATGCCATGCCTTCGCGAAACAGGAGCGAAAAAGCCTGCGAGCCGGCCAGTCTTTCGCCGAAAGAGACCGGCCCGGCTTGGTTGGCCGACTTGTCCGACATGATACGCCTCACACCCCGGCTTCGAGCATTGCCGATCACGCCCCGGTCTGTAAAGCCCACCGGGTCGCCAAAAAATCGTCAATCGAATCCTGCAAGGAACGAGCCGCATCGGGTGACCTGAAACGGAACAAAAAAAGAGCCGCCGTTGCCGGCGGCTCAAGGTCATAACAGGGAGGCGTCAAACAGAGTGGACAGGAGCCACTCGATGTCCAAAAGTTGGACGCCTGCAGTAATGAACGAGAAAGCTTAACGGGTCGTTAAATCCCAGCAGATTCCTTATTTTTTCGTGCACCGCGGAGCGAGCCGGGGTGGCCGGGCGTTTTCTCGGCATTTGCCCGGCTATTTCCTGAAGAACTGGTCGGCGGTGCTGCGCGAGGCCTGTTTCGATGCCATGGCCGCCTCGAGGCGCGCAATCTCCTCCTTCAGGAGCGCGATGCGATCACGCAACTCCTCGACCGACAACAGCGCGAGGTCCTGACCGATCTCGTGCGCGAGCTTCTTCTTCGGCCGCTCTTCTTCATCGATGATGGGCATGGGCGTGGCTCCCGAATGCCGCCAAGATAGCGGCGATCCTCATCCTTGTCACACGTCCTGCCGGCAACTAGACATGGGCTCGGAAATCATGTCGGTGCTGGGAAACCTGCCTCGTGGGATCCTTTGCCGACCGACGACTGACCGCTCCTGTCGTTGCGGGGATCGATGACTCGGCTGCCGTCGCGCATGACTGCGATCGCGATCCGCGCGCCCGGCGGACCGGAGGTTCTCGTTCCGGAGGAACGCCCGGTGCCCACGCTCGCCGCGGGCGAAGTCCTGGTGAAGGTTGCGGCCGCTGGCGTCAACCGGCCCGATGTGATGCAGCGCATGGGCCTTTATCCGGCACCGAAGGGGGCTTCCGATATTCCCGGATTGGAGGTCGCCGGCGAAGTCGTGGCGGTCGATCGCGCCGTGAGCGAATGGAAAGCGGGCGACCGCGTCACCGCCTTAGTGGCCGGCGGGGGATATGCCCAATACTGCGCGGTTCACGAGACCAACGCGCTGCCCATTCCGGGCGGCCTCGCCGACCTCGAAGCCGCCGCCATCCCGGAGACCTTCTTCACGGTCTGGCACAATGTTTTCGAGCGTGGCGCGCTCAAGAGCGGCGAAACACTGCTCATTCACGGCGGCTCGTCCGGAATCGGCACGACGGCGATCCAGCTCGCCAAGGCGTTCGGCGCGAACGTCGTCACGACGGCTGGATCGCCCGAGAAATGCGAAGCGTGTCGCAAGCTCGGCGCCGACGTCGCGGTGAACTACAAGACGGAAGACTTCGTCGCGATCACCAAGAAGGCCACCGGCGGCAAGGGCGCCGAGCTCATCGTCGACATGGTAGGAGGCGACTACATCGGACGAAATTACGAAGCCGCAGCCGTCGAGGGCCGAATCGTCCAGATCGCATTCCAGGGCAACCCCAAGGCCACGGTGGACTTTCGCCGCATCATGCTCAAGCGCCTCACCCATACGGGCTCGACGCTGCGCGCGCGCTCAGTCCCGGAAAAGGCCGCGATTGCCAGCGGGCTGGAAGAGAAAGTCTGGCCGCTGCTCGCCGCCGGGAAGGTCAAACCCGTCATCTATAAGACGTTCCCGCTGGTCGAGGCCGCCGCCGCACATGCCCTGATGGAATCGAGCAAGCATATCGGCAAGATCGTGCTGATCGTGTGACTTCAACGTGCTCGCGGCGCCTGTTCAGGACGTCCCTGATGGGGTCGACTCCGCCATTGCGCTGCCACTCAAAATTGCGGCTAACTCTTTGAGCCTACCCAAAATCCTTGCTCTTATCGCATCCCCCTTGTACTCATCGAGGCTGGGGTTCACGCGAGCCCGTCGGGCCTAAGGGGTGCCGTTTGCGTATTTTCCGCGCTGCCTTCCCGGCGGCGGTGATCCTCGGTGCGATCCTGCAGGCCTCCGGCGCGCGTGCCGTCGAGGCCGTGAACGTGCGTCTCGACGCGCCGGCCATCGATCTCACCGACGTGGTCGAGCGGCAACGCACCGAGAATGACCGCATCCAAGTGTCGACGGCTCCGGGACCTGACGGGATCGTACGCCGCATCGAGGTGCGCTCGCGCGAGTCGAGCACCAACTGGGCGGTGGTGGCGCTCGCCAACAACAGCGACGAGCAGATCGAGCGGCTCCTGGTCGCGCCGCATTACCGGCTGGTCGATTCCGGACTGCTGTGGCCCGACCTCGGCCTCTCGCGAATCGTGAATATGACGCCGAGCTCGGGCGACCGTCCCGACCGCGAGGACAACGCGAGCGCCGACATCTATCGCCTGACCCTCGATCCCGGCACCGTGATCACCTACGTGATGGAGCTGCGCACCGACAAGCTGCCGCAGCTCTACTTATGGGAGCCGAACGCCTACAAGGACAAGGTCAACAGCTTTACGCTCTATTACGGCATCGTCATCGGCATCGCCGGACTGCTCGCGCTGTTCCTGACCATTCTGTTCGTCGTCAAAGGCAGCGTCATGTTTCCCGCCGCCGCAGCACTCGGCTGGGCCGTGCTCGGCTATATCAGCATCGACTTCGGCTTCTGGGGCAAGGTGTTCGACGTCTCGGCCGGGGCCGAACGCGTATGGCGCGCGTCCGGCGAAGCGATCCTGGCGGCAACGCTGCTGGTGTTCCTGTTCGCCTATCTCAACCTCAATCGCTGGCACGTACGTTACGTGCACATCACCGCCGCTTGGCTGGTGTTCCTCGGCGCGCTGGTGGCGCTCGCCTTATTCGATCCCCCGGCCGCTTCCGGGATCGCGCGCTATTCGCTGGCGCTCGTGGCGGTCGCCGGCTTCGCCTTGATCGTCTACTTGGCAACCCACGGCTACGACCGCGCCGTGCTGTTGATCCCGACTTGGCTGTTGTTCGTGGTGTGGGTCTTCGCCGCCGCCATGGCCGTGACGGGGCTCGTCACCAACGATATCGCCGGGCCGGCCCTGCTCGGCGGCCTGGTGCTGATCGTGATGCTGATCGGCTTCACGGTGATGCAGCACGCCTTCTCCGGCGGGACCACCACCTCCATCGTCTCCGATGTGGAACGCCGCGCGCTGGCGCTCACCGGCGCCGGCGACATGATCTGGGACTGGGACGTCAGCGTCGACCGGGTGTTCACCAGTGCGGAGACCGAGCACCTCCTGGGGATGAAGCGCGGGACGCTGGAAGGTTCGGCAACGCGCTGGCTCGATATTCTGCACCCGCAGGACCGCGATCGCTTCCGCGCCGCGCTCGACGGCCTGCTGGAACAGCGGCGCGGCCGGCTCGTCCAGGATTTCCGGTTGCGCACGGCGGGCGGCCACTACATCTGGCTCGCCCTCAAGGCGCGACCGGTGGTCGGTTCCGATGGCGAAGTCGTGCGCCTGGTAGGCACGCTCACCGACGTGACCGAGTTCAAGACCGCCGAGGAGCGTCTGCTGCACGATGCCGTGCACGACAATTTGACCGGACTGCCCAACCGCGAGCTGTTCCTCGACCGGCTGGAAGCGGCGCTGAGCTTCGCCCGCGCCGATGCGGCCATCCGGCCGACCATCATGATCATCGATCTCGACCGCTTCAAGCAGGTCAACGATTCGGTCGGCATGGCGGTCGGGGACTCGATCCTGCTGACGCTGGCCCGCCGGCTTGGCCGTCTGCTCAAGCCGCAGGACACACTTGCCCGCCTCACCGGCGATCAGTTCGGCCTGTTGCTCATCTCGGAGCGCGAACCCGAACGCATCACCGCCTTTGCCGACACAATGCGCCGCACGCTGCGCGCCCCGATCACCTTCAACGATCGGGAAATCCTGCTCACCGCGTCGATCGGGCTCGTGCTCACCGACAACGATCCGTCCAAGAAGGAGGACATCCTCAAGGACGCGGAGCTCGCGATGTATCACGCCAAGCGCATCGGCGGCGACCGCATCGAGGTGTTCAAGCCGGCCATGCGCGCGCGCAAGAGCGACCGGCTCACGCTCGAAACCGAGCTGCGTCGTGCCCTCGAACGCAAAGAGATCAGCCTCCTGTACCAGCCGATCATTCGGCTCGAGGACCGCTCCTGCGCCGGGTTCGAGGCCTTGCTGCGCTGGGACCATCCCAAGCTCGGCCGGCTGTCGCCGTCGGAATTCATCACTATTGCGGAAGAAACCGGCCTCATCGTCGACCTCGGCCTGTTCGCGCTGGAGAGCACCGCCAAGCAGCTCGCCACCTGGCAGCGCGCCGTGCGGAGCCGCGAGCCGGTTTTCGCCAGCGTCAACGTATCGTCGCGCCAGCTCTTGCGCCGCGACCTGATCCAGGACCTGCGCACGGTGCTGTCGCGCTCGGCGCTGGCGCGCGGAAGCCTCAAGCTCGAGCTCACCGAGTCGATCGTGATGGAGAACCCGGAATATGCCGCGCAGATGCTCACCCGCATGCGCGAGCTCGGCGCCGGGTTGGCGCTCGACGATTTCGGCACCGGACATTCCTCGCTCGCCTATCTGCAGCGCTTCCCGTTCGACACGATCAAGATCGATCAGTCGTTCGTGCGCACGACCGGCCGGGGCAAACGGCCGGTGATCCTGCGTTCCATCATCGCGCTGGCCCATGATCTCGGCATGGACGTGGTGGCGGAAGGCGCCGAAAGCGATTCGGATGCGGTCGAGCTCTACCAGCTCGGCTGCGAATATGCGCAGGGCTTTGCGTTCGGCTATCCGATGACGGCGCAGGAAGCTTCGGCGCTGCTGACCAGCGACGAATTCGAACCGGTGCGGTAGTTCAGCATTGGCGGAGCGAGCGCCGACGACACCGTGATCAGGCGTGCCCGGCTTCGCTGGAGAGCATACCGAGATCGATCCCGATCTTTCTCAGCGCCTTTTCGTACTTGGTCTCGGTGTCACCGCCGAAGATCAACTCCGGATCGGCAGTACAATGCAGCCAGCCGTTTTCCTGGATTTCGGTCTCCAGCTGGCCCGGCGCCCAGCCGGCGTAACCCAGCGCCAACAGTGCGCTCGCCGGACCGTCCCCGCGCGCGATCGCTTTGAGGATGTCCAGCGTCGCCGTGAGGCAGATGCCATCATCGATCGGCAAGGTCGAGTTCTCGATGAAGAAGTCGGCGGAGTGCAGCACAAAGCCGCGGCCGGTTTCCACCGGCCCGCCGCGCAGGACCTTCACCGTGCCGGCACGACGGGGCAATTGGATGATGTCGGAGGCGGGAATCACCTCGAGCTGCACCAGGAGATCGGGAAAATTGATGTTGGCGGCCGGCTGGTTGACGACGATGCCCATGGCCCCTTCGGAGGAGTGGGCGCACACATAGATGACACTGCGGGTGAAGCGCTCGTCGCGCATGCTCGGCATCGCGATCAGCATCTGTCCGTCGAGGTAGCCCCGGCCGGTCTTGTCCGATGGTTTGCGCGCAGTCCGCATAGACAAAGGTTACCCCGATCGCCGCAGTTGGGAAACTAAGATTTCGCCTCGCGGTTCCGATCACGATCATTTCAGTGGCGTCCGACCAGGTCAGCGCCTTAGCTAAACAATCATTAATGCGCGGCCCGCCACATTTGCCAGGATCGCGCTCACCGAATTCATGATCGAAAGTCCGAGTGAACCCGAAATGCTTCCCGCATGCCTCAACCTTCGCCGGCATCTCGCCCAAATAGTGGCGATCCCGGTGCTTTTCATGCCTATCACGGCGCCGGCATCGGCGGCCGACGCATCAAATTGGGACAAGAGCATGCATTCGGCCGTGCGTCTGATTGCGGCCGGCGCCCGGCATGGCGACAATCCGACGCTCCGGGCCGGCATCGAGATCCGGCTCGATGCCGGCTGGAAAACCTACTGGCGCTATCCAGGCGATTCCGGGGTACCGCCGCGGTTTACCTTCGCACGCTCGGAGAACGTCAAAGCCGTCACGGTCAAATGGCCGGCTCCGCATCGCTTTACCGACGATAGCGGCCAATCGATCGGCTACAAGGCGCATGTGATCTTCCCGCTCGTCGTCGAGCCCAAGGACGCGCGCCGATCGGTGACGCTCCGCCTCGACCTCGACTACGCGGTCTGCGAGAAATTGTGCGTACCGGCGGAGGCCAAAGCCGAGCTCGCGCTGGCGAGCGCGCGGACCTCGCAAGAGGCGGCGTTGACTGCCGCAGAGGCGCGCGTGCCGCAGCGCCGTTCGCTCGGCGAAGCATCCGCCTTGTCGATTCGCGCCGTGCGACGTGAAGCACGTGATCGGGTCGTCGTCGATGTGATCGCGCCCGCCGGCACGAGCGTCGATTTGTTTGCCGAAGGGCCAACCCCCGATTGGGCCCTGCCCTTGCCTGAACCGGTCGCCGGCGCAGCCGACCATGTGAAGCGCTTTGCGCTTGCGCTCGACGGATTACCTGGCGGTGCAAAGCCCGAGGGAGCACTCCTCACGCTGACGGCGGTCGCCGGCGAGGCGGCGATCGAAGTCACCTATCAGCTCGATTAGCCTACCCGATCGGATATGGCTCTCGCTGTGCCGCCGCGCTAAATTACAACATTCGACGATTTCCCACCGCAAAGAGGAAGCGTGCCATGCCCATCAACGTCGGCGACCGCCTGCCCGAAACCAAGTTCCGCGTCATGGGTCCGGAGGGGCCCGCGTGGAAGACCACCGACGAGATCTTCAAAGGCAAGAAGGTGGCTCTGTTTGCCGTGCCCGGCGCCTATACGGGCACCTGTCACAAGATGCACATGCCCTCGATCGTCCACAACGCCGACGCCATCAAGGCCAAGGGCATCGACACCATCGCGGTCACCGGGGTCAACGACATCTTCGTCATGGGGGCTTGGAAGCGGGACACCGACCCGAACAACAAGGTGGAGTTCCTCGCCGATGGCAATGCCGAGTTCGCCAAAGCCATCGACCTGACTTTCGACGGATCCGGCAACGGTCTCGGCGTGCGTTCGCGCCGCTATTGCATGGTGGTCGAGGACGGAGTGGTGAAAAAGCTCGATGTCGAGGAGGCGCCCGGCAAGGTCGAGGTGTCCGGCGGCGACAGCCTGCTCAAACAATTGTGAGGCCCGCGCGCCTTCTGAACGCCCTCAAAGCTTGTCCTCTCCCCGCTTGGCGGGGAGAGGGTGTGACGTAGGTGCCGTCAGCGCGCCCTTGGCATCTGCCCGCACCGCCGCAATGGCCTCGCGCGCGAGCCGGTCGGCACGCTCGTTGACGTCGTGGCCGGCGTGGCCGCGCACCCAGTGCCAGCGCACGCGGTGACGGCCCAGCGCCGTCTCGAGACGTTTCCACAAATCGTCGTTCTTGACCGGCTTTCGGTCGGCGGTGCGCCAGCCGTTGCGCTTCCACTGGTTGATCCACGTCATGATGCCGTTGCGCAGATACTGGCTGTCGGTGTGAATATCGACCAGGCAAGGCTGGTTGAGCGCCTCGAGTGCTGAAATGGCGGCCATCAATTCCATGCGGTTGTTGGTGGTGACCGGCTCACCGCCCTTCAGCTCTTTCTCGCGATCGCCATATCTCAGAATGGCGCCCCAGCCGCCCGGACCCGGGTTTCCCGAGCAGGCGCCGTCCGTATAGATCACGACATGAGGCTCAGCCATGGACGTGCTCGCGATCGCTCGGCATGATCGGCAGCATCGCGCCTGCGCGGAGTATTGGACACGGCACGCGCGTATGCCTATATTCCGGGCGGTTTCCAGTCATCGCCGATGGCGAACGGCTTCGCTCCCCGGAGCGGGCGAAGCGCAGAGGAGATTTTGTCATGATCAACGCACCGCTGATGCCGAAGGCGACTGCCGTATGGCTGGTCGAGAACACCGCGCTCTCGTTCGACCAAGTCGCGGAATTTTGCAAGCTCCACCCGCTGGAGGTGAAGGCGATTGCCGACGGCGATGCCGCCCAGGGCATCAAGGGACTTGATCCGATCCTCACCGGCCAGTTGACGCGAGAGGAGATCGCCAAGGCGGAGGATGATTCCGACTATCGCCTCCACCTGGCCAATCCCAAGGTGCGGCTGCCCGAGGCGAAGCGCAAGAAAGGGCCGCGCTACACCCCGGTTTCGCGTCGGCAGGACCGGCCCAATGCCATCCTGTGGCTCCTCAGGAATCATCCGGAGCTGAAGGATGCGCAGATCATGCGGCTGGTTGGCACCACCAAGTCGACGATCCAGGCGATCCGCGACCGCACCCACTGGAACGCGTCCAATCTCACCCCCATGGACCCGGTGACGCTCGGTCTGTGCTCGCAGATCGACCTCGACCTCGAGGTCCAGCGCGCCGCCAAGGAAAAGCCGGTGGAGGCAGAAGCCGATCGCGGACCCACGCTGCTTCCCGCCGCCGCCACCACCGCGGAGCCACCGCCTGCGCCTGAGCCGACCCAGAAGAAGAAGGAAGAGCTCGACGTCGAAGCGGTCTTCGCCAAGCTCAAGCAGCTCGGCGGCAAGGGCGACGAGAAAGAGGAGTCCTGACGGGGCCCTGCAGACGCGGCGCGCTTTGCGGCCGCACGGATGTCATTGCGAAAAAAGTCCGGCCCGGACTTGATCCGGGCCGGACGCCGGTTTTCGCAATAGCCGCTCAGGCCTGCCGGCAGGATTTGCGCCCGCTGACCTTGGTTTGCGAGCAGGACTTTTCCGCGGCCGTTTGACCATTTGCGGCAACGCGGACCTTGCCGGAGCGCGGGTGACGCGCGGCGCTGCTCACGTTCGAGGGCCGGCGCTCCCGCGAGTCGGCGGTCTTGGTCTTTGTCCGTTCTGCCACATCCACCGTCTTGCCCTTCGCCTTGGCCGAAATGGCGGCCGTCTGCACACGCGATGCCTTTTCAGGGCTCCGTTTGGCCTCAGGCGCGCTGCCGCGCTGGTCGGCAAGCTTGGCGACCTTGTCCCTCCGCATATCCCGGCTCGACCGGTCCATGCGCATATCCCGGCTCGACGGCACGACCACGCTGACGACCTGGACGCGCGCACGATCGTGCCCCTTCGCGGTAATCTTGATGATACGCTGGACCTTGACCGGGCCGTGCGGCTGGGCCGTTGCCTTGGCGACCTGCTCGTTGCGCGGCGAAGTTGGCGGTGCCGTGCGCTTGGCCAGGATGCCGTTCCGTGCCGACCCGCGTGCCGCAGCCGGCGTATCGCCGCGCGAGCGGCTCAGCCGCTGGGCAACCGCCCTGGCCAGCCGCTCGATGGCGGGATCATTGCGCCGCTGCGCAACCAGCTTGGCGATCTCGTTGCACTGAAAATCCTGCGCCTGCTCCGAGACCGGCGGCCCTGCCGCCGCCCATTTCTCGGCCGACCGGCCGGTGATGATCTGCACGTAATTCTGCGTCTCGCGCGGCAGCGCGCCGCGCTTGGCGAGCCAGTCGTTCACCCGCTTGGGTCCGGCATTGTAGGCGGCAGCCGCCAAGCCCACGTTGCCGAATTGCTGGACCAGCTCACGCAGGAACTCCGCCGATTCCTGCAGCGCCGAGGCCGGCTCGAACGGGTCGGCGAGCCCGCGCCCGTGCGCCGTCTTCGGCATGAACTGTGCGATGCCGCGGGCGCCGGCGGGGCTCACCGCCTGCGGATTGAACCTGCTCTCCTGCCAGATCAGGCGGGCAAAGAATTCGAACGGCAGAGCCTCTCCGTTGGCCGCTGATTCGATCAGCCGACAGATCCCGTCCCGCGTCAGCTGCTGCTGGCGCTTCTCCGTCCCATTGGACGGCGCGGCCGTCGCCTGGGCGGCGGGTCCCTCCGGAGCTGCAGGCTGCGCCGCGGTTTCAGCCGGTGCTGGCGGCTTGCTCGCCGGCTCGGCTGGCGCTTCCGGCGAGGCTGTCTGGGCCGCCGTCTCGGCGACGGCCGCTTTTTCTGGTTCCCCTTCGGCGAGGACGGGTTGAGCGAGTAACAGAGCGGCAAACAGGATTGTCGACGTGTTGAGTCGGCGCATGTCCACACTAATTTTGGTTTTTCGGGGTATGGAGAGGCCGAAGCCCCTCGTGCAGGGGCTCTAAAAGCAAAAGAATGAGGAACTTGTTGGCCGGAAATGTGGCAATGGCTTGTTAATCGAGGGATCGGTAGTTCACTGGAACCGTGTAATTGAGGGCTTGGCGACCACCGTCGACATAGATGATTTCGCCGGTGACGTAGCTGGCGTCGTCGGAGGCGAGGAAGGCGGCAACCGCGGCGACCTCATCCGGCTCGCCGATGCGTCCGAGCGGTGTGCGTGAGAGGACCCGCCCCTTCGCTTCCCTGTCGGTCGCAACCGTCGCCATCATGGCGGTCATGATCGAGCCCGGGCCGATCGCATTGACGCGAATATGGTGGGGCGCGAGCGCCAGAGCCATCACCCTGGTGAGCTGGGACAATCCGCCTTTCGACACGCAATAGGGCGTCTGATTGGGGATCGCGAGGCTCGCGTTGATCGAGCTCATGTTGATGATGGCGCCGCCTGCTCTGCCGGTCTTGCCCTGCTCGACCATCTGCCGCGCCGCCTGCTGGCCGACCAGGAACGCGCCTTTCAGGTTTACGCGCAGCACGCGATCGAAATCGGCTTCCGCGAGGTCGAGGAAATCCGCCGCGTGGATGATGCCGGCATTGTTGACCAGGACGTCGAGCTTGCCGAATGTCGCGCAGGTTTCCGCCACCAGCCGACTCGCTTCCTCGGCCCTGCCCACGTCGGCTGATACGAAGCGGCAATTCGCGTCGCCTAGCTCCTGTGCCGCCGTCCGCCCGATTTCTTGTGCGATGTCGGCGATGACGACCTTTGCGCCCTCGGCGACGAAGCGCCGGGCAATCGCCAGGCCGATGCCCTGCGCGCCGCCGGTGACGATCGCCACTTTATCGTCGAGCCGCCCCATGGGTCATCCTCGCTCGTGCCGCCGGTTTGAAGTTCCTACAGCCCCTGCCGCAAACTCGCATAGGAACTTCAAATCGAAAAGCGGGGGCAAACGTGAGCGAACTTCGGGTTCGCGGCACTAGCGGCGCCACAGATTGTCCAGCGAGAAGCGGCCGCCTCCGGCCGCCAACACGAACAGGAAGCCGCCGATAATGGACAGGTTCTTTAAGAACTGACTCTGCTGCGTACGGAACTGCTGCGGATCGGCGAATTCCCAGAAGCGGTGCGAAATCGCCGTGGCGACGATGACGAACAGAATCATCAGCAGGGCGGCGTACCGGGTGCCGAGGCCGAGCACGATGAGCAGGCCGCCGACGAATTCGACCGTGGCGCCGACCGGTCCCCAGAGCCAGGCGGCGGGCACGCCGCGCGCCGCGAGGCTCGCCGAAAAGGCCGCAAGCCCCGTGAGCTTCATATAGCCGCTCAGCACGAAGATCAGGCCGAGGGCGACGCGGGAGACCAGCAACAGCTCGTCATAGAACTTGGCGGCGAACGCATCGATACCCGACGCAGCCGAGCGCGACGGAGCGGTGTCGCCTGGTTCAGCAGATCGGATGCTCATGGGGACCTCGTTCGGTTGGATTTTAGGCAGCGGTTCAAAAGGCAAAACCCTGCGACAGCGGAGCCATTGCGTGAAGACCGAGCGCCGATTGTCGCACCACGCTATTCGTCCTCCCGGCGCGCCGTACCGGCGATGGCGGCGAGATATCGCGCCACCGAGGCCTGCATGGTCTGCTTGGCCCCGCGGGCGATCACGCGATCGAAGTAATGACCATAAATGGTGTCGAACGAAAACGGCGCGAGCGCCGCCGCGATCTTCTCGACCTCGCGTGCCGACAGCGGGATGAAGTTCGGGTAGCTGCGCATGAAGGTGAGGAACTTGCGATCGGTGGTGACCGTCGCAATGTCCGACGAGCATAAGACTCCGCTTTCCTTTGCCCAATGCAGGACCGTGCCGCCGGGGAAATGCCCGCCGCAGCGGATCAGCGTCACGTCGGGCAGGAGCGACAGGGTCTCGCCGTCCCACAGCTTGATCGCCGGGTCGGGACGCATGATCCAGGCGCGGTCGGCGGCGTGGAGATGGATCGGCGCATCGAACGCGCGGCACCACTCCACCATGGTCGTATAGAAGTGCGGGTGCGAGATCCCGATCGCCTTGAGGCCGCCAAGACCCTTGATCAAGGCCACGGTCGCGGCGTCGATGAGTGCAATGCAGTCCCACAGCACGTTGCCGTGCGGCGTGCAGACGATGAGCGCGCGTTGGCCGATGGCGAAATTGGGCTGGGTGCCGATGCCGATCAGGCCGTCTTCATGCTGGCGGAAGGAATTGAAGTGTCGCGCCGCGAGATTCTCCAGCGTGGTCCAGCTCTGGCCCGTGGGCGGCACGTATTGCCGCTCTTCCTGACAAATGGCGCAGGTTTCGGGCGGCGCGTCGCTCGGCGGATATTGCGTCCCGCAGGCGGTACAGATGAAGGCAGGCATGAGGCTCGTTCCGTGGCAGGACGGTGATTCTTGCCTGCATCGGCGGTTCTGTAAATCGGCTTCGTGCCAATCGGGCCGCGCCACGCCTCAAACGGTAAGCGGCCGCATCGCTTCCGGAATGCGCATGTCGCGCGGCACCTCGAAATCGCGCGCCGCGCCGCGCATCGGCTCGGGCGACCGCGGCAGCCGTCTGAAACTCTCGTCGCCGAATCGTCAACGCGATGTTCATAGCGGCGTTCCTCAGTCGGCATTCAGACACGGGTGTAAGCCAACGCGCGGCGGCCCGAGCATGTGCGAACATGCTCGGGCGCAAACCGCAGCAGTGATGGAGTGTGCTACGCGACGCGACGGAGGTCTTCGGGAACCTTGCCGCCGTTCTCGGCCAGCTTGATCATGACCTGCTTGTGCAGCCAGATGTTCATGGCGGCCGAGTCGTCGGGATTTCCACTGTAGTGCAGTTCCTGGGCGAGCTGTTTACGCGCCGCCAAGCTGCTCTCGAGATCGAGGAGCTTCATCAAGTCGACGATCGAGTGCCGCCAATCGAGCTTCTGCTTCTTCTGGCTGGCGAGCCCGTTCAGCACTGCTTCGACGTCGACGGATCCCTGCGTCGCCGTTGACCCGCTTGGCGCCGCGCCGGCACCCGACTGTGCGGGCGTAGGCGCAGATTGCGGTGACGTCGAGCCCGATGGCGGAGCCGCCGATGTGCGGCCAGCGCCGGGTGAAGCTTGCGAAGGCTGCGATCCCGAGCCGTGCCGGAAGATCGCCGACATGATGGTGCCAAAAATGCTCATGGGCTTTTCCTCGCTGAGGACGTTCAGCGAGTTAACCCTGTGTTCGCTGAAAAGTTCGCTCCACGACGGAGCAAACCGCCCGGACCTGCTCACCCGCCAGAACCCCGCCTCGTCGGAGCCTGCCGCAAACGCCCTGCTGACCATCTGGCGTTGCAAGAGCTCGAGCACATGCCGGACGAAAACGAACCATGGCCGCTTCCGATCCTGTAGCGCGACGCGACGGCGGAATCCTCGCGATCCGCACCGCGGGCAGTGCCCGACATGACTTACCGAAGCTTCCCCTCGGCTGCCGCCACGTAGTACTCCCATGCCCGCACGGGCTCGTGCACGCGGTCGTCGCCGTGGCGCCGTGCCGCGCCGTCTGGTGAGTAGAACCGGGGCGCGAAGCCCGCGCCCGAAGCCAACAGCTGCAGCTCCGCCGTCTCTTCCAGGAACAGCGCCTGCACGCAGGCATGCGGGACGGACTGCCCGACCGCCAGCATTCCGTTCGACTGAAGGATGACGGCTTCCGCGTCGCCGAGCGCGTCCGCGACACCTTCCCCCATCTCCGCACTGGCCACCAGGAAGGGCTGAGCAAAGACCTGAACCACGGCGCCCAAATTTGCGCCGAAGCCATGCGCCACGCGCAGCGGCTCGCCGGCGCAGGCGTAGGCCGCGACATGCCGCGGATGCCCGCGGGCAATCGCCGCGATGTCGGCACGGCGGCGATAAACCGCGAGATGCATCGGCACTTCGAGCGGCGGACGGCCTCCCCCCGCCACTTGACGTCCACTCAGGTCGAGCTCGACCAGCTCGGCCTCGGTGACGAGACCGAGCGCCCGCCGTGGCGTGATCAGGATCCGCTCCCCACCGGGAAGGCGAGCACTGACGTGGCCGAAGCCCTCGACGATCCGAAAGTGGGTCAGCACCCGGCACGCGGTGAGCACTTCGGCACGCAATCCGGCGGTAGACGCAAATTCCATGGGCACCTCTGGCGACTTATGTCCACTCTCATCGTCCGCCTCAGCGGCGCCGGATATTGCGTCCCGCAGTCGGTGCAGATGAAGGCGGGCATGGATGAAGCCTTCTCGATCTTCTCCGTCACCTTATCTCGGCGACGAGTGATCTCCTGACCGCCGCCGCGCAGCCTCCGCCAGTTCTGCCGCACGGCTGCGATCGCGGGAAGAGAGCGCATAGGCCTCGACCATGCGTTGCCCGGCCCGACCGGCGATCATGATGGTGGTTGGCAAGCCGCGCAGGCGAACGACCGCACGGTTGACGAACCACGCCTCCTCTTCCGTGGCGGATTCGACCTCTGTCCATGGAATGAACAATGACGGGCTGCCAAGCCGAAACGGGAAGAAAATCGACAGGAGGAATCCTTCGCCACTGATGGTGATGAACAATGCTCCTCTATACTGGACCGGCCACGTGGACGCTCCGATCCAACCCGTGACAAAGCGAAAGCGCGCCCCGTCGACCGGGCGTGTGGACCGAAACCGCTCGGCCAGCGCTCGCCAACCGGATGCCCGGGCCAGCACTGCGCCGACGCCGAGCCAAAGGAGGCCAAACAACACGAAGAACCAGGGGGACTTCAGGAATTCAGCCGGTGACATCGATCGCGTACGTCCAATCAGCTGGCGGCGCCGACCCAGCCTCAATTGCCGCGAGAAGGAGTCAGGCCTTCCCGATCCCGTGTCCTTTCAACGCCGTGCCGATCTCGTCGAGGATGGCCGGGTCGTCGATTGTCGCCGGCATGGTCCAGGATTCGGCGTCGGCGATCTTCTTCATCGTGCCGCGCAGGATCTTGCCCGACCGCGTCTTCGGCAGCCGCGCGACCGTGATGGCGAGCTTGAAGGCGGCAACCGGTCCGATCTTTTGCCGCACCAGTTGAACGATCTCCGCCTCGATCTCGTTGGGCGGCCGGTTGACGCCGGCTTTGAGCACGATGAAGCCGCACGGCACCTCGCCCTTGAGCTCGTCCTTGATGCCGATGACGGCGCATTCGGCGACGTCCTCATGGCTCGCGAGCACCTCCTCCATGCCGCCGGTCGAGAGTCGGTGGCCGGCCACGTTGATGATGTCGTCGGTGCGGCCCATGATGTAGAGGTAGCCGTCCTCGTCCTTGAAACCTGCGTCCGCCGTCTTGTAGTGGCCGGGAAATTCCGAGAGGTAGCTTTCCTTGAAGCGCTCGTCGGCCTGCCACAGGGTGGGCAGGCAGCCGGGCGGCAGCGGCAGCTTGATCACGATCGATCCCATCTTGTTGGGCGCGACTTCGCGGGTCGCTTCGTCGACGATGCGGACGTCGTAGCCGGGCATCGGCACGGTCGGCGAGCCGTGCTTGACGGGCAGCGCGCCCAAGCCCATCGGGTTGCCGGCGATGCACCAGCCCGTCTCGGTCTGCCACCAGTGATCGATCACCGGCACCTTGAGCAGCGCTTCCGCCCATTTGAGCGTATCGGGATCGGCGCGCTCGCCGGCAAGGAACAGGGTGCGGAAGTTAGGCAGATCGTAGCGGGCGAGCAGCGCGCCCTTGGGATCCTCCTTCTTGATGGCGCGGAACGCAGTCGGCGCGGTGAACAGCGCCACCGCGCCGTGTTCGGCAACCACGCGCCAGAATGCGCCGGCGTCCGGCGTGCCAACCGGCTTGCCTTCGTAGAGGATGGAGGTGCAGCCGTGCAGCAGCGGGCCGTAGACGATATAGCTGTGGCCGACCACCCAGCCGACATCGGATGCCG
>JBJMSU010000073.1:0-44043 GCA_045801465.1 Xanthobacteraceae bacterium | reverse complement strand
GAAGCAATGCACCGCAGATGCGGGACCCGATTGCTTTATGTGATAACCGGATCCAGGGTGTGCAGCGCACCACCCTCGGGTCGCACTTCGCGCGCCCGAGGGCAAGCTTGTCCCCGGGCCGCGCACTTGCGCGGACCCGGGATGCTGTGCTGCGCCCGGGGACGGGTGTTAGTCTTCGATGAACGTGGCGAGCTTCTGCGCACGCGTGGGGTGGCGCAGCTTGCCGAGCGCCTTGGCCTCGATCTGGCGGATGCGCTCACGCGTGACGCCGAACACCTTGCCGACTTCCTCGAGAGTGTGGTCGGTGGTGCCGCCGATGCCGAACCGCATGCGCAGGATTCGCTGCTCGCGCGGTGTCAAGTGAGCGAGCGCTTCCGACACCGATTGCGCCAGCGCGCTTCCCTCGGCGGCGGCGTGCGGATCGGGCGCGTCCGGCGCCTCGATCAGGTCGCCGAGCGTGGCATCACCATCCTCGCCGATCGGCAGGTCGAGCGAGACCGGATCCTGCACCATGGAGAGCACCTGCTCGACCCGGGCAATGGGAATGCCGGAGCGCGCCGCGACCTCGGCCGGGGCCGGCTCGCGGCCTTCCTTCTGGTAGAGCTTGCGCCGTTCGCGCAGCACCTTGGTGGCGGTCTCCGCCATGTGCACGGGGATACGGATGGTGCGGCCCTGATCGGCGATGGCGCGCGCCATCGACTGGCGGATCCACCACACCGCATAGGTCGACACCTTCACGCCGCGGCGATAGTTGAACTTCTCCACCGCATGCATGAGGCCCATGTTGCCTTCCTGGATGAGGTCGAGCAGATCGAGCGAGCTGCGGCCGCGGTACTTCTTGGCAATGGCCACCACCAGGCGCAGGTGCGCCGTGACCATCTCTTCACGCGCAATCCGAACCTCGCGGCGCGCCTTGCGCACCTCGGCGACAAACTTACGGAACTCGTCGACTGGCAAACCGACGCGGTCCGCGAGCGCCGCCAGCTCCCGCTGCAACTCCTCGGCCTCGGCGTTGTCGCGCGCCTTTGTCAGCTTCAATTCCGTGCGCTGCAGGGTGCGGTATTCGTCGTTGAGGGCCGTGGTGAGGTCCTCGAGACGGTCCGGATGCAGATAGACGCTGGCGATCTCGCCGGGGAAGCTCTCCAGAAGTGCCGCAAGACGGGCGCGGCTGGCCTTGGCAATATCGCGGGCGCGTGCCACCGCAGCGGCACGCTTTCGCCGCAGCACGCCGATCTCCTGCGCGATCGCGCCGATACGCTCGAGCTGTACGGCGGCCCCGGCAAAGCGCGCGTCGGCCGCATCCTCGCCGGCGTCCTTATGCGCGCCACGCTCGTCATCGCGCTCCGCGGAAGCAGGACCGATGATCGCGTCCTCCGATCCTTCCGGGTCCGACATCGATACGTCGACGATCTGGTCCAGCCGCAGGCGCCCCTCGCGCCAGTCATCGCCCCACTGGTTGATACGCTCGATGACCAAGGGAATGCGGCAGAGGCCCGTGAGAACCGACTGCTGGGCCGCTTCGATGCGCTGCGCAAGCGCGATCTCCTGCTCTCGGGAGAGCAGTTCGGCATTGCCCATCTGGCGGAAATAGGTGTCGACCAGGTCGCGCGAGAAGCTCGTCTCGGGGGCCGTCCCGATGGCGGCCCGCTCCGGCTTCTCCGCTGTCCCATTCGCGTCGGCTGCGGTCGCTGCGGCCGGCCGCGGAGCTGGCTTGGCAGCGCGCGCAAGCGCAGCCGCTGCCTCCGCCTCATCGTCGACGTCGGGCTCGGCGCCGAACAGATCGGCAGGTACGTTTGGTCGCTCGAGAACAGCCGGCTCGTCGTCCTGACGAAACCGCGCATTTTGCCAAAAGGTCATGTCGTCACGCTCTCAACATCCGCCCCGATGAAACCCCATGTGTCATACGATCGCTACACAGCCGAGCGGGACAGCCTTCGAGGCCCCTCGCTGGTCAGTGCCGGTCGGCAAATCGGGATTCTAAAGCGGCCGGCCAGCGCCTGATGCGAAGACCGGCATGCTCATCGTCGTGGGGCACAAATAAGCGGGAAAATCTGGCATTTCAAGCCAAAATCGGAGGCGCGGGAGCGAAACCCGCCCGAAATCGCGCCGGGCCCCTGGATTTCCCGGCGTTCGCGCGGCGCGGCGCGGGTCGGCCGGCTACGCACAATGTAAGTGCCTGAAGATTCAAAAAATTTCGCAAACCTGACCGCCCGCTGGGGCGGCGTCTTACGCGGCCGCGCTGGAAGCAACGGGCTGGCTGCGCCTAGCGGAGGGAGTATCGCGGTCCGCCGGCGGGGCTTCCAGGGCGGCGGCCACCGCCTCGTCCACCCGCTCGAGCCAGACGAATTCGAGCCCGGTCCGCGCGTCGTCGGGAATGTCCTCGTAATCCTTCTGGTTGCGCGCCGGCAACATTACCCGTTTGATGCCGGCCCCCGCCAGCATCTCGCAGGCTTCGGACCACATCCAATTCTGGGGAAAATCCCGATCCATCGCATCGTCCCATGTTGGTCATGACGTGAGGACTGGCGAGATCAAATTCAATGCTCGACGTCAGGGCGGTGCAGCGGCGAAACGGACTTGCGTCGACATCGTAACGGACCTGCGTCAGCGTCTTATTGGGATGGCTGGTCTTGAGGCCGCCGAGGAACTTCGCTCGGCTTCGCGACTTGAAGATGGTCGCTCCTGATGTTCACATCGTGCCAAGAGGCGAGATATGGTCAGGCTCGTATTCGCAATGTTCGTCGTGGGATTGTGGTTGCCTGGCGCGCCGATGGCAACCGCCGCTCCGATCAGCACCGTGGCTCCGCTTGGCGCCGAAGACCTGCTGATGGAACCGGTGCACTGCCGCCGCTGGCTACCCCACCGGCACCAAGGTGCCAAGCCGCACGGGTTCGGCTTCGGCTGTTCCGGCAAGGCGAGACCCACGCGCGCCCGGCAGGCATAGCCGGCCTGGGCGCCATGGGCGCGCTGGCGCTCTATGTCGATTTTAGGAATCCGTTCATGTTACTGCTTCAACTGTTCGGGCACCGCCGACAGCAATAGCGAGAGCAAGCCTGGCGGCCGGATTTGCAAGTTCCTACAGCGCCTGGCGGAATCTCGTGTAGGAACTGCAAATCGAAAGCGGCACCAGGACCATAGACTTGCGAGTGCCCCTTTGCTTCCGAAGTTCGCGTCAGAGGGTGCTGCGGCGTCTCGCGAACTTCGGAAGCGGGGCATTAGGAATGGACATCCAAAAGATTCCGGCCGGCAGAAATCCCCCAGCCGACGTCAACGCCGTCATCGAGATCCCACAGGGTGGCGTGCCGGTGAAATATGAGCTCGACAAGAGCTCGGGAGCGATGTTCGTCGACCGCTTTCTCCATACCGCGATGTTCTATCCGGGCAATTACGGCTTTATCCCGCAGACCCTGTCCGACGACGGCGACCCGGTCGACATCCTGGTGGTCACGCAGGTGCCGGTCGTGCCGGGGGCGGTTGTTCGCTGTCGCCCGGTTGGAGTCCTGCTGATGACGGACGAGAAGGGTGTCGACGAGAAGATCATCGCCGTCCCGACCGATGATCTGCATCCCTTTTACAACGACGTGCGGACCTACGAGGATCTGCCCGGCGTGCTGCGCGACCAGATCGCGCACTTTTTCCAGCACTATAAGGACTTGGAGCCCGGCAAGTGGGTCTCGGTGGCACGCTGGGGCGGCCCCGGTGAAGCCGAACGCATCATTCGCGAGGCGATCGACCGGGTGGCGTGAGGAGCAGCGAGCGGGCCTGGACTGTGGTTCACCGCGTCGTCATGCACATTTTTGGTGATGCGATGCTAGATGATTGCCGGTTCGCGGTCGCCGGTGTCGCCGCGGAAGCTCGAACAGGAACTTCTGCAGGACCTCGGGCATTTCACCCCGTCTCTTGGCCTTCATTGCCGCGCACAGGCTCGACGAGCCTGGGACAACGCCCAGCATGGGCCCGCGGCGGCGAAGCGCGTGAGGTCGGCAAAGTTCTGCGATCGGCTTGGTGGCCGTCAAGGCGTGCCGCCGGTGTTCATGCTGCGGGGCTTGCAGAGCGGACGTAGCGGCGGCAAATGGCAAATAAAGGACAACTCCAACTCTTCGTGAGAAACGCGCATGATTGCTCCGGCGGCTATTCGATGCGCACACAGCGCCCATCGGCGTTGGCCGACGACCGAGTGATGGTGTGCCCTATGCCACCGGCCGAGCGCCTCGCCGATGCAGAGCCAGCCGCCGAAAGCTTTCTTGCTGAGTTGGCGAGTCCCAGCCGCGGCCCAATCACAGCGGATGACGTAGCCGTTGTCGTGGCTCATCCGGACGATGAGACGATCGGATGCGGTGCGCACCTGTGTCGCCTGCGTGGCTCATCGATCGTGCTTGTCACGGACGGGGCACCACGGAATTTGGTTGACGCCCGTGCGCATGGGTTTGCCACAGCCGACGCGTACGCGGCCGCGCGGGATCTTGAGATCCGGCGAGCATTGGCGCTGGCCGAAGTGGCCCCGCATCAGCTCGTGACCCTCGGCGTGCCGGATCAGCAGGCTGCCCGCCGCCTCGCTGGCCTGACCCGGCGCCTCGCCGTGCTGTTTTCCGCTCGCCGCATCAGAACTGTTCTGACCCATGCCTACGAGGGCGGCCACCCCGATCATGACGCCGCGGCATTCGCAGTGCATGCCGCGGCAGCTTTGCTCGGCCGTCGCGGACACGTAGTTTCCATCATCGAGATGCCATTCTATCACCTCGGCGCTTGTGGAATGGTGCTGCAGCGCTTTGCGACGCCAATCGGTTCGCACGCAATCGAGATCAAGCTTTCCGACGCGCAGATGCTGTTGAAGCGGCGCATGGTGGCGGCGCATGCGACGCAGCAGGTCGTGCTGAGGATGCTTTCGATCGAAGCCGAGCGCTTCAGACCCGCACCGCAATACGACTTTGCCACGCCGCCGGATGAGCTGCTGTACGAAAACCACGCGTGGGGCATGACCGGTGCGCGGTGGCGGACGCTGAGCGCAGCGGCACTGCGGACACTTGGTCTGGGAGATGGCATGTGCCGCTCACGATCCTGAGCATCGCTTATCCGTTCGCGCGCGTTCGCCCAGACACCGCTGGCGGCGCGGAGCAGGTCCTTGGCCAGCTCGATGCTGCTCTGGTTCGCGCCGGACATCGATCTATCATGATCGCCAGCGAAGGTTCCCGAACCTCCGGCCAGCTCCTCGCAATCCCGCATGCGGCCGGAACACTCGGCCCGCACAGCATCAATGAGGCGCACGAGCAGTGTCGCCGTGCCATATGTCGGGTGCTGCAAGAGTGCCATGTCGACGTCGTGCACATGCATGGGGTCGACTTCCATGCTTATCTGCCGCCGCCCGGCCCGCCGGTACTCGTCACGCTGCATCTGCCGCTGCAATTTTATCCCGCCGCAGCGCTGGAGCCGAACCGCCCCGACACGTGGCTCCATTGCGTTTCCGCCATTCAGCAGGCAGGGCTGACGCCTTGCGACCGACTGCTTCGCCCGATCGAAAACGGCGTGCTGGTTCACGAAGTTGCACCCCGACATGCCAGGCGCGGCTTTGCCCTGATGCTCTCGCGCATTTGTCCGGAAAAAGGCGTCCACATCGCCATCCGCGCGGCCAAGCGGGCAAATGCATCATTGCTGATTGCCGGCGAAGTGTTCCCGCATGCAGAGCACCAGCGGTATTTTACACAGGAGGTGCTGCCCCATATCGACAATCGGCGCCGCTTCATCGGACCGATCGGTCCGGCCCGCAAACGGCGGCTGCTCGCGGCGGCGCGATGTCTCCTGGTACCGTCGCTGGTGCCGGAGACAAGTTCGCTCGTTGCGCGGGAGGCGCTTACCGTCGGCACTCCGGTCATCGCCTTCGCACGCGGCGCTTTGGCGGAAATCATTGAGGATGGGGAAACCGGCTTTCTGGTGGATGACGAAGAGGAGCTGGCGCAAGCGATCCATCGAGCCGACGCCATCGATCCGAAGGTGTGCCGAGAGTCGGCGCGTGAGCGCTTCCCACTCGAACGCATGATCGATCGCTACTTCACCACCTATGCGATGTTGGCTGGTGCCAGCCCCCGGAGCGAGATGGACGCCGCATGACTGCCTTGGCGATCGATGAAATCACCGATGCGCAAGCATTTGCCGCATTGGAGCCCGAATGGTGGGACCTGTGGCATCGCTGCCCCGCCGCCACCCCGTTCCAGACGCCAGCGTGGCTTCTTTCCTGGTGGAACGCGTTTGCACCGGGCGCGCTTCGCGTGATTGCAGCGCGTACGGGTGGGCGGCTCGTCGGACTGGCCCCCCTCTATGGCGAGGTCGGGGCGCTAGGCCGCCGGCTCTTGCCCATCGGAGTTTCGCTCAGCGACTACCTCGATGTGCTGATCGATGACGAACAGCCGGATGTCGCGGACGCCTTGATGCGGCGCATCGTCGACTTCGGCTCGCGCTGGGATTCGTGTGAATTCACCGAATTGGCACCGAGCTCCGCTGCCGGCCGTTTCGTCTGTCCGAGCGACTGCGTGGAGACGGATGGCGCCGTCAGTGCATGTCCCGTGTTGCTGCTGCCGAATCGTGTCGAACAGTTGAGGCAAGTATTGCCGTCCGACAAATTCCGATCGCTCCGCACGGCGCACAACCGCGCGGCACGCCGCGGGACGGTCGAGATCATTTCCGGCAACGACTCGAATTGCGCCACAACGATTGCTGTCCTGATACGGCTGCATGGCCTTTGCTGGGGCAACCGCGGTGAGCCCGGCGTCCTGACCGACCCACGCGTGTGTGGGTTTCTTCTCTCCGCCGCCGAGCGATTGATGCACGTTGCCGTGGCGCGACTCTATGCGTTGTCGATCGCAGGCGAGATCGCAGGAGTCTATTTTGGCTTCATGCATCGCGATTGTGCCTACGGGTACCTGACGGGTTTTGATCCAGCCTATGGATTCGAAAGCCCGGGCACGATCGTCATCGGCCATGCTATTGAAGCGGCCGTGCGTGAAGGAGCGCGCGAGTTCCACTTCTTGCGCGGTCGGGAGACCTACAAATACGACTGGGGTGCGGTCGATCGATGGAACCGGCAACGTGTTTTTCGACGGGCGGACGCTCATGACAAGGTCGCCTAGCCGACGTGCGCCGGCCGACGGGAGCGATCTTGTGCGCGCACCGCTGCTCCGCAGCGCCCGCGGCGAGCTTCCGCCCAATGTGGCGCTGATGCAGGCGGTGATGCACGCGCAAGAGCCCGACGATGTCGAGCGTGCGATCGCTCACGCGTGGCAGGAAATCGACGGCGCCGGTGCCGCCGGCCGCCTTCATCGCTTGGCGCATTTGTGGACATCGACTCCCGATGCATTCCGCACCGTGAAGAAAATTCTGGCGGTCGTGGATCATGGCCGGCCACCCGAATTCGACGGTTCGCCCCCGGCGCAATGGAGTTCGATTTTCGACGGCGCTGCCGAAATATCACCCGAGGCGAGCACGGCGCTCTATTCGCTCGGGCGGGCGGACCTGCTGGCCGCTGCGACCGAGGAGATCGTGGGTTGGTTGCGCCGCGGCGGCCTATTGGCACGCGACCGGACCATTCTCGAGATCGGCTGCGGAATCGGCCGATTCGTACAGGCTTTGTCCGGCGAGGCTCGGCGTGTCGTGGGTGTCGATATATCGCCCGGAATGCTGCGCGTCGCTCGGCAACGATGCCGTTGCTGCGCCAATGCGCTGCTGGTCCGCGGCTCGGGCCAGGATTTGGCGATGTTTGCCGATGCAAGCTTCCATTTGGTTTTGTCCGTCGACGCCTTTCCCTACCTGTTTCTGTCCGGCCTGGCGGCGCGTCACATCAAAGAGGCCGCGCGCGTACTCGTGCCCGGCGGCGCCTTGCTGATCTTGAATTACTCCTATCGCGGCGACCGCAGCCAGGACCGCAGCGACATCGTCGAATTGGCGCACGAAACCGGAATGGCCGTTCTGCGCGACGGCTCGTGCGATTTGACCTTGTGGGATGGAATCATGTTCCACCTACAGCGGCCCGCGTAAGGTGCCGTGTAACATCCCTATCGCGTGGCAGAGTTCAGCGGTCCCCGACGCAGTGTCAACAGCTAGGACCGCGAGGGTGCGTTTCGCTTGAACGACCTTGCCGCCGTTTAGCGCGACAGCCAAACTGCGGTTCAATCCCGCATCAGCTTGTCGAGGGTGATCGGCAGATCGCGCACGCGCTTGCCGGTGGCATGAAAGACCGCATTCGCGACCGCCGCGGCGGTGCCGACGATGCCGATTTCACCGACGCCTTTGACGCCGAGCGGATTGATCTCGTGATCCTCTTCTTCGACGAAGATCACGTCGATCGCATGCACATCGGCATTCACCGGCACATGATAGTCGGCGAGATTATGCGTCATGAATCGGCCGAACCGGTGATCGGTCGCGGTCTCCTCATGCAGCGCCATACCGATGCCTCCGACCACGGCGCCGAGAATCTGGCTGCCGGCGATCTTCGGATTGAGGATGCGGCCGGCAGCCACCGCGTTGACCACGCGCGTGACGCGGATGACGCCAAGCTGCTCATCGACCTTGACCTCGACGAACACCGCCGAGTGCGCGAAATGCGAAAACTTGCCGTCCTCGTTCGGCTCGGCAGTGGCTTCTTTTTCGATCCGTTCGACGTTGCCGGCCCGCATCGCGCCGGCGACTGAAACCTCCCGGCTCTCGTCGTCCTTGTGGCGGATCTTGCCGTCCGCGAACAGCACATCATCGCGCTTAGCGCCAGCGAGTGGCGATCCCGCCGTCTTCTGCGCCAGCCGGAGAAGCTCCTCCTGCACCGCCCGACAGGCCGCGTGAATGGCCGAGCCGACCGATGCGGTGGTGAACGATCCGCCTTCGACCGGCGCATCCGGCAGCGCAGAATCGCCGAGCTTCACCGTCACATTCTCGAGAGGCACTCCGAGCAGCTCGGCGCCAAGCTGGGCCATCATCGTATAGGTCCCAGGCCCGATGTCGGCGGTCGCACTCGCGATCTCGACGCTGCCATTGGCGGTCAGCACCGCCTTGGCGCTCGCCTTCTGCTGCATGGCTTCCCAGATGCCGGTCGCCATGCCCCAGCCGAGGAGCTCGTTGCCGTCCCGCATCGAGCGCGGCTGCGGATTGCGCCTGGACCAGCCGAATTTCTCCGCGCCCTGGCGATAGCATTCGCGCAGCTTCTTGCTGCTGTAGGGCCGGTTCTCGAGCTGATCCTTGTCGGAGTAATTACGCAGGCGCAGCTCGAGCGGATCGACATTCGCCGCATCGGCGAGCTCATCCATGGCGCATTCGATGGCGAACATGCCTTCGGCGCCGCCCGGCGCGCGCATGTCGCAGGGCGTGTTCTGGTCGAGCTTGACGATGCTCTGGCGGAGCTCGCTGTTGGCGCAGCGGTAAAGCAAGCTCGACCAGTTGACGTAGTCACGCTGGAAGTCCTCGAACTGCGAGGTCATCCCGACAAAGCGATGGCGGAAGGAGACGAGGCGGCCGTTGGGTTCCGCCCCGAGCTCCAGCTCCTGGACGTTGCCGGAGCGATAGCCGAGCGTGAACATCTGCTGGCGCGTCAGCGCCACGCGCACCGAGCGCTTCAGCGCCCGTGCCGCCAATACGGCGAGCGGCAGCTCATATTGCGGACGTAAGCCCGAGCCGAATCCGCCACCAACATAAGGCGACAGCACGCGCACCTTGTCGCGTTGCATCTCGAACACGTTGGCGACGTAGTTGCGGCAGTTCTGCGGCCCCTGGGTCTTGTCGAACACGGTGATGCGATCTTCGCCTTCCCACACCGCCGTCGCGGCGAACATCTCCATCGGATTGTGGTGCTCGACCGGCATGCGATATTCGATCTTGGTGCGCACCGGCGCCTGCTCGAACGCCTGCGCGGAGTTGCCGCGCGCATGCGACGGCGAGCTGCCGTCCTGCTTGGACGTCCGTTCCGCGTCGAAGTCGGTGACATGCGCCTCCGGCTCGTACTCGACGCGGACCAGCGAAGCCGCAAACCGCGCAATCTCCGGCTCCTCCGCCACGACCAGCGCCAGCGGCTGACCGTTGAACAGAATGCGATCGTCGTAGAGCGGACGGAAGGGCGAGCCGGGCGGCGCCACCTCGTCCGTATATGCCTCGTCGGCCGAGGCCATTTTGGGCCGGTGCTCATGCGTGAACACGTCAAGCACGCCCGCAACCGACAGCGCATCGGCGGCATCGATCCGCTTGATACGGCCTTTGGCGATGGCGGACGTGATCACGAAGCCATGCGCGAGGCCGGGCACGTCGTATTCGGCGGCGTATCTGGCGGTTCCGGTCACCTTCGCGCGCCCGTCGATGCGGGAGGTCGGCTTGCCGAGATGGCTGGTGATCATGGCGCTCTCCCGCTCAAACGATCCGCTTGTCGGCTTGCGGCTGCGGCGTGCCGCGCGCCGCCTGCGCCAGCGCACGCACGATGCCGCGTCGCGCCAATTCGATCTTGAAGTCGTTGTGGCCGAAGCCGCGCGCGTCCCGCAGCACGGTCTCGGCCGACCGGAGAAAGCTTTCCCGCGTCGCCGGCGCTCCGCTGAGCTGCGCTTCCGCCTTACGGTCGCGCCACGGCTTGTGCGCCACTCCGCCGAGCGCGAGGCGCGCCTCCTTGATCGTGCCGCCCTCGACCTCGAGACCGACCGCGATCGCTACGAGAGCGAACGCATACGACAGGCGATCGCGGATCTTCAGATAGGTATAATTGGCGGCGAAGCCCTTCGGCGGCAGTTCGATCGCCGTGATGATCTCGTCCGGCTCGAGAATGGTGTCGATCTCCGGCGTATCGCCCGGCAGGCGATGGAAATCGGCGAACGCTATGCTGCGCTCGCCGCGCCTGCCGGTGGCGAGCACGCGCGCCTCGAGAGCGGCGAGCGCGACGCACATGTCGGAAGGATGCGTGGCGATGCAATGCTCGCTCGTCCCCAGGATCGCGTGCATGCGGTTGATACCGTCGATCGCCGAACAGCCGGTCCCCGGCTCGCGCTTGTTGCAGGGCGTGGTCGTGTCGTAGAAATAGAAGCAGCGCGTTCGTTGCAGAAGATTGCCCCCGGTCGAGGCCATGTTGCGCAGTTGCGGCGAAGCGCCGGCGAGAATTGCACTGCCGAGCAACGGATAGCGCGCCGCGATCTGCGGGTGATAGGCGACATCGCTATTGGCGACCAGCGCGCCGATCCGCAAGCCGCCGTCACGCGTCTCCTCGATCTTGTCGAGCGGCAGATGCGTGATGTCGATCAACTGCGACGGGCGCGTGACGTTCTCCTTCATGAGGTCGATCAAATTCGTGCCGCCAGCGATGAATTTCGCGGCCGGGTCGGCTGCGATCTGGCGCACGGCGTCGGCGACGTCACGCGCGCGCGTATATCCGAAATTGTTCATCGTCCCGCCTCCCCGGACTTCCCCGTGGTTTCGCCGGACATCACCTCCTCGATCGCCGCCACGATGTTGGGATAGGCGCCGCAACGGCAAATATTGCCGCTCATCAGCTCGCGGATTTCATCGGCCGTGTGCGCCTTGCCCTCGGCGATCAGCCCGACGGCGGAACAGATCTGGCCGGGAGTGCAGTAGCCGCACTGGAACGCGTCATGCTCGATGAAGGCCTGCTGCATCGGATGAAGTGTCTCTCCTCGTGCCAGACCTTCGATCGTGGTGACCTGCGCGCCGTCCTTCATGATCGCCAACGTCAGGCATGAGTTGATCCGCCGGCCGTCGAGCAGAACGGTGCAGGCACCGCATTGGCCGTGGTCGCAGCCCTTTTTGGTCCCGGGGAGGTCGAGATACAGACGGAGCGCGTCAAGCAGCGTGGTCCACGGTGCGATGGTCAACCGGCGCTGCACGCCATTGACATGAAGCGTGACCGTCATCTTGGCCGGCGTGGGAAATTTCTCCAGCCGTGTACGAGCCGCTGAGGATGGTTGAGGCATTGGGATCTCCCGGCAAGTCGCGTTCACCACGTTGAACGGGATTCGCGTGTGGAGGGGCTTTAGGCTTCCAGATTCGCGCCGTGCGGTCAGATGCCCAACTTTCGAGCATCATTCGCGATCAGTCCAATATGCCGAGATGCCGGGCACACGGCGATGTCGGGAGGCGGCACACTCGCGCACCGTTCTCGACCGTCAACGGAGGGGTCTCGGAACTTGTTCCAACCGGACGCGACGAAAAAATGATCAAGCTGCTGGGGTCACCGGTCATCCGGACTTGGCGACAATGCGGCGAGTAAATCGCCCGTGATCGGCAGCGCCATGGCGCACCCATGTCCGTCGGGCTACTCAGAAGGCGCTTCGGAACCCTCACGCATCCAGCATTCGCCCTGCGCAAGCGAGGCCGAGGTCCGTCACTCCGCCGAAGATCGAGGCTCAGAACCCAAAAGACCGCTGCGGTTGCTCGTGATGAACGCCCTCCAGCTCAAGCATGCGGATCTTAGCCGCCGCGCCGCCTGGCGCGGAAAAACCGCCAACCTTGCCGCCGGCCGCCAAGACCCGGTGGCAGGGGATGATCAGCGGCACCGGATTCTTGGCCATGGCTTGACCGACGTCGCGCGCGGCCTCTGGCCCGGCGCCGATCTCCTTCGCCAAAGTGCCATAGGTGGTGGTGTTGCCCCATCCGACCTGCCGCGCTGCGGCGTAGATCTGCTTGAACAAGGCGTCTTGATCACTGAGGTCGAGCGTGAAGCCGGAAAAATCCGTTTCCTCGCCCGCGAAATAGCGTTTCACGGCGGCGACTGCCTCGACCACCTCCGATGTGGGCGGGCCGGGCTCGGCGCCGGGCACCCGGCGCAGCAGAGCTCGTTCGGCTGCTTCGGCGCTTCTCGTCGCTAACTGCAATCGGGTGATGCCGGCGTTGCTCCAGGCGATGCCGCAGAAGCCGCTTGCGGTTTCGAAGATAAAATAATGGTGCGCAGTCCGGCCCATCATACGGCCCTCATATACAGCTTCAGGTATCGCAGAAAATCAGAGCGCCAGGCGGAAATTCAACCCGATTCCTGTGCCAAGCTTGACTGCTGAAAGTCTGCCACTTCTTCGTAGCGAGGCCGCGCTCACGTCTTCGGTGGTCTTCCCTTCTTGAAAAGCGGAGCAAAATCGTGAGCCATATAGGAGACAGCGTGAACGTCCATCTCGTCGGCAGCATCGGCCTCGACACCGTCGAAGAGGTCTTCGCCACGGTCGGCAAGCTGCTGGGCCCCCACCTGCGCCGCGTTCCCGACGGCGAAGTCGGCGGACGTCGCCTGTGGATCAGCTGGCAATATCCGCTGCTCCGCGCCAGCACCTGCCTGCGGCCGGACCCGTCCGGCGCGGTGCGCCCGACCAATCGGTTCCCGCTGCTGACGCTGGCGGAAGGCATTATGCCGTCCGACGTGCGCTTCGGCGAGCTCGGCTACGCGCGCGAGGCGCGCGCCTCTTATCTCGACTTCATGGCGGCGCGCGAAAAGGGCGAGCTGCCGCACGGCATCCGGTTTCAGGTGTGCCTGCCGACGCCGTTTGCCGTGGTCAGCTCCGTCGTCGTCGCCGACGCATTGCCCACGGTCGAGGCTGCCTATGAAAGGGCCATGATCGCCGAGGTTGCCGCGCTGTGCCGCCACATCCCGCATCGCGACCTGTGCATCCAGTGGGATGTGTGCAACGAGATGATCGTCTGGGATGGGCAAAAAACCGACGCGGTGCCGCACGCCGATCAGCCCGGACCTGCAGTTCTCGCGCGCATGCAGCGCCTGTGCGGCGCCGTTCCCGACGACGTCGAGCTCGGCCTGCATCTCTGCTACGGCGATTTCGCCGGGAAGCATTTCGTCGAACCCAGCGACGCGGCGAAGATGGTCGAGTTCGCCAACGCCCTGGCGCAAGCGATCGAGCACAAGCTTGCCTATATTCACATGCCGGTGCCGGTGGACCGTAAGGACGACGCATTCCATCGCCCGTTCGCCGATCTCAAGCTCACTGCCGGGACCGAGCTGTTTCTCGGCGTCGTTCATGCCAGGGACGGTGTCGACGGCACCAGGGCGCGCATTGCGGCGGCCCGCCGGCACGCGCCGAAATTCGGCATCGCCACCGAATGCGGCATGGCGCGCGCCCGCTCGAAGGAGACGGTCCTCAAGCTCCTGAACATCCATGCCGAGGTCTGCGCCGGCGGCTAGAACGGGATGGCTTCATCCGTCCAGCTATGTTGGAGCAGGACGTTTGCATCGACGAGGATCATTCTGCGCTCGCCGCGTGTCAGGGCCATGATTTCATCCGTGCTGATGCCGTTGCCGGCGTCGCCGTCGAGTCGAGCGAACGTGCCGCGATGTCTTTGCCGCCTACAACGCCGACATGCGCGAGCGCGGCTTTGCGGAAGAAACGCGGCTGCACGGCCACGGCCAGGGCTACGACTCGGTCGAGCGTCCGCTGGTGCGCCACGACGAGGAGATGACGATCGAAGCCGACATGAATATCGGCATTCACCCGAGCGTTCTTACCCGCGATCTCTTCGCCACCGTGTGCGACAATTTCCTCACCCGCCCGGACGGTTCCGTCGAGCGGCTGCACCGCACGCCGCAAAAGATATTCGAACTGCGATCCGGACTCGTCCCCGCGACGCTGGGACCCATCCTCATCGTGGGAAAATCGACCGCACCGTCAGTGGCCATAGGTTCCCGCTTGCGCGGAAATGACCCGCTGTCACTCCGCGGCGGCCGGATGATCTGTCTTGTTGTCGGGTTTGTGGGGAGGTGATGCCGTTGCGCCATCGTCAGGCACGGTCTGGGCAACCACGGTCTTGGTAGGAGCGGCGGCCGCGGGCGCGGCTCCGACCACCACGGTCTTGTCGGATGCGGGGCCGGTAGACGTGACATCGGCGGGCGAGGGCTCAGGCGGCGGAGATACGGCAGGCGCAGCGTTGACCGGCGCGGCCTCGGCAGCTGCGGTCTCGGCAGGCGCAAGGTCGACGGCCGCAGATGCGGCTGGCGCAGCCTCGACAGGCACAGGCGGGGCAGGCGTGGGCGGAGCCGAGCCGAGCGCCGTCGAGCCGACGAAGCGCCCGAACACGCGCCACGACAGCTGCCCGACGTCGTCCATCAGGGCGAAGAAGGCCGGCACGAACAGCAACGACAGCACCGTCGAGAGGAGAAGTCCGCCGATGACGGCGATCGCCATGGGCGAGCGGGCATCGCCGCCGGCGCCGAAGGCCAAGGCGCTCGGGATCATGCCGGACACCATGGCGACCGTCGTCATGACGATGGGGCGCGCACGCTTCTGGCCGGCCTCGATGATGGCGGTGGTGCGCTCGACGCCGCGGCTTATGGCCTCGAGCATGAAATCGACGAGCAGGATGGCGTTCTTGGTGACGATGCCCATCAGCATCAGGATGCCGATCACGACCACCGCACTCAGCGGTTTGCCGGTGAGGATCAGGGCGATGATGGCGCCGCCGATGGACAAGGGCAGCGAAAACAAAATCGTGATCGGCTGCAGGAAGCTCCCGAACAGGACCACCAGCACGGCATAGACCATGATCAGTCCATCGCGCATGGCGGAGCCGAAATCCGCGAACAGCTCCTCCTGCAGCTCGGCATCGCCGGCCTCGGTGACCTTGATGCCGGACGGAAGGTTCTTCATGACCGGGAGCGCCTTGACGGCGTCTCGGGCCTGGCTGAGGGCGGCGTTGCCGACGAGATCGGCCTCGATCGTGGCCTGCCGTTCGCGATCGAAGCGGTTGATCGCGATCGGCCCCTGACCGAGCTGAATGTCGCTGATGGCGTTGAGCGGCACGCCGCCGCCGCGCGGGGTCGGCACCTTCAACTGCTCGAGCACTTGCCGGTCGGCGCGGGCGCTCTCCTCGAGCAGAACCCGGATGGGAACGAGGCGATCGCCGGTATTGAACTTCGCCAGCGCCTGGCCGACGTCGCCGATGGTCGCGACGCGGATGGTCTCCGACAAGCTCTCCGTCGAGATGCCGAGCCGCACCGCCAGGTCCAGGCGCGGGTGGATGCGCAGCTCCGGCCGGTCGAGCGCGGCCGACGACACCACGTTGGCGATGCTGGGAATGCGCCGCATCTGCGTGGCGAGCTCGGCCGCCACATTGCCGACCGTACTCGAATCGGCGCCGGTGATCACGAAGGTCACGGCGCGCTTGCCGTTCTCGTCAAGGAACCAGTAGCGGATGTCCGGGATGTCGGCGAGGTCGCGGCCGATCTCCAGCTCGAGCTGGCGTTGGTGCAGCTTGCGTTCCGACGTGGGCACGTAGTTGATGGTCAGCGATGCCTTGCGCACTTCGACGGCGGCCGGCGGAATGCGTCCGCCATCGACGAATACGCCCTTGATTTCCGGCCGCTTGCGCAGGCGCTTGACGATCTCCTCGGTGATGTTTTCGGTTTCGGTGAGCTGCGAGCCGGACGGCAGCTCGACGGCAAGCAGCGAACGTCCGGTGTCCTGAACCGGCAGGAAACTGGATGGCAGCAGGCGCATGCTCAGGATCGACAGCGCGAACAGCGCGATCCCGATGGCGACGGTGATGAAGCGATGCCGCACCGACCAGCCGACCAGCTGCGTGTAGAGCGCCATCACGCGGCCATCCCGCTTCTCCTCGTGGGCGGCATGCGAGGTCATGAAATAGGCGGCGAGCATGGGCGTGATCAGCCGCGCGCACAGCAGCGAGAACAGCACCTGGATCGAGACCGTGAGGCCGAACTGCTTGAAGAATTGGCCGGTCAACGACGTCAGGAAGCTCGCCGGCGCGAACACCGCACAGATGGTCAGGCTGATGGCGATGACCGCCAGCCCGATCTCGTCGGCGGCTTCGAGCGCGGCCTGGTAAGGGGATTTGCCCATGCGGATGTGCCGCACGATGTTCTCGATCTCGACGATCGCGTCGTCGACCAGGATGCCGGTGGACAGCGTGATGGCGAGCAGGCTCACCATGTTGAGCGAGAAGCCGAGCATATCCATCGCCCAGAACGACGGCAGGATCGACAGCGGCAGCGTGACGGCGGCGATGATGGTCGCCCTGATGTCGCGCAGAAACAGCAGTACGACGACGATTGCCAGCGCCGCGCCCTCATACAGCGTGTGCATGGCCGAATCGTAGCTGCCGACCGTGTAGGTGACGGAGGAATCGATCAGCTTCAGGTCGACTTCCGGGTGCTCGGCCTTGAGCGCGTCGATCCGCTTGGCCACCGCCTCGGAAACCGTAACATCGCTCGCGCCTTTCGAGCGCAGGATGCTGAAGCCGACGACGGGCTCCCCGTCGGCACGAGCAAAGGTGCGCGGCTCGGCGATCGTATCGGTGACGGTTCCGAGGTCGTCGAGGCGGACCTCGCCGCCCATCGGCAGCGCGATCCGCGTGGCAGCGAGCCCGCCCAGGGTCTTGGCGCCGGCGAGCGTTCGGATCGACTGGTCGCGGCCCCCGATTTCGGTGCGGCCGCCGGCGAGGTCGACGACGGTGCCGCGCAGGCGGCGGCTGATATCGAGCGCCGTCAAGCCGACCGCCTGGAGGCGGTCGGGATCGAGCCCGACGCGGATCTCGCGGTCGACGCCGCCGATGCGCTCGACGCGGCCGACGCCGCGCACCCCTTGCAGCGCCCGCTTGACCACGTCGTCGACGAAATACGACAGCTGCTCCGGCGTCTTGCCTGCGGCGATCGCCGCATAGGTGAGGATCGGCAGTCCGACCACGTCGATGCGCTGGATGAGCGGCTCGCTGATCCCGCTGGGGAGATTGCCGCGCACCCTCGTGACGGCGTCCTTCACGTCGTTGAGCGCGCGATCGGTGTCGGTCTCGAGGCGAAACGCAATGGTGGTGCTGGACACGCCGTCGGTGATCGCCGAGGTGATATGGCGCACGCCGCCGACGCCCGACACGGCGTCCTCGACCTGCTTGGTGACCTGCGACTCGAGCTCCGCTGGCGCCGCGCCGAACTGCGTGATGGTAACCGAGATGACCGGGATGTCGACGTTGGGCAGCCGCGTGATCGCCAGCTTCTGGAACGACACCCAGCCTAAGAACATGATGACGAGCGCCATCACGATCGCCGGCAGCGGCTGTCGGATCGACCAGGCCGAGACGTTGACTGCCATCTTGCGCGCCAGAAACGTAAGGGAACGACGAAGAAGCGAATTCTGGTAGCATCGACCACCGACTCTGTCGAGCAAGTGCGCGGCCGCACGCCATTTGCGGCAGCTATGCGGTCTCCTTCCGGTTTTTGACGCACAGGCGGTGCCGCTTGCTCCACCTCTCCCCGCGTGCGGCAGGGTAATCGCATTTGTCGTGCACGGCCTCTCGATTGTCATCCCGGGCGAGCCGCCACAGCGGCGAGGGGCAGCGCAGCACGAAGCGCAGCGCAGTGGTGCGCTGCAGACCCGGGACCCCAGGATCCACTGTCTCGCGCTTATTTCGTAGGCCGGGGTACTTGGATCCCGGAGCGGCTCGCTGTCGCGATCCGTCCGGGATGACAATCGAAATGCATCAACAAAAACCAAATGCGATAGCCGCACGCGGGGAGAGGTGGAGTATGTGGCACGGCATGCGGTCATCTCCCAGCTATTCGATCCGACGGGATGTCCTCTGACCCGACGGGATGTCCTCTGACGATGGACCCCGTTTCGGCACGATGCACGATGCCGTATGATGGCAACCGATAGTCGCCGGATATGCGTGTTCCCTTCAGGCAGCGACGCAGCCACAGGCAGCAATGCCGGCGCGTATTACATACGCAAGTTGCATTTGAACGAATCCTGCGTCGCCGCGTCCAACGGGTGTCACATGCAAAACGAAGCATGGCCCTGCCTTTTGGATCGGGACGTGCGCTATAATCTGGTGAGTGGCGCACGTTGTGGGACGGAAGCCGGTGCCGCGGCCAGCATCTGAAGGCTTCGCCGGACCATGCACTGGACGCCAGGGACTCTCGGGCGGCTCCTCTTGGCGCGCCGCGAGGAGATCGGAGTGCCCATGTTGGATGACGACTTCCCGGCCGATCGGCTGCTTCATCGGCGCTCGTTGCTGGGCGCCGCTCTGGCGAGTTTTGGACTGGTCATCGCCGGCGACGCGAAGGCGGAGAGCGCTCAGCGCGCCGGCGCCGTGGAGTCCGTGAAGGGGGAAGCCTTCGCGGAAGCGAGCGCCGCCCGCCGCGTGCTCGATCGCAATGCGCCGGTCTTCCTCGGCGACCAGTGCGGCACGGGAGCGGAGTCCCGCCTGAGCATGCAGCTCGGCGGCAATACCCGTTTGAGGCTGGGCGAGAAGGCGCGCATCACCATCGATCGTTATTTGGTGAGTGCAGGCGGCGAGCTCACGCTGCAATCCGGGCCGATGCTGTTCGACCGTGCCGCCGGCGCGGCGCCCACCGCCATCCAGATCCGCACCCCGTTCGGCCTGATCGCGGTGCGGGGAACACGCTTCTTCGCCGGCCCGAGCCGGGCCGTGTTCGGCGTATTCGTGGAACGGGGCACCGTGACGGTCACGGCAGGCCTCGGGACGGTCACATTACACGCCGGAGAGGGCACCGACATCCGTTATCCCGGCGACGCGCCATCTCCTCCTTCACGCTGGGGCCCGCCACGCATCCGCGAAGCGCTCGCCACCGTCTCCTAAGACCCGTGTCGAACAAAGACATCGTCATTCCGCTTCTGTCCGGCACCGATCTCTTCGGCGGGCTCGCGGCCGAGGATCTCGAAGCCTGCGCCTCGCTTTTCCGCGAGGTCCGCTTCGACAAAGGTGCGATGCCGTTCGCGCGCGGCGATCCTGGAAGTCATCTTTATGTGGTGCGGGAAGGCCGCGTGCGGCTGGCGATTACGTCCGAAGAGGGGCGGGAACTGAGCTTTCGCCATGCGGCGGCGGGCGACCTGTTCGGCGAGATCGCAGCCCTCGACGGCAGCCCGCGGACCGCGGACGCGACCGCACTCACGCCTGTCACGGCGTATGCGCTCGAACGCGATGCGTTTCGCAATCTTTGGTCGACACGGCCGGGAATTTCGACCGGCGTCGTGGCCTGCCTGTGCCGGCGGTTGCGTGAAACCAGCACGCAGTTGGGCGCCATCGCGCTTCATCCGCTCGAGGCGCGGCTTGCTCAATTCCTGCTTCTGGCGCTCGGCAACGCGCCGACGCCGCCGGGGAAACGCGTGCCGCTCGAGCTGGGGTTCTCGCAAGCGGAGCTTGCGCAGCTGCTCGGGGCGAGCCGCCCCAAAGTGAATGCGGCGCTCGGCGCGCTCGAATCCGCGGGTGCCGTCAAACGGACCTTGGACCGCCTGTTCTGCGACCCCGCCAAGCTCGCCGATATCGCCCGCGACCGCAATGGCTAGTGCCGCCGATTTGAAGTTCCTACAGCGACTGCCGCAAACTCGTATTGGAACTTCAAATCGACAAGCGGCACTACAATCATAATACTTTCCAGTGCCCCTTTGCTTCCGAAGTTCGTGTCAGAGGTGCTGCCATGTTTCACGAACTTCGGAAGCGGGGCACTAGCGGGCTCGTGACGCGCCGCGCGCCGGCCATCGCCGGAATCGCGACGTTCGCCGTAATATTGGCGGCAATCCTCGGCGCGCCGTCGGAATGGCGGGAGCTTCTCCGCGACAATGCTTTCGACGTCGTGCTCGCGGCGGATCGGCATCTGCACCGGACCAAAGGCGAGACCACCCGCATCGTCGTCATCGACATCGACCGTCGCTCGATCGAGGCGGTCGGCGCATGGCCATGGCCGCGCGAGACGGTGGCGAAACTCGTCGACGCCGTCGCGGCCGCGCAACCGGCGGCGCTCGCGCTGGACATCTTGTTTCACGAGGCGGACACCCGTTCTCCCGCAGCGCTGGCGCGGCGGCTCGGGCACCAGATCGCTCGGCCCGACATCGTGGCGCTGGCCGATGATCTCGCCGACGGCGACAAGCGCCTCGCCGATGCCTTGGCGCCCGCTCCCGCCGTACTGGGTTTCCTGCTCGATCCGGATCAATCGCAATCGCTGCCGGGCGCGCCGATCGTCACCACGGGACCGCTGCCGATCCGGCAATTGTGGCGTGCCGCCGGAGCGTTGGCACCGCCGCCTTCGCTTCTCGCCGCCGCCGATGGAATTGGAACGATGTCGCTGCCCGGTGAAGCCGACGGCACGGTCCGTCGCGTGCCGCTGCTGGTGGGGGCGGCGGATGCGATCCTTCCGGGGCTGGCATTGGAGGCCGTGCGGCTTGCGCGCCGCGCATCGGCCTATGTGGTCCAGCCCGAGTCACGAACGCTCGCCGCCGGCGACCTCTCGATCGCATTGCCATCGGACGCATTGTTGCGCCTGCTGCCCGGGCGCCCGCGCGTCCATTCCGCGCGCACGATCTCGGCTGTCGATATGCTCCAAGGCAAGGTGCCTTCGAGTCGAGTGGCAGGTGCTATCGCGGTGATCGGCGGCTCGGCCCCGGAGCTCGGGGGATTGCGTCAGACCGTAACGGATCCGCTGACGCCGTCCGTCCAAATCCAGGCCGACGCGATCGCCCAGATATTGGCACGCCGCGTGCCGCGATCTTTCGACTCGGCCACGGTCGTCGAATGGTCGCTGAGCTGCCTGTTTGCGATCCTCGCCGTCGCGGCCGGAGCCGCGTTGTCGCCCGTCGTCGGCGTCATGCTCACGGTGTTCGCGGTCTGGCTGGTGTGGGCCGCAGCCCTGGTGCTCCTGGTCGTGGCCGATCGGCTGCTCGATCCGCTGACGCCGTCGTTCTTCGCTGCCTTCGCATTCGTCGTCACCTCGGGCGTTTCATATTCACAGACGCGCCGACGCGAGGCGCTCGTGCGGCGACGCTTCGAGCAGCATCTGGCGCCGGCGGTCGTGAGTCGGATCGTGCAAAATCCTTCCCTCGTGAAGCTCGGCGGCGAACGGCGCGAAGTCACCTCGCTGTTCACCGATGTCGAAGGCTTCACGACCATGACCCAGTACGCCGATCCCGAGCGTCTCGTGGCCGTGCTCGACAGCTACTTCGAAGGCCTCGCCACGATCGTCATCGAGCACGGCGGCATGGTGGACAAGATCGTCGGCGACGGCGTCCACGCGCTGTTCAACGTGCCGGTGGATCTCGACGAGCATGCACGCCGCGCGGTGGCCTGCGCGGTCGCCATCCGCAAATGGTCGACCGCGTATCGCGCCGGGGCAGAGCCCGCGGCGCTGCGGTTCGGCCGCACCCGGGTCGGGGTCGAGACCGGATCGGCCGTGGTGGGCGATGTGGGCATCAAGGCCAAGCTCGACTACACGGCTCATGGCGACGCCGTAAACGTCACGGCGCGGCTGGAAGCGGCCAACAAGGAGCTCGGCTCGACCATCTGCGTCGGCCCGACGGCGGCGGAACGCTGCGATCCGGCGCTGCTGCGGCCGCTCGGCACGATCACGGTGCGCGGGCGCGAAGGAGCGCTCGCGGTGTTCGAACCCTGGCCGGAAGATGTTTCGGCGTCCTGGCGCGAGCGCTATCTGGCGGCGTGCGGTCTGATCGACGTCGACTGTGAGCGTGCCGTCGCCCTCTACGTGGAGCTCGCGGCCGAGCGTCCGCACGATCCGGTTGCGCGACGGATGGCAGAACGGCTGTGCGCCGGGGACTGACGGGGCGGCCGTGACGCATCATCCCGGCTTGGCCTTTGGGGTTGCGGACCAGCCTAGTTGATGATATCTATCGCTGGTATCTATCACCTGGGCCTGTCATGACGTCTGACACCGGAACCGCCAAGCTTTTCAAGCATGGCCGCAGTCAAGCGGTGCGCTTGCCGAAAGAATTCCGCATGCCCGGCACGGAAGTGCGGGTACGCCGAATTGGGCGAGGCGTGCTGTTGGAACCGATCGACGTACCCTTCGACATCAAAGCCTGGTTCGCTAAGATCGACGAATACCTCCACGAGCCATTCATGGATGATGGACGGCAGCAGCCCGCCATGCCGCCTCCCCGCAAGATTTTTTGACGAATGATCTGCCTCGATACCAACGTGGTCATCGTCCTGCTCAACACGCGGACCTCACCCGTCCGCACCCGGATGGAGGCAGCGGTCGGACAGGGGCTCACCCTCACCATGTCGTCGATCGTCTTGTTTGAGCTTTGGTATGGTGTCGCAAAGAGTGCGCGGCCTGAGCGCAACGCACAACGCGTTGCCGATTTCCTGGCGGGTCCCATCGCCATTCTGCCTTTTGAGTCGGGGGACGCCGAGGAGGCAGGCAGCATCCGCGCGAGTTTGGAGCGAGCGGGGACGCCGATCGGCCCCTACGACGTTCTTGTCGCCGCTCAGGCACGCCGGCGCCACGCACTTCTTGTCACCGCAAACGAGCGTGAATTCGCCCGTGTGCCCGGTCTGAAGTTCGAGGATTGGGCCATGTCACCCTGAGCAGTACGTCGCGGTCGCGCCGATCCTTTGGGAGGTCCGGCGAAGCACATCGACGACCAGACGGCTGGGATGAAGCAACGATCTGACAGAGTGAACGGAGGAAAACACCTGATGCGTGTCGTCGCGCTCGAAGAACATTTTACGGTTCCGGCTCTGGTTCGCCGCATCGATCCAGGTGCCATCAGCCGCCGCGGCTACCGGCCGAGAAAGGCCCCCGCGAACGGCCCCAATCCGCTCGAACTCCTGCCCGACATCGGCGAGCAGCGCATCAGGTCGATGGACGATGCCGGCATCACCGTGCAGGTGCTTTCGAATACCGGTCCCGGCCCTGATCTCGTCCCTGGCGCGGACGGTGTCGCGCTGGCGCGCGAGATGAACGATCATCTGGCGGCAGCGGTCGCCCGCCACCCCGACCGGTTCGCCGGCTTCGCCGTGCTGCCGATGCAGAGTCCCGATGCTTGTCCCGACGAGCTCAGGCGCGCCGTCAAGGACCTGCGGTTCGTGGGTGCGCTCATCAACGGCATCACCGAGAGCCGCTTTCTCGATCACCCGAGCTACGACGCGCTCCTCGCGGCGGCGGTGGAGCTCGACGTGCCGATCTACATCCACCCGCACCTTGCGCCCGAGCCGGTGCGGCAGGCCTATTACGCCGGTCTGGACCCGGGTGCGAGCCGCGTGCTCGAGGCTGCCGGCTGGGGCTGGCACTCGGAGACGGCGATCCATGTGTTGCGGATGGTGCTCGCCGGGGCGCTCGACCGCCACCCGCGCCTGCGGCTGATCATCGGCCATATGGGGGAAATGCTCCCCGTGATGCTGGCGCGCATCGACGAGGTCACGGCAGTCGATACCGATTACCTGAAGCGACCCGTCAGCCAAGCCATCCTCGACCAGGTCTGGCTCACCACCAGCGGCGTCTTCAACCAGCCGCCGTTTCTCGCGGCGCTTCAGACCTTCGGCATCGACCGCATCATGTTCTCGGTCGACTACCCATACGCGCCCAATTCGCGGGGACGCGACTTCCTCCAGGGCGTGTCACTTGCCCCGTCCGACATGATCAAGCTCACGCACGGCAATGCCGATAGGCTGCTGAAGTTGAAGGCGCAGTGAGGGAGCCGAGGCCGGTCCATCGGTGTCCAAGGCGGGGTCGGCCAGCCGTCGAATGGAAATAGGCGCACCCGAGTCATCGTGCGCGTGACATCCGGTTCGGGATCTGATGCTCCTTGCAGTAGCCCGAATACAGGTGGTGCACGATCTGCTCGCCATAGTTGGCGTGGAGCCCTGGCAGGATCGCCTCGAGGGCCGCTTGGTCGGCGGTGTAGATCGCGTGGAGCATGCGGCGGAATCGGTGATCGAAGGCTTCACCGACGCGGGCGCTGCGCAATAGAACTTCGTTTGCGTCGTCCCACTGCTGCCGCAGGAACACGCGATCGAACTCGTCGACCGAGCGTGACAGCTCCTCGATGTCGCGCTCGGCCAGGGTGACCGGGTCGGGCGGCAGGATGCCGTCGATCTTGCGGAAGTCCCGTTGGTCGGCGGTCACATCGACAACATTGTCGCGACCAAAAAAGTCGGTCGTTCCTCCGGGCTCGAGGAGCACCGGGATGAGCACGAGCCGCCCCTGGTTCACGAGACGGAGCGCGTGCTGATACTCGTCGTGGATCCAGCTCGTCTTGTGCTTGCGGCCGGTGATGAAATCGGCGGAGAGCTCGGTGAGCAGGAGCAGGTAGTACGTGCAATGCTGCAATGAGACGATGAACTGCGGGATCTGGAAATAGGCGTCGGCTTGGTCATCGAGATTCTCGGCATCGAGGAACGCGCGATAGCCGAGGCCCCGCAGGTGTCCGGCGAGCGCGAGCACGAGCGCTTTCATGGGCTCGCCGGCCCATTTGTAGGAGATGAACACGCCGGGCGGATAGCCGTACCACAGAGCACTTCGTCCCTTGTGGATCGCCGCCAGGCCGAGCATCGCCAGCCGCACCGGCAGCGATCCCTTCTCCCACGCGATGCGCTTGACGGTTGCCTCGTCGGCCCCGTCGAGCTCGGCCATGAGCTCTTGAATCGTGTCCATTACGGTCTTTCACCGAGAAAGCAGCTCGGCGTGGCAAGCGCGGGCACGTCCGTTGGCGGCGCACAGTCTAGCGGTTGACGCGACCTTGTCACTTCGCCCCAAAGGCGGCCTGCGCGACCTGCAAGTCCTCGAAGTGTTCAGAGCTCCCCAGTTCCAGGACGTTTCTGTCCGACTGGATGACCCATACACCGCTGGCGCTGGTGGCCGCCCGGAGACGATCGCCAAGTTCCCGCGGAGCAAGCCCGGAAATCATGCCGTTGTGAACGGATCAGGCGCGCGTCATGGCCGTTGCCGAGATCAACGTGGCGAACGGGCCGACCTCGGTCGCGCGTCTGCCGCATACCGCCTGGCGCGCCGGCCGCTCGGTACCCGGCCAGCGGCTCGTCCGCGAGGAGACCGCGATCTCCTTCACATCATGCAGTCATGATGGCGACGCCGGCGGACTTCGAAATGAGTGCCGCAGCTGGATGAAAGAGGCAGGTTTCATCGAAATGCAGCTGCTGCCGCTCGAGGCCGGTTACTTGGCGGTGATCGGGCATAAGCAAGATCACTGACGAGATCTAGGCCGGCGCGGCTGAGAGCAGATCATCGCGCCTCCAGGCGAAAAATGCCTCGGAAGACCGGCGGAGGCCGCCTCCGCCGCGTAGCGAAAAGACCCGATGCCGTTGAAGATCGCCGTACGTCCGAAAACAGAAAACCAATCTGCTACCAGCGGAGAGCACCGCTAACGCTTCCATCGCGTGGCGTGAGCGGGCCACCTATCCGGCAACGCCGTGCGGCTTCGAGAATGACAGCACTCGTCCTCCCCGGTGTTCCCGCTCCTGACTTTCCAGCGCTTCGCGAAACGCCTTCTCGAGGGCGGAAAGCTGGAACGGCTTACGCAGCACCACGAACTGCGGCTCGGCCGTCTGCACCATGTCGGCGTAGCCGCTGGTGAGAACGACCGACAGGCCGGCGTAACGCTTGGAGATCACCTGGGCCAGCGCGATGCCGTTCATGGCCCCCGGCATCACGATGTCGCTGAAGACGAGCTTGATGTTTGCATCTCTTTGCAACGTGCTCAGTGCGTCGGCGGCATTCTCTGCCCGCACGGCCTGGTAGCCGAGCTGTTGCACCATAGATGCGGTGACCTCCGCCACCTCGGGATTGTCCTCGACGATGAGCACCACGCCCTCGCCCGGCGCCATCGAAGGCTCATCGGCAATTCTGGCGGTTCGCGCGACCTGCGCGTGGGAGCGGGGAAAATAGATCGTAATCGTCGTCCCGCTGCCAACCGTGCTGGTCGCATGGACACCGCCCCCGGATTGATGGGCAAAGGCGTAGACTTGCGACAGGCCGAGACCGGTGCCCTTGCCCACGCCCTTCGTTGTGAAGAACGGCTCGAAAACGCGCGGCAGGATGTCGGGCGCGATGCCCACCCCTGTGTCCTTCACGCTCAGCGCAAGAAACTCGCCTTCGAGCTGATCGACCTTGTCGCGCGGTCCCAGGCTTGCGTTGCGCGCCGATATCGTGATCGTGCCTCCGCCCGGCATCGCGTCGCGCGCATTGACTGCGATGTTTACTAAAGCCAACTCGAACTCAGCAATATCGATCTCGACCGGCCAGAGATCGGCGGGCACATTGCACACGAGCTCGATATTCCCGCGCAACGAGCCTAGCAGCATGGCGTGGACGGATTCGATGCGCTCGCGCAAATCGACCACGATCGGGCTCAGCGGCTGCCGCCGCGAGAACGCCAGCAGCTGGCGGGTTAGGCTCTCGCCCCGGCTGGCCGCAGACTGCAGCGCATCGATCGCCTTCAACTGCTTGGGATCGGATAGGCGCCGCCGCAGCAGCTGCGCGTGCCCGCTGACAATCGTCAGGAGATTGTTGAAATCGTGGGCGATGCTCCCGGTCAATTGTCCAAGGGCCTCCATCTTCTGCGATTGGGCAAGCTGCTCCTTGGCGCGCTGCAGCGCAGCTTCCGCCTGGACCTTCTCCGTGATGTCACGCGTGATCTCCGCAAACCCGACCAGCACGCCATTCTCGTCGCGGACGGCTTCGATCACGACGCTGGCCCAGAACAGACTGCCGTCGCGGCGCATGCGCCAGCCTTCGGCAATGTGCTTGCCCTCATAGGCGGCGATCTTAAGGGCCCGCGCCGGCTCGCCGCGCTGCTGCTCCTCTTCGCTGTAGAACTGGCTGAAATGCCTGCCGATGATCTCGTCCGCCCCATACTGATGAATCCGCTGCGCGCCGGTGTTCCAGCTGGTGATGTTGCCATCGAGGTCGAGCATGCAAAGCGCGTAGTCGGTGACTGCGTCCATGAACAGGCGAAAGCGCCGCTGGCTTTCCCGGCGGCCCTCTTCCGCCTTTCGGCGCTGGGCGATGTCTTGCTTGAGCGCTTCCTCCACCCGCTTCCTTTGCGCAACCTCGGCATGCAGAGCCTGATTGGAGTCCTCGAGCGCCGCCGTTCGCTGGTGCGCGAGCTTCTCGAGCTCGCCGAAAATGCGCTGCAGATCCTCGTCGGTCTGGTGGCGCGCAGTCACATCGTCGAGGACGGCCACGAGCCGCGCTTTGCCGCCGGAATCCAGGACGGGCGAAAAGCTGCACTTCACCCAGATGCGCGACCCGTCTGGCAGCAGCCAGCGATTCTCGACGACGAAGCCCTCGCGCGTCTCGACGACGTCCTGCATCCGATCGTCCAACGGAGTGGCGTCGGCCGGATCGACCATGTCCCGGATTCGCAAATCCTTTAATTCGTCGCAGGACCGGTGGACGATCTCGCCGAAGCGACGGTTGACGCGCTGGAAACGTCCTGCACTGTCGATCTCCGCCAATCCCGTGGCCGCCTCGCTGAACAGCGTGCGCAGATCCTGTTCGTCCCGACTGAGGCGCGTCTCGCTGCGCTTAAGCCGCGTGATCTCGGTGTTCAGCGCGAGGCTTGCCACCGCCGTGCTGATCGTAAACAGGACCAGAAGCAGGAACGACCCGTCGGACCCGATGGCGAAAGGCGAATGCGGATCGGCCGCGGCACCCCAGATTGCGACGCCGGCAAGGACGAGCGCGGCACTCGCCGTGGTCTGTGGGTTCGACCGCAACGTGCCCCATAACAGCGGCAGCACCAGGAGAAAGGCGGCAGCGCTTCGCAAATTAGCGGCAAGCAGCGGGCCGAAGACACCGTAGGCCAAGCCGCCGGTCACCAGCAGGACGGCGGCTGCCTGCGCGAGATCGCGTGCGCTAATATTGCGACTGTACCGCACCCACAGGACGATGAATGGCGTGACCACCAGCGCTCCCACCGCATCGCCAAGCCACCAGGTCAGCCAACGCGAGACGAACTCGCTCCAATCCACATATCCGACGATGCTCAAGCTGGCCGCCGCAATGGCGGCACCCGTCATCGTGCTCGGGAAGAGACCGATTGCTGCGAATTTCAGCACGCCCGCAGGCGTATCGAAGGTCCTATCGCCGCCCGACCATAACGTCGTCAGGTAGAAGCCCACCGCGGCCTCGACCGCATATCCCAGCGCGACCCCTGACGACGACAGTATCGCGGCAGTGAGCGTCGAGTTGGCCACCTCGCTGGTGAAAACGGCGGCGAAGGCGGCGAGGAAGATCGCGGGCCAAACGCGTAGGCCGCACAGGAGAACAGCGGCCAGCCCGACGCCAGCTGCCGGCCAGATGGGCGTGCCGCCGGCATAGGCGGTGAGAAACTGACCGGCTTTCGCCAGGAGGAAATAAGCCGCGGCGACCAGCACCAGTTCGGCCGCAAGCCGGCCGCTGGCGCGGGCGCGCGACTTCGTAGCGGACGTGGATGCGATTTCCTGCAACACCAGCCTCCCCTCTGCGAGTTGCATCTTCCTGGTCTTACCCTACCCGGTTTCTCCATCCTTCTCCAGGACGGCCAGTCCTGGTCGCCGCGCCTGTGGGAAACTACGCTCCATGCGCAGTGCCGGCCGGGTCGCTTCCGGCGAAACGCCGGTCGAATTCGCCAACCCTCGTTCCTCGGGGCACATGAGGCGCCCGGGCTGGCTGGGCTGCCCGCTGCCGCAGAAACTGACATGGCTCGAAGCAGGGTCACCGGCCGTCAGGTCGAGCCCGACTGGGCGAGCATTCACGACCGATTTGGCAGAGGCGAGTTGTCCGCCCTTTGAGTGGCGTTCGCCGCGTGGCGAACAGATCAACGACCTCTACAAAAGGCGCTCAACCCAAGAACCAGACCAACAAACCAGATTGAGGCGGCTTATTAGCTGGGCTCCTAAATGGGCGAACGTCTGTTGCCAAGCACATCATGCGGCGATCGCATTTCGTGCATCTTAAGCTAATTTCGGAATCCAGACGCTCTGGCTTCACAAACGGAATTGGATTGCCGCAGAAGCGGCAATCGGCGGCAACATTGGGCTGCATCCTTTCCACTGATCAAAACGCGATGGCAAGGCTAAAAATGCCGAGCGAGCGCGCGAGCGCCATGAGATCGCGCTTCTGTTCGGGATCGAGCCGTCGCAATAGCGGCATTGCCGAGGCGAGCAGCCGCTTCAGGCTCTTATCGTCGAGAGTCGTCGCCGCCACGTTCCGCCGCCGTGCGATGTCCCGCAACGTCGCCTCGACTGGCACCCAGTACTGCTCCTGGTCCGCGCTCAATTTGAGCATTGCCTTGAACTCCACGATGCGCCCGTCGGTTACCACGAGTTCATTCCCGGCTACCGCGGGAGTTGACCGCATGGCCGCCAGCGTCAAAACCCCTGCGAGCATCAGTTTCCACATCGCTATTCTCCGATTTGTGACAGAGAGTGCGGTCAAGTCGCTGCCTTTGAACTCTGCGTTCCAATTCCTTAAGAGGCGTTGAGATATACGGCGGAACAGGGGGCGAATTGTCAGCATTTATGTTGAAAAATCGACATAGCGCGTGCTGGCATTGCGCACATGCACCGCAACGCTGGTTCATCTGCACCTTTGGAAAAAGGACTCCTCTTGTCGCCGGGGATTGTCACCGGATGAAAGGATCAATCCTATGAACTTGCGCATGCGCATGCGTTACACATGGCGCGCGCGGAACACGCCACGAGATGTCTTGAAAGGTCCGCTCCGATATCCTGATTGCCGCCGACTCGCTTGCTGGCGTGGCGCCGGACGAGCCGGCCCGCTAAGCGGCTCGCCGCTCAGCTCTGCTTTCGCCGTAGCATCCCGGCGGCGGCTAACGGGAGGAATCACTCAGCCTTGATAGCGGCGGCCTTGATGAGCGGCCACCACTTCTCGATCTCGGCCTTGTGGTAGGCCCCGAGCGCCTTCGGCGGAGGCCAGGCGGGTTCTCGTCATGACGGCATAGGCGTGATGGCGTGTTGTCCGGCCCGCCACCGGTCACGCGCAACGCCGGCGATCGCCAATCTGAACGTTGCCGCGTCAAGGACAAAGCAGCTTAACCAGCAACGTCAGGGTCAGCCTTTCCGCTTCCCTTCATCAGTCCGGCTCGGCTCATCCGAAGCGGCTCCTTCGGGCTTCCTCTTGCCGGGGTTCAGCTCCTGGAGTGCGGTACCGATTGCAGCCATGCCTCCCGCGACGATCGCCGCAGAGGCTGCTTTCCTCGCCACCCGTTTGAGCTTCGATGGCGCCTTGGAAGACGACTTTTTGCTTGGTTTTGCTGACGTGCTCGGTTTCTTCGATCTGGCGGTGCTCGACTTAGCCCCTGCACGTCGTGAGGAAGGCTTAACTTTGGCGCGCTTGGCTGTCTTTTTCATGACTCCTCCAATACGTTCGTGGCCTCCCGCCACCAGATTGCATCATATCACGGTCGACGAGCAAGTTTGTCGGCAGTCGCGCCCGGTGCGCACCGATTGCCAAAGGCCGGCGGCTTGTCCCTGCGTGCTCGCCTGGGCCTGAAGCATGCCTCTCGAGCTGCCGCCCTGTGGGCCACTGGCCTGCCTTGCGGATCACTTTTGGCCAGATGCGCGAGCACGCCGGTGCGCCGCATCCGCTCGCCCTGCGGGGGGCGCGCGTTGGGAGCGGCCACGCGGCTGCCGCACCGCCGAAAAGCCTGATGAACTCGCGCCGCCCCATTCGATCACCTCGTCGGCGCGGGCGAGCAGGGTGGGGGGAATTTCGGGCCGCGCGCCTTGGCAGTTGCGAGGTTGATGACCAGTTCGAATTTGTGGGCTGTAGGATCGGCAGTTCAGCGGGCTTGGCGGCGTAGACCCCAGCCTCATGGTACGCCTGTGAACGGGTGGTTTCATAGCTTATCAACCCACCGGCGTCAGCGAACTGGCGCAGGGTGTAGATTGCCGGAATCAGGTGACGTGCCGCGAGGGCAACGAGTTGCTCGCGCCGGCTGACGAAAACGCATCAGTGCCGAACGAGGAGCTCATCAAATGGGTTGCCGGAGCCCTCAATATAGTTAAGAGACGATTTAGGGAGCACAGCTGTTGCTGCCGTGGTTCCCCCCGATGAAGCGTGGGGAGATCAGCATTAAGCCTTACGCAATAATTTGTCGGTTTACTCCGTCGCAATGCCGAGGGAATTTCCGATGAGACAGCACGCCCGCCCGCCGCTCCCCGTCCACGAGGGGACAGTCACCTGCAAGTTGGCGCTCGATTGCATTGTTCACGATGTCTCTGAAGGTGGCGCATGTCTTGAGTTCTCTGAGCCGACACAACTGCCTGATGCGTTCGACATCGTGATCAAGCCATCCTCCCGGAAGCGGCGTTGCACGGTCGCGTGGCGGAAGCGCAACCGCATTGGCATAGCCTTCAAATAGCGCGTGTTGTCAACGGAACCGGGCTTGAAAAAGAGAGAAGCAATCCTGCCGGCTCGACGGTGAATTTCACCGAGAAGTGCGCCAGAGATCGTCAAGAAAGGTCGCGTGGGCGGATGACGTCCCTCACAGGATGACGTCAGACCTCAACCAAGCGCCCATAGGACCACAGCGGTGTTTACGTTGCCGTGGTCGATCTGAGATTAGATTCTAACATTACTTGGCGAAGGCCGCAGCAGCGGGAAAAATGCGCGGCTCGCCACGAACGCGGGCTCAACCTGCCTTTTTGCGCTCTGCCATCTGTCTCGCGCGTTCGGCCAATTCTTCGTAGCTCTCAACGATCTTGATCAATACACCCCGAACGTGAGGATCGGTAGCGCGTTGAGCCATGGCTCGGGTCTCCGCCGCTCTATCCTGCCAATATTTCGAATCGTGGCTCGGCATAGCGTCGCCTCAACCCGACAGGGTGCGTCGCGCCAGGTTCGTAACGGCCGGCTTGCTCTTCATTTCCAAGGTCGTGAACAGCTGCCGAGATCAAACGTGTCGAGGCTCGTCTTTCCTGGATCTGGCGACAGGAAAGGCGGGTAGGCGGGAGCGGCTCCCGCCTGTCCCTCGTCACTGCGCTTTGATGGCGATGCGCTTCACCTTCTCCTGCCCCTTGGCGGACTTCGGCAGCACAACGCTCAGCACACCGTTCTTGAACGAAGCGCTGACCTTGTCCTCGTCCACATCATCGAGCGGGATACGTCGTTCGAACCGGCCGTAGAACCGTTCGCTGAACAGCCGGTCCTTGTCCTCAGTCTCGGTCCTTTTCTCGCCCCTGATGGCGAGCATGCCGTTGGCGAGCTGAACCTCGATGTCCTTCTCATCGAGGCCTGGGAGTTCGGCCGTAACCTTGACGTCCTTCTCGCTTTCGCTGACCTCGATCTTCGGCCAGCCGGAGCCGCCGTCCAACCACCGGTCCGAACCGAGCGGCGCCAAGTCGAAGCCGCGGAAGAAATCGTCGAAGAGACGATTCATGTCCCGCTGGAGCGCCGTCAATGGGTCAAGCGCTTCACCGCGTCGCACGCTTACGTCACGGCCGCGACTCCAGGGAATCAGATCTTTCATGGCCATGTCATCCTCCTAAATGGTTTCGGCACGGCGCCCGGCGCGCAGCCATGTCGCGCTCGGGCGCTTCCGATCTGGCTTGCGACGGTCAGGCCGCCTGTTTGTGCTCGAGTTGCTGGTTGTCGTTGCCGGCGACGCCAGACGCGATCGCAATCCGGCGCGGCTTCATGGCCTCGGGGATCTCCCGCACCAGCGCGATCTTCAGAAGCCCGTTTTCCAAGGCGGCGCCCTTCACCTGGACGTAGTCCGCCAGGTTGAACACGCGCCGGAACGGACGCGAAGAGATGCCCTGGTACAGGTATTGATGATCGCCCCTCTCGGCTTTGCAGCCCTCGACAGTGAGCACGCTCTGCTCGGCCGTGATGGTGATCTCCTCGGGCGAGAAGCCGGCAACGGCCATGGAGATCTGGTACTGATCCTCACCGGTCCGGTCGATGTCGTAGGGCGGGTAGTTCTCCTCGCCCACCCAGCGCGAAGAGCCGTCGATGAGGTCAAACAGGCGATCGAAACCGACCGTCGACCGCCACAGGGGAGTGAGATCATAGGTCCTCATAGCCACATCCTCCTTTGAGCAACATGGATACGAGGGGCACCGGACACCGCGCCCGATGCCCGCACGCACCGGGCCCCTCAAGGGCACCCGGTGCCACGCCACCGCGTGGCTACAAACGAGTTAGAAAAGGCCATCGCGATTTCAAGAGGGATGCGGCCTTGAGCTGTCGCCGGTCACCCTTGTCATTATTGCGGGCACGCGCTCACCCAGAGCCCCGGCCGGAGCCCCGGCCGGGTTGACGAGGTGCCCTCCTTTCCGGCGGCTGAAGCACCTCTTTAATCTTTCGATCAGCAGCCTACCTCGACTGCCGCACAGTCGCAGCGTCAGTCGGCTGAAGGTTCAGAGGATGCGTACAGCATAAGGCGACGTGCCGATGCGGAGAGTTTTCTTCTGCAAGCCGGCGACCGAGACACTCGCCCAAGGCCAGAGCCAAAAAGAGCCAAAAATTTTGGCACGCCACAGAAACCCTTATAAAGTGGCGCGCCACGGTCGATGAAGATGGGCACTACTCGTTCGCCGTGGCGCTATGATGCCGCAATCCGCCACGCGCTCCAATCGGCTAATCTGCGGCGGCCTGCGATTTTGCACTACGCCTCATCGGCGGCTGTGTCCCCGATTTCGCAGGGTGGTCCGGTTACCCCTCGATAGCGGTCCTGTCTCCCAATCCCGGGATCGACGTGATGTGCCAAACGCTTCACTTCGCAATGCAAGAAAAACAGCAACCTTTCTCGCGAGATGACGCTTCGCTCAGCCTAAGCTGTCAGCCGTCGTGGGTCGCATAATCGACAGGTTAGCACACCCTCGTTGTTGGTCTCGATCTGGAAGGTTTCGGACAAGCCCGCCTTTCCAGACGACGTTAGTTGGAGTGCACGGCTGTCCGACACACATTTGAGCCATCCGAGCTCCAATAAACGATGCAGAATCCGAGCTCCGACGAGTCCCTTGAGGTGATAACGACGCTCGCTCCAGTCGAGACAAGGCTGGCAGAAAATCCGCCGAGTCCGCGGCCTCAGATCAGCGCCGAACGCGGAAAGGAAATGCCCACCCGAAGACGTGACCTCACCGCCTTCATCGGTGAGCACGATGTGCCCCATGGCCACCAGTGCATCGGTAACAGCGACTCCTACCTGGCCAGCCAGGTGATCGTAGCAACTTCGGGCAAAACGGAGTGCATCGTCGTTTGCTGACCGCGGCTGACGGCGTGGTGGCACCTCTATGGCGGCGACGACCTTCATGCTCTCCAGCATTGTCGCGACCAGCGGCGACGCGATCCGATAATAGCTGAAGCGGCGGTCGCGAATGACGGTCAAAAGCCGCGCGGCAACCAGCTTGCTCAGGTGGCCGCTCGCCGTCGAGCGAGAGACATTGGCGCAGTAAGCAAGCTCAGTGGCCGTCAGCGACTGACCGCCCATAAGGGCGTTAAGCATCGTCGCTCGCGCAGTGTCACCCACGAGAGCGGCCACCTCCACCAGATTTGCCGCCGCTACCATACCTAACCCTATCGCTGATACCGGAAGCATATCAATCGAAGACAGTTCGGCATGGGCCAAACTGTTCGCGCGAGACAATTGCGAACCCCGCAGCAAGAATGGCTGTAACAGGAGGAACGCATCATGGGAATGGCGGCGGTAATCTACAAGAAAGGCGCACCTGACAACTTCGTGTGGGAGGAGATCAAGGTCGGGTCTCCCGGGCGCGGCCAGGTACGTCTTCGCAGCACGGCCGTCGGCGTGAATTTCGCTGACACGTACCATCGAGCAGGTATCCCGCACCCGATGATCGTGGGCGATCCGCCGGTTGTCGTCGGTTTCGAAGGAGTTGGCGAGATCGAGGAGTTGGGTCTTGGCGTCACCGGGTTCTCTGTCGGCGAACGAGTTTGCACCTGCCTTCCCCCACTCGGCGCCTATAGTCAGGAGCGCCTTTACCCGGCTGACAAGTTGATCAAGGTTCCAAAGGACTTGCCATTGGATGACGTTCAACTGGCAGGACTAATCCTGAAGGGGATGACCGCGCAATATCTCCTGCATCGAACGCACAAGGTGCAACCGGGAGATTATGTTCTGATCCACGCGGCTGCTGGCGGCATGGGCCATATCCTTTGTCCTTGGGCGCGGCATCTCGGAGCCACTGTGATCGGTACCGTTAGTACCGACGCGAAGGCCGAGATCGCTCGAAATCTCGGTTGTCATTCCGTTATCAATTACTCGACCGAAGACTTCGTAGCTGTCACCCGTAAGATTACGGACGGAAAAGGCGTAGACGTTGTCTATGAGTCGATCGGTAAGGACACGCTGCAAAGGTCACTCGACTGCCTGCGGCTGGTCGGTATATGCGCAGCTTACGGCCAGGCGTCAGGCGTTCCCGATCCGATCAACCTCATCGAAGATCTGGGCGTTCGCGGGTCACTTTTTATCACCCGACCCGTGCTTTCGCATTACATGTCGAACCGAAGCGAAATCGACGACGGAGCAAAATCGCTGTTCGATGCCGTCGCACAGGGGGTGGTAGCGAGCAACGTTGTCAAAACCTTTCCGCTTCGGGAGGCTGCAGCCGCGCACAAATTCATCGGCGGACGCAAGACAACGGGTTCGATCGTCATGCTTCCATTCGAGTAAGCGGCCCCAACCATAGAACGGCTCGGTCCGAGCATCACGCCGCAGGCGCTCAAAACATTCGCCAGGCAGGCTCGCAAACGGATGCGCACCGAAGGTGGCGGCTATCGCCGCGACCATCTCCGCGCACTCGCCCAACGCGTCGAAGTGGACACGAAAGAAGTTCGCATCTTGGGATCGAAAAGCGTGCTCCTGCGCACGCTCGTTGCCGCTTCAAGCGCGAAAACGGCGGGTTTTGGCGTTACCAGTTTTGTACCGAAGTGGCGCGCCCGAAAGGATTCGAACCTCTGACCCCCAGATTCGTAGTCTGGTGCTCTATCCAGCTGAGCTACGGGCGCTTTTGTGCCACCGCCAGGACTAAAGCGCCCTGGGACGCGGGAACGGCCGTAGAGCTATAGAGTCAAGCGCGCGATGGCAAGGGTTGGGCGAGGCTGCACGGCCGGCGCGGCCATGGCCGTATACGCCACCCAGCCACCTACCCGCGCCCGCGAGCGCCGCGGCGGCTGCCGAGCTCGATGGCGCGGTCCGGGATGCTGATGCGGAAGGTGGCACCGATCGTGCCTTCAATGAGCTTGATCTCGCCGCCATGCGCGCGCACCAGCTCGGCCGCGATGGCAAGGCCGAGGCCGGTGCCGCCGGTGCGGGTGGAGCCCTGGAAGGCCTCGAACAGGTGGGCGCGCGCCTTCTCGGGGATCCCCGGTCCGGTATCCGAGAGCTCGATGATGACCACCGCGCCCTCGCGCCGGCCGGCAATCCGGATCTGGTCGCGCGCGGGATCGTTCGGCGCGCGGCTCTCCAGCACCTGCACGGAGTTGCGCGCCAGGTTGGTGAGCACCCGGAACAGCTGGTCGGGATCGGCATCGACGGTAAGCCCGCGCTCGACCGCGGTGATCCAGCGGATCGGCCCCGCAGGGTCGAGCTCGAGCGTCTCGCACACCTCTTCGACCAGGCTTTCCAGCGCCACCGAGCGGCGGTCGGGCGGCGGCTCCTGGGCGCGGCCATAGGAGAGGGTCGACTGGCAGAACGCGACGGCGCGTTCCAGCGCCCGCATGAGCTTGGGGGCGAAGCGTTGTACGCGCGGGTCGGGCAGGCTGGAGAGCTGGTCGGAGAATAGCTGCGCCGAGGAGAGCAGGTTGCGCAGGTCGTGGTTGATCTTCGAGACTGCGAGGCCGAGCGCGGCGAGGTGGCTCTTCTGGTTGAGCATGGAAGCGATATTGCGCTGCATCGCGGCAAGCTCGCGCTCGGCAATGCCGATCTCGTCCTGGCGCTCCGACGGCACGATGATGCGCGCGGGATTTTCCGGGTCCTGACGAAACGACGTCATGTTCGTGGTGATGCGCCGCATGGGGCGCACGAACAGATAGAGCAGCGCGAGATAGACGAGCGCGGCGCTGATGCAGGAGATGATGAGCGACAGGAGCAGGATGTTGACCGAGAAGCGGACCATCGCCTGGCGCAGGGGGCCCATCGGCAGCACGATCTCGACGAAGTCGCCGCCCATCGGTGCCGGTCCGACCGCGCGCATGATGTCCTGATCGTTGCATGCCAGCATGGTCTCGAAGGCCTCGACGATGGCGCGGAAGCTCGACACGTTGCGCACGTCGACGTCCTGATGCAGCACGGCCGGGAGCTCGGCGAGGGCGAGCAGGCGTCGCTGCTGGCCGAGCTTCATGGCCACCGCCTGGGCGCCGACGCTATCGAGGATCTGCCGGGTCAGGCTTTCCGGCACCATGCCGCGCGGCGCCGCATCGAGGACGAGGGCGGCGGTGTGCGCTGCGGCGAGGCGGTCGCGCAGCCAGTTCAAGCGAAAATTGGCGATCGAAGGGACGTAGATCAGCACCTCGGCCAGCATCACGAACAGGATCGTGAGGACGAGGAGCTTGCCCGAGAGCCCGAAGCGCGACGCGCGCGTGGGGCCGGCCTCCGCCGCTGCAGCTTGCGTATCCATTTCGCGCGGCTCGATCATGCGTCGCAACCCGCAGTTATCCGAAGCGACGCAGAAACGGGATGATGCGCCGCAACAACGGCTGCGTCAACTTAGGCGTGAAGTACCCGATGGCGGCCCGTTTTCCCACCTCGGCCAGTGTCGGGTACGGCAGGATCAGCTCGGCCACGGCGCGGATATTGAGCTGCTGCTGGACCGCCAGGGCCCACGTACTGATCAGCTCGCCCGCGTGGGCGCCCACGATGGTTGCGCCGAGAATCGTGCCATTACCCATGGTGATGACTTTGATGTGGCCACGCGTCTCGCGTTCCGCCTGGGCGCGGTCGTTGTCGTGGAAGGACGCCCGCAGCACGCGGATCTCGCGATAGCGTCGGCGCGCGATCTCCTCGGTCAGGCCCACCTGGGCCAGTTCCGGATGGCTGTAGGTGACCCAGGGGATCACGTCTTCCTCGACCTTGGCGGCGAGGCGAAACAGCGCGCGGCGGATGACGATGCCGGCGTGATAATTGGCCACATGGGTGAACTGGTGCGCCCCGGTCACGTCGCCGATGGCAAACACGTGCCGGTTCGACGTGGCGAGGCCGCGGTTCACAATGATGCCGCGCGGCTCGACCTTGATGCCGGCAGCCTTGAGATCGAGACCATCGACGTTGGCGCGCCGGCCGGTCGCGACCAGGAGATGCGTACCTTCGACCGTTTCCTCGGCGGTGGGCGTCTTGAGCACGGCACGCACCTTGGGCGGCGTCGATTCGATGCGCGCGATCTCGATGCCGGAGCGGATCTGGATGCCGTCGCGCGCGAGCTGATCGAGGACGATCGCGGCGCACTCGGGATCGTCCTTGGCGAGCGGCCGTGCCGCCTCCAGCACGGTGACTCTGGCGCCGAGACGGCGGAACGCCTGGGCGAGCTCGATGCCGATCGGGCCTGCGCCGATGATGATCAGGTGCTCGGGCATCTGCTTGAGGTCGAAGACGGTCTCGTTGGTCAGGTGCGGCGTTTCGGCGAGCCCGGGAATGCGCGGCAGCGCCGGCGAGGAGCCGGTGGCGATGACGAAGCGCCGCGCCTTGATCTCGATCTCGTCGCCGACCACGACGGTGCGGCGGTCCTTGAAGCGGGCGGTGCCCTCGATGACGCGCACGCCCAAGCCGGTCAGCCGTTCCTTCGAATCGTTGGGAGCAATGGCGGCGATCACGCCATGCACGTGATCGTGCACCTTGGCGAAATCGACGGCCGGCCGCATGGTCGTCACGCCGAACGCGCTCGAGCGGCGCGCAAGCTCGCCGCGCTCAGCGGCGGCGATCAGTGCCTTCGAGGGCACGCACCCGTAGTTGAGGCAGTCGCCGCCCATCTTGGCCTTTTCGACGAGCACCACCGGCACGCCGAATGCTGCCGCCGCCGCCGCGACGGAGAGCCCGCCGGAGCCGGCACCGATGATGCAGATGTCGGGGGTGAGAACCTCGGTCATGCCGATTCTCGCGGTCCGCACGCGCCTGGTGCGTGATCGGCGGCCACCTTGCGCGGGAATGCCCGCTTCACCGCCACCGGGATCAGCGCGAGCAGGCCCAGCGCCACGAGGGCGCCGATCAGCTGGGGGGTCAGTGCGGCCGCCGGGTTGAAATCGAGCCGGCAGCCGGCGCCGCCCGCCGCCACGCAGGCTTCATACATCGCGGCCTGCGCGTGGATGACGCTGTCCAGGCCGGCGCCCACCGAGGCAAAGACGAGCGTCGCCGGGATCACGCCGAGGGCGGTGGCGGCAATGAAGGTCGTAACTCGCACTCCGACGAGAGCCGGCGCAAGATTGACGAGAAAGAACGGAAACACCGGCACCAGCCGCAGAAACAGCAGATAGCTGAACGCATGGGCACAGAAGCCGTCGGCGATCTTCGCCAGCCGCGGACCGGCGCGGCGCAGCACATACTGGCTGAACGCGCTGCGGGCGATCAGAAAGATCACCGTGGCGCCGGCCGTGGCGGCGACCACGGCCGCGGCGCCGCCGACGATGACCCCGAACAGCACGCCGCCGCTGATGGTGAGGAAGACCGCGCCCGGGATCGAGAGCGAGACCGCCGCGATGTAGACGGCGACGAAGGCCGCCAAAGCGACGCCGTAATGTGCGGTGACGAAGTCGTCGAGCACGGCGCGGTGACGCACGAGCGTCTCCAGCGACAGCTGACGATGCCAGCCCATGGCAACGACGAGGATTCCGACCACCACGATGACGGCGAAGGGCGCAAGGCGACGGGGACTTACGCGCCCCGTTCGCGCGGCCGGCACCGGGGCGATTCCGCGATCACGCGACATGAGAAACAACCGGCATGGCGGCTCCGAATGGCGGTTCCACCTATACACGTTCGGCCGCGTGGGTACACACTCGGTCGCGCCGGCGGAATGACCTCACCACGATTTGACGGGATCTGCCAGTCACCTCGCTTCCCCGTGATGGCTGGTGTCGTGCTCGCGAGCCCGTTGCATTGACTTCGGGAGCGGGCCTCCCCTATAAGCCGCGGGGTTTTGCGCGCCGAGCGCCGATCGATGGCGTCTTCGGTTGAAATTTTGTTTTCCGGCGCCGACGACCGATCCAGCGGAGAGACCCGTGAAGCGGACCTATCAACCGAGCAAGCTGGTGCGCAAGCGCCGTCACGGTTTCCGTGCCCGCATGGCGACCAAGGGCGGACGCAAGATCGTCGCCGCGCGGCGGGCACGCGGGCGCAAGCGGCTCAGCGCCTGACCGCGCCGGCGAGGCGCGGCCGGCGATGGAACGGCTGAGGCGGCGGGCCGAGTTCCTCGCGGTGGCGGCGGGGGCGAGAGTGCCGGCCTCCGCCTTCGTGTTGCAGGCGCGGCGACGCGACGACGCCGGCCCGGCGCGGGTCGGCTACACGGTTTCGAAGAAGGTCGGCACGGCGGTCGAACGCAACCGGGTGCGGCGGCGGCTCAAGGAGGCGGTGCGGCGTTCGGCCTCTCAGCACATGCGCTGCGGTCATGATTATGTGATCGTCGGGCGACGCACCGCATTGACGTTGGACTTCGAGCGCTTGATGGGGGAACTCGAGCAGTCGCTGGTCCGCCTGCACGAACAGCGCGACCACGGGGCGCGAGGCCTCAAGGGATAGACGGCGAAAGCTGAGCGATGAACGACCACAAGAATACCATTCTGGCGCTCGTGCTCTCGGCCATGGTGTTGATCGCGTGGCAGTTCTTCTTCGGCCTGCCGCAGATGGAGAAGCAGCGCCAGCAGCAGCAACAACAGCAGCAGGCGCAGCCGCAACAGCCGCAACAAGGGCCGCAGCCGACGCCGCAGACCACGCCGCAGACCGGCCCGCAGGTGCCGGGCCAGGCACCGACGCCCGGTCCGCAGCAGTCGCGCGAGGCCGCGCTCGCCGGCTCGCCGCGCGTCCAGATCGACACGCCGCGGCTCAAAGGTTCGATCGCGCTCAGAGGGGCGCGCATCGATGATCTCTCGCTCAGCCACTACCGCGTGACCGTCGATCCGAATTCGCCGCCGGTGGTGCTGTTGTCGCCGTCCGGCAGCCCGCACCCGTTCTATGCCGAGTTCGGCTGGGTCGGCGCCGCCGGCGCGACCGTGAAGGTCCCGGACGGCGACACCGGATGGGCACAGGAAGGCTCAGGCACGCTCGGCGTCGACCGCCCAGTGACGCTCAAATGGGACAACGGCCAAGGCCTCGAGTTCCGCCGGACGATTGCGGTGGACGACAAGTATCTGTTCACGGTGCGCGACGAAGTGGTGAACCGGGGCGCGACGCCGGCCACGCTTTATCCCTTTGCGCTGATCTCGCGCCATGGCACCCCCGAGACGCTCGGCTATTACATCCTGCACGAGGGCCTGATCGGCAAGTTCGGCGACGAGCGCTCGCAGGAGGTGACCTATAGCGACATCGAGAAGAAGAAGACGGAGACTTTCGAAGCCATCAATGCCTGGCTCGGCATCACCGACAAGTATTGGGCGGCGGCGCTCCTGCCGGACACGGCTGCCAAGGTCAAAGCGCGGTTCTCTTTTGCGCCGCTCGCCACGACCAAGACCTACCAGACCGATTACCTGCTCGATCCCGTGACGGTTCAGCCGGGCGCGACCGGCGCCGCCGATGCCCGGCTGTTCGCCGGCGCCAAGGAAGTCGCGATCGTCGACGGCTATGACAAAGGCCTCAAGCTCAACCGCTTCGAGCTGCTCATCGACTGGGGCTGGTTCTACTTCATCACCAAGCCGATGTTCTGGGCGATCGACTGGCTGTTCAAGTTTTCCGGCAATTTCGGCATCGCCATCCTGCTGGTCACCGTGCTCATCAAGTTCGTCTTCTTTCCCCTCGCCAACAAGTCCTATGCCTCGATGGCGAAGATGAAGGCGGTGCAGCCGCAGATGCTGATGATCAAGGAGCGCTACGCCGGCGACCAGATGAAGCAGCAGCAAGCGATGATGGAGCTCTACAAGAAGGAGAAGATCAATCCGCTCGCCGGCTGCCTGCCGATCGCCATCCAGATCCCGGTGTTCTTCGCGCTCTACAAGGTGCTGTTCGTCACCATCGAGATGCGCCACGCCCCGTTCTTCGGGTGGATCAAGGACCTCTCGGCGCCCGACCCGACCAATATCTTCAACCTGTTTGGATTGATCCCGTTCGACCCGACCGTGCTTCCCGTGCTGGGCCCGTTCCTGCACGTCGGCATCTGGCCGCTGATCATGGGCGTGACCATGTGGTTCCAGATGAAGCTCAACCCGGCGCCGCCAGACCCGACGCAGAAGATGATCTTCGACTGGATGCCGATCATCTTCACCTTCATGCTGGCCACATTCTCGGCCGGGCTGGTGATCTATTGGGCGTGGAACAACACCCTCTCGGTGATCCAGCAGTCGATCATCATGTCCAAGCACGGCGCCAAGATCGAGCTCATCGACAACGTCAAGGCGCTCTTCAGTAAGAAGAAAGTGGAGTGAGAAAGCCCCGGCCCGGTCGCCCATCCCGGCCGGGCTCGCCTTCCAGGGCCGAAATTCATCCAGCGATAAATGGTCGGCGCGCTCCATTGCCAGGATCAGTCCTGATCAGGGCGAGTGCTGTGAGCCCGGCTGCGGCGGGCTAAGCCCTCGATCGTCATGCACGGTTCGATGCGCGACAATGGCCCGCGCTTGCGGCTGCACACGCAGTACGACAATGCTGAGGCGCAAAACGCTCGCCGCGCAGCAACAGCGATGGGCCCCCCGCCCGAACGTGTCATCGCCGCATTTCGTCCAGCGCGGTTGCTGCGTGGTGATCCGAGGACGAGACGCTGCGCTACGGCGCGTACCGTTCGGCGGGCAACCATCAAACGCGAACCCCGAGCCGCCGCCCTTGCGCGTTGCGACCGCCGCGATCTTGTCGAACAGTACTGCCGCCATGATCGGCTGCATCGGGATGCCGACACATCAGCGGCCCGGCTGCGACGGCCGGGGCTGGCTTTGAGAACCGGCCCTGAATCGTTTGGCTGTCAGTGAGGGTGCTCCGACGCCCGTCCGCAAGGAGGGACGGCACTTCCATCCTGTTGTCATCAGTACCGATGGAACTCGGCAGGCTCGCCGTGATTTAACCGCTTGCCGGCGAGGTCGGCTGCGATGCCGCGCTATTTTTTGAATCTCCGCAGCGCCAGCAAGAGGTTGCAGGATTGCCAGGGGCTGATGCTCCGGGGGTCAAGAAGCCGCCTGCCAAGAAGCCAGGGAGACGTACAGGATTTCTTTCA
>JBJMSU010000064.1:0-43091 GCA_045801465.1 Xanthobacteraceae bacterium | reverse complement strand
CCGAAGTTCGTGATACATGACGGCCCCCTCTGACACGAACTTCGGAAGCAAAGGGGCACTAGCAAGTCTATGATCCTAGTGCCGCTTTTCGATTTGAAGTTCCCGCACGAGTTTGCGGCCGGCGGTGTGGGAACTTCAAATCGGCGGCAGTAGGAACTCGGGGCTTGACCATGACGCGCCTGCCGCAGGCGGTGCTGTTCGTCTGCGGGCACAACGCGGTGCGCTCGCCGATGGCCGCCAGCCTGTTCCGCCGGCTGTTCCGCGTGCCGACCTACGTCGCCTCGGCCGGCGTGCGCAAAGGGGACCTCGATCCCTTCGCGGTCGCCGCCATGGAAGAGATCGGAATCGACATCGGCAAGCACAAGCCGATCACGTTCGAGGAGCTGGAGGACTGGGAGGGATTGAATTTCGATCTCATCGTCACGCTGTCGCCGGAGGCGCACCACAAGGCGCTCGAGCTGACGCGCACGCTCGCCGCCGACGTGGAGTATTGGCCGACGCCGGACCCGACCGCGACGGAGGGCAGTCGCGAGCAACGGCTCGACGCCTACCGCGACGTGCGCGAGCTGCTCACGCGGCGAATCAAGGAGCGCTTCGCCTGGCGCCCGGGTGCAAACGAGTGAGCGGGAGATGGAGCACGTGCATCGCTGTTGTGGCGTTTGCGCAATTCCGCTAGGTTCCGCGCCGATTTTCGCGAAGCTCCGCGTGCCCGATTGGCGACGTCGATCCCGCCGGACGTCGCATGACGAAGGAAGAACTGCTGGAATTTCCCCGATGTTGTGACGGAGCGGCTGCCCAACGCCACCTTTCGCGTCAAGCTCGAGAACGATCATGAAAGCATCGCCCACACGGCCGGCCGCGTGCGCAAGAACCGCATCCGCGTGCTTGCCGGCGACAAGGTGCTGGTCGAGATGACTCCGTACGACCTCACCGAAGCTCGCACCACCTATCGGTTCAAGTGACCGGACGCATGATCGGCCGGCCCAAGCTCGTCCTCGCATCCGGATCGCCGCGCCGGCTCGGCCTGCTCAACCAGGGCGGCATCGAGCCGGACCAGCTGTTGCCGGCCGACATCGACGAGACGCCGCTCAAAGGCGAGCTGCCGCGCGCCTATGCGACGCGGCTCGCGCGCGTGAAGGCCGAGGCGGCGCTCGATTCGGTGCGCCATTCCGACGAGCTGCGCGGATCGTTCATCGTCTCCGCCGACACCGTGGTGGCGGTCGGCCGCCGCATCCTGCCCAAGGCCGACCTGCTCGACGAAGCGGCGCAATGCTTGCGGCTTCTCTCCGGCCGCAACCATCGCGTCTATTCCGGCGTGTGCATCGTCACGCCGAAAGAAGCGTTCCGCCAGCGCTTGGTGGAAACGCGCGTGCGCTTCAAGCGCCTGTCGCAGGAGGATCTCGAAGCCTATCTCGCCTCCGGCGAATGGCGCGGCAAGGCCGGCGGCTATGCCATTCAGGGGCTGGCCGGAACGTTCGTCGTGAAGGTCGTCGGTTCCTACACCAACGTGGTCGGCCTGCCGCTCTACGAGGCCGCGGCGCTCCTCGCCGGCGAAGGCTATCCGGTGCACTTCGGCTGGCTCAACGCGCTGTGATACCTGCGGCGTTGAACTCTGAATCGTGATGCGCGGGCGAGCCGCTATAAGCGGCGAGGGTCGACCCGCGCATCCAGCAAAATATCAGTCATCCAGTGAGATGGATTGCCGGGTCAACCCTCGCCGCTTATGGCGGCTCGCCCGCAATGACGATCAGAGGGTCACGGGCCGGCCTTTGACATAACGCGATCAGCTGCTGACGCGTTCGATCGCCGCCCCGCAGCGCGCGAGCTTGTCCTCGAGGCGCTCGAAGCCGCGGTCGAGATGGTAGACGCGGTTCACCATGGTCTCGCCCTCGGCGGCGAGCGCCGCGATGACGAGCGACACCGAGGCGCGCAGATCCGTCGCCATGACGGGGGCGCCCTTGAGACGCTCGACCCCTTCGACGGTTGCGGTCTCGCCGTTGAGGTGGATGCGCGCGCCGAGCCGGGCCAGCTCCTGGACGTGCATGAATCGGTTCTCGAAGATCGTCTCGGTGATGCGCGAGGTGCCGTTGGCGCGGGTCATCAGCGCCATGAGCTGGGCCTGGAGGTCGGTCGGGAAGCCCGGGAACGGCTCGGTCGTGACCTCGACGGGGCGGATGCCGGCGCCGTTGCGGGTGACGCGAATGCCGTGGTTGGTGGCCGTCACGGCGATGTCGGCCTTGCCCAGGACGTCGAGCCCCGCCTGCAGCAGTTCCGGCCGGGCGCCTTCGAGCATCACGTCGCCGCCGGTCATCGCCACCGCCATCGCATAGGTGCCGGTTTCGATGCGGTCCGGCACCACGCTGTGACGCGCGCCGTTAAGCTTCGAGACGCCTTCGATGACGATGCGCGGCGTGCCGGCGCCGGAAATCCGCGCGCCCATCTTGTTGAGGCAATCGGCGACGTCGACCACCTCCGGCTCGCGCGCGGCGTTGTCGATCACGGTCGTCCCAGTGGCCAGCACGGCCGCCATGACGGCGGTATGCGTGCCGCTGACCGTCACCTTGGGAAAGGCGATCTCCCCGCCCGTGAGACCGTTCGGCGCGCGCGCCACCACATAGCCGCCTTCGATGTCGATCTGCGCGCCCAGCCGATCGAGCGCCATGATGAGGAGATCGACCGGCCGCGTGCCGATGGCGCAGCCGCCCGGCATCGACACCCGCGCCTCGCCCATGCGCGCCACCAGCGGCGCGATGACCCAGAAGCTCGCGCGCATTTTCGACACCAGCTCATAAGGCGCGGTGGTGTCGACGATGCGGGCGGCCGAGAGGTGCAGCGTCTGGCCCTTGTACTCGTCGTCGCCCGGGCGCTTGCCGCTCATCATCACGTCGACGCCGTGATTGCCGAGGATGCGCTGAAGCTGCACCACGTCGGCGAGCCGGGGCACGTTGTCGAGGACGAGCGTCTGATCGGTCAGGAGGCTGGCGATCATCAGCGGCAGCGTGGCGTTCTTGGCGCCGGAAATCGGGATCGTGCCGTTGAGCTCACGCCCGCCGACGATGCGTATACGGTCCATGTCTTTTCTCCGGCGCCGCCGCGGCGCCTTATCGCGCATGCTCGTTGCTGGTCGGCCCCGGATCGATCCGGCGCGTCTCGGACTCTTAGAGCATGCGACGCTTAAGAGGTCTCGATCACGTCGCGATTCAACGCGACGGGTGCTTTCAGCCTACACACGCCGGCCGATTGCGGCGAAAGTCGGACCGGCGCGCCCCGGAGGGCTTAAGACTCGCGCTTCGGACCGGCGTTTTCGCCGTTTTTGCCAGGCCGGGCGGTCTCGGTCTCGGCCGCAGCCCCGCGGCCGCGCGCCTGCGCCTTGCGGCGCTTGAGGTTTTCCCGCAGCGCCGCCCGCAGCCGGTCGTCCCGCGATTCGCCCCGCTTCGCCTTGCCCTTGTCGCCCATGCGAGAGGAGAACCACGGCCGCGCCGATCCTGCAACCTCCGCCGCGAGGACGCCTACTAACCTATGCGGCCTCTCGATAGTCATCCCGGCCGAGCGCCGCCAAGGCGCGAGAGCCGGGACCCCAGGATCCCTGCCTCACCACTGTTTTTCACGCCGGGGTAGTTAGGTCCTGGATCGCCTCGCTCATGCGAGCCGTCCGGGATGACAGTCGAAACGCATCACAAACGCCAAACGCGATAGCCTGCTGCTCATGCTGGCGGTATTCAGCCTCGGCCACCCTTGCGATCGCGGCGACGGCCGCCCACCTTCGAGGACGGGGCTGACGTCCTTGCGCCACCACCCCCCTTGTGGCAAGCAACCGCGGTTCCGGCGTGTCGCGCCGCCGCCGAGGCTCATACTCAAAAACGCTGCCGTAGCTCAGTGGTAGAGCACTCCCTTGGTAAGGGAGAGGTCGTCAGTTCAATCCTGACCGGCAGCACCAGCTGCTACGTCCTTCAGAGCTCGTGTCGCTTCCCGCGCGCGCAATTACAGCGGCTTGATGGCGACCTTGCGGAACTTGACCACGCCCTCGCCGAATTGCAGCGCCAAGGGTCCTTCGGTGTGCATGCCGCTGCGGACGCTCGCGGTTTTCTTGCCGTCGAACGCGACGGAAAGGTCGCGGCCCTTGGCCGTAATCTCCATGGTGCTCCACTTGCCACCGGCCTTGGGCATCGGGTTGACCTCGGCGTGATAGACGATGGCGCCGGTGCCGTAGCTCGGATCGGGCCGCGTGTCGTAGATGTTGCACTCGTAGCAGGTCTTGGCTCCGGGCTTCTTGGGATCCTCGCAGCGGATGAAGATGCCGCTGTTGGCATCGTTGCTGGCCCAGAACTCGGCGTAGACCTCGAAGTCCTTGTATTTTTCCTTCGAGATCAGGAACGCCGTGGTCTTGGCGTCCTTCTTGTCCTTGGCCACGATCGCGCCGTCGTCGATCGCGAAATTGGCGTTGCCGTCGCCTTGCCAGTGATCGAGATTCTTGCCGTCGAAGAGCGCGATCCAGCCCTCGCCGGACTGGGCCTGCGCCGGACCGGTCACGGGAAATGAGCAGAAAGCCAAAATTCCGACGGCGAGTGTCGCCCAGCGTGTCATGGCAAAGTCCTCCCTTGGCGCTTGATTGACGGCAACGATAGCAAACGGCCGTGCAGGGTGTAAGCGCCCTCGACGCCGTGCTCGCGCCGCTGCTTTTGCGAGCGCTCGCAGGCGATGACGACGTTGGCGCGTCGCGCCGTTGTCGTCACGCCGTCGCCAGTTCCGGCTCCCAACCGTCCAGCTCGAACAACCGTGCCGCCGTCGCCGCCGCCAGGCCGAGGTCGCGGGCGCAGGCTTGCGCCGAGGCGCGGTAGACATCCGGGATGCGGAAACGATCCAGCAGCCCGGTCTGCGCCCGGTTGAGCAGGAAGGTGTCGCGGGCGCGATAGCGATAGGCCGTATCCGCGCCGTGCAGGCCCGGCACGACATAGACGTCGGGCTCCTTGGGATAGATGATTTTCGCAGCGTCGGTGTCGAGCTGCCCGATCTCGCTCCAGTCCGTCACCGCGGCCGCGCTGAAGCGGCTCGACAGGCCCAGCCGCGCGAACAGGATTTGCACCGACTGGACGGAGTCCTTAGCCGCCTCGTAGACGTAGTGGGTCACGGCAATCCCGTGCCGCCGGGCGTAAGCCTCGACGCGATGCTTGTTCAGCGCGGCGACGATGTAGTTGCGGATGAGCTTGCACTCGGGAAGGCGATCCGACCACTTGGCGAGCCACGACGCGAGCGAGCTTTCCGGTTCGCGATCGAGCACGATGAGACGCAGCTTGTCGGCCGGATATCCGGCCTCGAGCAACGCCTGCAGCGGGTTGAACAGGCATTCGGCCGGCACGTAAGGACCTGCCGTCTCCTTGCTGAAGACGTGCGGATGTTCCGTGGCGTAAGGAAGGCGCCACGGTTCCCCGGCGGCCTCGAGCAGGCGATGGCGCAGGATCGTCTTCACCGGCTGGTAATACGATGGCAGCCCGGCGGCGCCGAACAGGTTGTTCAAAGCGGTCGACCCGACCCGGCACTTGCCCCAGGCGCAGAAGAGCGTGGGAAAGTCATTCCGCGCGCGGTCGCGGAAGCCGTCGCGCAGGCGCTCGGCAACTTCGCGCGTCACCTCGGCGAGCGTGACGGTCCGGGTCTGGTACTTGCCATCGGGGATCAGCCGCATGGTGTTGAGAGAGGAATGATCCCGGCGCACCAATTCGGCCACGCGCTCCAGTTCACCGATGCTCATCGTGTGGATGGTCATTTACGCCTCCCCTGACAAAAGTATCTTTAAGTAGCGCATGTTCTTGTCGGCGAACCGGTGCCCACTTCGTCGGAACATGCGCTAACGAAGCCCATCGGGATGCCGAGACGGCCCAAGCGCGCGACGATCATCTCGGCTGCGGCTTCCGCCGATGACGCGCAGGTCTCGACCGTGATCTCAGGATCGAGCGGCCGCTCGTAGGCGGAGTCGATGCCGGTGAAGTTCTTGAGCTCGCCGCGCCGCGCCTTGCGGTACAGGCCCTTGGGATCGCGCATCTCGGCGACGGCGAGCGGCGTATCGACGAACACTTCGACGAATTCGCCCGGCTCGAACAGATCGCGCGCCATGCGGCGCTCGCGCGCGAACGGCGAGATGAACGACACGATGACGATCAGGCCGGCATCGACCATCAGCTTGGCCACCTCGGCGGCGCGGCGAAGATTCTCGGTGCGGTCGGCATCGCTGAAGCCGAGGTCGCCGTTGAGGCCGTGGCGCACGTTGTCGCCGTCGAGCAGGTAGGTATGGCGGCCGGCCGCGTGCAGGCGCTTCTCGACGAGGTTGGCGATGGTCGACTTGCCGGCGCCCGACAGTCCGGTGAACCACAGCACCGACGGCTTCTGCCCCTTGAGTGCAGCGCGCGCCTGCTTGCCGATGTCGAGCGCCTGCCACTGGATGTGGCGTGCGTGGCGGAGCGGGCGCTGGATCAACCCGGCGCCGACCGTCGCATTGGTCATCCGGTCGATCAGGATGAAGCCGCCGGTCTCCCGATTCTGCGCGTAGGCCTCCACCGGCAGCGGCCGGTCGAACTTCACGTGGCAGAGGCCGATCTCGTTGAGGCCGAGCGTCGCGGCGGGAAGGCGGTCGAGCGTGTCGATGTCCACCGCGTGCACGAGGCGGGTGACACCGGCGGTGACGTGTTTGCTGCCGATCTTGAGCCAATAGGACCGTCCCGGCGCCAGCGCATCTTCGGCCATCCAGATGACGGTCGCCTCGACTTCGTCCGTCACCTCCGGCAGCGCGCCGCCGCCGCACAGGATGTCGCCGCGGCTGACGTCGATCTCGTCGGCGAGCGTCAGCGTCACCGATTGCCCGGCGGCGGCTTCATCCAAATCGCCGTCGCGCGCGACGATGCGGGCGATCCGGCTTTCTGCAGCTCCGGGAAGCACCCGGACGCGGTCGCCCGGATGCACCGCTCCGCTCGCCACCGTGCCGGCGAAGCCGCGAAAATCTGCGTCGGCACGATTGACCCATTGCACGCACAGGCGGAACGGCAGCGCCTGGCGGTCGTCCTCGACCGCCACGGTTTCGAGATGCTCGATGAGGGTCGGGCCGCGATACCAGGGCGTGCGGGCGGAGGGCGTGGCGACGTTGTCGCCGTACCGGGCCGAAACCGGGATCGCCACGAAGGACGCGATGCCGATCTTGTCCGCAAAGGCATCATACTCGGCGACGATCCGGTCGAAGACCTCCGTCGAGAAGGACACGAGGTCCATCTTGTTGACGGCGACAACGACATGGCGGATGCCGATCAGCGCCGCGAGATAGCTGTGGCGCCGCGTCTGCGTCTGCACGCCGTTGCGGGCGTCGATGAGAATGACCGCGACGTCGGCGGTCGACGCGCCGGTGATCATGTTGCGCGTGTACTGGGTATGGCCCGGCGTGTCGGCGACGATGAACTTGCGTCGGCTGGTCGCGAAATAGCGGTGGGCGACGTCGATGGTGATGCCCTGCTCGCGCTCGGCCGTAAGACCGTCGACCAGCAAGGCAAAGTCGATCCTGGCGCCATTGACGTTCTGCCGCCGGGACGCCGCCTTCACGGCCGCGAGCTCGCTCTCGCAGATCAGCTTGGAATCGTAGAGCAGGCGGCCGATGAGCGTGCTCTTGCCGTCGTCGACGTTGCCGCAGGTGATGAAGCGCAGCAGAGTCTGGCGCTCGGCGGCCGCGAGATATTGCTGCAGGCTGCGCTCGACCGGCCGCACGAACGCGCTGGTGTCGAGAGGGCGCATCAGAAATACCCCTCCTGCTTCTTCCTCTCCATCGAGGCCGTCGCATCGTGATCGATCAGCCGGCCCTGGCGCTCGGAAGACGGCGTGACGAGCATCTCCTCGATAACGGCTTCGAGGGTCTCGGCCTCGCTCTCGATCGCGCCGGTGAGCGGGTAGCAGCCGAGCGTGCGAAAGCGGACCTTCCTCATCCGCGCACGTTCGCCGGGCTTGAGCGGCATGCGCTCGTCGTCGAGCATGACCAGCGTGCCGTTGCGCGCGACCACCGGACGCCGCTTGGCGAAGTAGAGCGGCACGACGGGAATCGCTTCCTGATAGATGTATTGCCAGACGTCGAGCTCGGTCCAGTTGGACAGCGGAAACACGCGGATGCTCTCGCCCTTGTGCTTGCGCGCGTTGTAGAGGTGCCAGAGCTCCGGGCGCTGCTGCTTCGGATCCCACCGGTGCTCGGCCGAACGGAAGGAGAAGATGCGCTCCTTGGCGCGGCTCTTTTCCTCGTCGCGGCGCGCCCCGCCGAACGCCGCGTCGAAGCTCCACTTCGCCAGCGCCTGCTTGAGGCCTTGCGTCTTCATGACGTCGGTATGGATCGCCGAGCCATGGATGAACGGATTGATGCCGGCCGCGACCCCCTCCTGGTTGACATAGACCAGAAGCTCGAGACCGAGCGCGTCGGCCGTGCGGTCGCGGAACGCGATCATCTCCTTGAACTTCCACGTCGTGTCGACGTGCAGCAGCGGAAACGGCGGCTTCGCGGGATGGAATGCCTTGAGCGCCAGGTGCAGCATCACGGCGCTGTCCTTGCCGATCGAGTAGAGCATCACGGGGTTGTCGCACTCGGCGACGACCTCACGCATGATCCGGATGCTCTCGGCTTCGAGACGCTGCAGGTGAGTGATCCGCAACATGAGACCGATCGGGCAGGACACGCAGGATGTTCAGCCACTCGCCACCACGTGCGAACGGCGTTAGACTTAAGGTTGAGAATTGGTAAACTCCCCGCGTGGGTATAGCACAACGGTCGGTTGCTTTAAACAACAAAACGTCAATGTAAATATAAATGGTTAACCTCTGCGGCTCGTCCATACGGCGATACCGCAACCACGCCTCCCTTCATCAACGGGCACTGCCGAAGCCTCACCGAGAGGGGCCTTCCCTGCAGGCGCTCACGCGCCGCGTCGGCGATTTACAAGCGTCCGCAGGAGGTCCGTTGGAGCGACAAGGAGAAGCGTTTTTGCGTGGTCCTTCAATCTTTTTAAACCAAGTTGCTTCAATTTCACCGCACCACGTAGAGGACGCACAATGAAGCGGCTCAACCTGAAGATTGGCAGCAAGATCGCCATCTCGGCCGGTATCGGCATCCTGCTGGTGGCCGGCATGGTCGCTAATCAGCACTTCAGCAACGCGGCCATCGCGGTCGAGGTCGGGTTCGTCAATCAAAATCACTTCAACAAGGCGGACGCGATGGCGGGCGCCGCCGCCGTTCAGCTGAACTACGTCGCCGTCAGAGACATCCCGTTCGCATGGCCGCTTGCGCAGGTCGACACGATCCTCGAGAGGCTGCGCACCGGCACGGCCGAGGCCACGCGTCACTTCGACTCCGCCATGCAACGGGCAAACAGGGCGACCACGAAAGCCATCTACAATAATCTCAAGGCGCAGACCGCCGCGTACCTCGTGGCGGCAACCGAGTTGGCCACGGCCCGCAAGGCAAGTCTCACCGCATTGACGAAAGGAGAGGTGGCCGCGACCAGTTCCGTCAAGATGCTCGATGCCGTCTTGTCGTCACCGGCCTTGGCCCGCCTGTCCAACCAGCATGAGGTGCAAACCGATCTGCGCCAAGCCGCGACGGCGCTCGCCGCCACGCAGGCCGCCATCTGGCGTTTCGCCGTGACCGGTGAAGCGGAGCAGAAGGAGCATGCGGTGCGCGACGCAGAGAAGACGATTGCGGCACTCAAGCGCGCGCGCGGTGTGCTGGGCCAAGGGGAAGGAGTCGCCGAGATCGACGCGCTGCTCGCAGCGGCCATCAACGTCAAATCCATCACCGAAGAGGTGATCACGCTTGAGGCGGCGAAGATCCGTCTTCGCGACCAGCGCGTGCAGCCGATCGCTGGCGAAATCAACAAGGGGGTGGAACAGGGCGTCTCCGTCGCCCTCGGCTATCTGGAAATGCGCCGCGCCAACCTGGCGGCGCAAATCGAGCGCGCGAGCTGGATGGCGCCTGCCGTCGGCTCGGCCGTCGTTCTCGTTCTGCTCGGTTCGGTCGTCTTTTCGATGCTCAACATCGCCCGACCGCTCGCCGCCATGACGGCCGCCATGAAGCATCTGGCGTCCGGGCATTTCGACGTGGTTCTGCCGGGCCTGAAACGAACCGACGAGATCGGCGGCATGGCGCAGGCAGTCGAAGCATTCAAGGTGAAGGCGATCGAGCGCGCGCGCACGGAGGCCGAACAGAAAGAGGTGCAAACGCACGCCGCCGCCGCCCAGCGCAAAGCCGAGATGCAAAGGCTCGCCGATACCTTCGAGGCGGCGATCGCCAACGTCGTCAACACGGTTTCCTCCGCCTCGACCAGTCTGGAAGCCGCGGCCTCCACCCTCACGCAGACCGCCGACACCACGCAGCACCTGTCGGGCGCAGTCGCGGCCGCATCGGCACAAGCGTCCGTCAACGTTCAGTCCGTCGCCGCGGCCACCGACGAACTCTACGCCTCGATCGGCGAGATCAGCCGGCAGGTGCAGGAGTCGAGCAGCATCGCGGTCGAGGCGGTCCAGCAGGCGCAGGACACCGATACGCGCATCAACGAGCTGTCCAAGGCGGCGGGCCGGATCGGCGACGTGGTGAAGCTCATCACCGCGGTCGCCGAGCAGACCAACCTCCTCGCGCTCAACGCCACGATCGAGGCTGCACGGGCCGGCGAGGCCGGCCGCGGCTTCGCGGTCGTCGCGGCGGAAGTGAAGACGCTGGCGAACCAGACCGCAAAGGCCACCGGCGAGATCAGCGCCCACATCACCGGCATGCAGGCCGCGACCGAGGAATCGGTGCTCGCCATCAAGGAGATCAGGACCACGATCGGCCGCATCTCGACCATTGCAACCACGATCGCGGCCGCCATCGAGGAGCAGGGCGCGGCCACCCAGGAGATTTCACGCAACGTGGCGCAGGCCGCGAAGGGGACGGCCGACGTCGCCGCCAATATCGGCAATGTCAATCGCGGCGCGTCGCAAACCGGGGTCGCCTCGACCCAGGTCTTCTCCTCGGCTCAGGAACTCTCCAGCCAGGGCAGCCAGCTCAAGGCCGAGGTCGCCCGGTTCCTGGAAACGGTACGCGCCGCGTAAGCCGAACGAAAGTATGTTCCAGACGTCATTCCGGGGCGCCGCGAAGCGGCGAGCCCGGAATCCAGACGCGTACTCATGATCCTGGATTCCAGGCTCCGGCTTGCGGCCGGCCCCGCAATGATGCCGCGCTGGCGTATTCCGCTCGGCTCAATGACCGGTGGCGATGCGCGCCAGCCGCTCGGGATCTTCGGGCGGCGCATCGCCGCGCCAGACGACGTGCAGGTCCGGGCGCAGCAGCAGCAGGTCGTAGCCGTAGATGTCGCGCGCGGCTTCGTCGGCAACGTCGAGGACCGTGAAGGGCGCGCCGATCGTCGCGAACGCGCCCGCGAGCCCCGCCGTATCATGCGTCGTGCCGCCGAGGCGCAAGAGCGTATAGCCGTCGCCGATGCGATCCTGCATGGCGCTGCCGTCGTCGAGCCAGACGTGCGGCAGCCGCGCGCCCGGCCAGGTGGTCGGGAGGTAGCGGATGAAGTCGTCCGCGGGCCCCTCGCCCGGCTCCGGCCAGATGAGCGGTGAGTCACGGTAGCGGTAGCCGAGCTCGGCGCCGATCATCTCGTTGGATTTGCGCTGCTCCGCGTCGGCGAGGCGGATGTATTCCGCTCGCGCACGCGCGCCTTCCGGCGTGTGCTCGCGCATGAGCGGAGAATAGGCGGCGCGCCATTTGCGCCGTCCGCGCGACGCAAAAGTCGAGGCAGCAACGTTGCGCGCGCCGATCGGCCGGCGCTCGAGCGCATAGGAGGCGAGCAGGTTGGGACCGCCCCAGCCTTGCAGCGTTGCGGCAAGCTTCCAGGCGAGATCGGTTGCTTCGCCGACGCCGGTGTTCATGCCGAGGCCGCCGGTCGGGATCACCAGATGCACCGCATCGCCCGCCAGGAACACGCGATCCTGCATGAAGCTGTCGGCGAGCAGCAGGTTCTGCTTCCATTGGCCGACATAGAGCATGTCGTACTTGATCGGCATCGCCACCGTCTTCTCGAACATGGCTGCCATGTCGGAATCCTGGTCGACCACCGCATGCAGCGTGAAATGCTTGGTCGAGTCCTGGACGATGAGGAAGGTCGTGCGATCGTCGGCGACGTGGTAGTGCCGGCCCTTGCCGATCGGGATGCGCTCGTAGAGGTCCTCGCAATAGTACAGCGCCTGGCGCAGCTGCAGCAGGTTGGCCTCGCCGGCAAGCTTGATGCCGAGCTGCCGGCGCACGGTCGAGGAGCCGCCGTCGCAGCCGACCATGTAGGCGGCGCGGATCGTCGACGTGGAGCCGTCACCATTGCGCACCAGCGCCGTCACGCTCTCGGGGTCCTGGGTGAACGATTCCAGCGCGCAGCCGTACTGCACCGTCAGGCTGGGCAGTTCCTCGGCGACCGATTTCAGCAACGGCTCGAGCGTATATTGGGAAATGAGCTGATAGGGCTCGAGCGGCAGCGTGCCGTCGTTGCGCGACGCGATCTCGGCCTTGGCGGCGGCGACCGACGGATAGCGATGATGGATCAGCGGCGGCTCCACCAGCGAGAAGACGATGAACACATCCATCGGGCACTCGGCCGGCAGGCCGGCGGCGCGAACCCGGTCGACGAGCCCCATGCGCCGATAAATCTCCATCGTCCGCGCGTTGCACCGCTCCATCTTGGGCAGGAATTGCGGCGCCTCTTTCTGCTCGATCAGCCGGCAGCGCACGCCCTTCTGCCCCAGCGCAACCGCGAGCGTGAGCCCGGTCGGGCCGGCGCCGACGACGAGAACCTGCGTGTCCAACATGCCTCTGCTCACCTGAAAGCTTACGGCCGCTGTCATGGCGGCGCTTGGGGCGCGAGGCAAGAGAGCGGGACGTGTGTCAGGCGACGCCCAACAGTGCGGGCAGCTCGGCGAGCGACTTGATTTCGTGATCGGGCGCGCCGGGCAATCGCTCGCGCCGCTGGCCATAGCGGTTGCACCAGACGACCTTCATGCCGAAGGCGGACGCCGCATAGGCATCCCAGGCATTGGAGGATTGGAAGGCGATCGCCGCGGCCGGGAGCCCCAATCGATCGAGCGCGAGCTGGTAGACTTTCGGGTGCGGCTTATAGACACCCACGTCCTCCACCGAGAGTACCGCATCGAGCAGGCCCTCGAGCTTGGCCCCGGCAACTGCGGCGGCGAGCATCTGCGGCGACCCATTGGACAGGATCGCGGTGCGCAGTCCGGCACTCTTCAATCGCCCCAGCACGTCGGGAACCTCCGGAAACGGCGCGAGCGTCAGATAAAGCGCCATCAACTGGTCGCGCAAACCCGGCGCCTCGATCGCCAGCGTCTCCAACGCGAAATCGAGCGCATCGCCGGTGACCTGCCAGAAATCCGCGTGCCGCCCCTGGGTTGCCCGCAGCCAGGTGTATTGCAGTTGCTTGTCGCGCCACAGCGCGGTCAAGGCATCGGCTTTGCTGCCGATTTGGTCGCGGCAGGCATGGGCCGCCGCGGCGAAGTCGAACAGCGTGCCATAGGCGTCGAAAACACAGGCGCTCACGCCCTCGAGGCGTCCATTCATTGTTTGCTTCACTCCCGCTTCCCTGCCCTGCCGCCGCTGCCGTTCATTCTCCTGGAAATCGAGCACCTTAGATGCCGTCCGGAACCCCTTCCCGGCCTCTCGCGTTGCCCTTCGGAAGCCAGAACCAGAGGTCCAGCATGCGCATAGGGCGATCCGGCCGTCCCGAGGTCAACGAAACCGAGGCGCGCCAGGGATTCCTCGACCGGCCGATCCTGGTCGTGCTTGCCGTCAGCCTCGTGCTGGTGATCGCGGCCTTCCTGGTGCTGCCAAAGCTGGTCTGATCACCGATTTCGCCCGCTCCCGCGACGACTGTCGCGGGCAGTTCACTTCCGTCCGCACAAAACTACCCTATTTTGACGACGTCTATTGTAGACGGCGCTCGTGCCGCCGCTTCGAAGTTCCTGCGACCTATCACGAACTTTGGAACGCAGGCGATAGTGCCGTTCGCACGCCTTGATCGAGGTCAAGGCGATCTATGGCTGCGGAATCGTAGTGACGCTTGCCCGGCGTGCGGTCGGCGCGCCGCAGGATCGCAGCAAAAACGATCCTGGGTTGCGCAACCGAAACGGGATGGGGATGCCGGTTGTCTTATTAGAAAAACTCGTCAGCGGTTGCGGAAATAGAATTGGACAAAAGTGGAAGAACATTTCTAAATGCCGAGACGTGCGGGGGAAGAGGCGCGGTGATGGACTATCAAGCGTACTTTACCAATGCGCTGTCCCAGTTGCGGCATGAGCGGCGTTATCGCGTGTTTGCCGACCTCGAACGCATCGCGGGCCGCTTCCCGCACGCCGTCTGGCACTCGCCGCAGGGGCGGCGCGAGGTCGTGATCTGGTGCTCCAACGACTACCTCGGCATGGGCCAGCATCCGAAGGTGATTGGCGCCATGGTTGAGACGGCGACCCGGATGGGAACCGGGGCCGGCGGCACCCGCAACATCTCTGGCACCAATCATCCATTGGTAGAGCTCGAGCGCGAGCTTGCCGATCTGCACCGGAAAGAGGCGGCGCTGATCTTCACCTCCGGCTATGTGTCGAACCAGACCGGCATCGCCACCCTGGCCCGATTGCTCCCCAATTGCGTGATCGTTTCCGACGCCCTCAACCACAATTCGATGATCGAGGGCATTCGCCAGTCGGGAGCCGAGAAGAAGATCTGGCGCCACAACGACCTGGCGCATCTCGAACAGCTGCTGCAGGAAGCCGGCGACCGCCCCAAGCTGATCGCATTCGAAAGCCTCTACTCGATGGACGGCGACATCGCGCCGGTTGCCGGCATCTGCCACCTCGCTGAACGCTACGGCGCCATGACGTATTGCGACGAGGTTCACGCGGTCGGCATGTATGGCGCCCGTGGCGCCGGCGTGTGCGAGCGTGCCGGCGCCATGGACCGCATCGATGTGATCGAGGGAACGCTTGCGAAGGCGTTCGGCTGTCTCGGCGGCTATATCGCCGGAAGCGCCGCCATGGTCGATGCGGTGCGCTCCTATGCGCCGGGCTTCATCTTCACCACGGCGCTGCCGCCGGCGATCTGCGCCGCCGCCGCCGCCGCGATTCGTCACCTGAAGACCTCGGATTGGGAGCGCGAGCGCCACCAGGATCGGGCCGCGCGCACCAAGGCCGTGCTCGTCGCCGCCGGGCTGCCGGTGATGCCGAGCGACACGCATATCGTGCCGGTGCTGGTGGGCGATCCGGAGAAGTGCAAGACCGCAAGCGATCTCCTCCTGGCCGAACACGGCATTTACATTCAGCCGATCAACTACCCGACGGTGCCGCGCGGCCGCGAGCGCCTGCGCATCACCCCCTCCCCCTATCACGACGACGGGCTCATCGACGGCCTCGCCGAAGCCCTGGTCAGCGTGTGGGAGCACCTCGGCCTGCCGCTGAAGCGCGCACTCGCGGCCGAGTGATTTCCACCGAAAAGCATCGTGAGGAGCGGTCTGCCCCTCGCTGTTCTCGCTAATCCTCGAACGGGCCGCGACGCCGACGCTGCCGGCGCCTTGCGTCCGGCGCCGCGGAAATTTTCGGCGCGACCCGGCGCGCCAGGAACGCAACCATAAAGGTGACGACGAAAAACCGTGCGAGATGATGCGCGCCGACGAAAACCGGGTCGAGGTGCAGCGCGAGCGCCAGCACCATCATGGTATCCTGGGCGCCAGGCGCATACGCCACGACGACGTCGGCGGCAGGAAACGGGAGAATCCTGGTCACGAGCAGCACGAAGCAGGAGGCGACGGCGATCGCCACCGCGAATGAGCCGAACGCCGCACCGAGAAAGCCGAACAACATCCTCGGAGTCGTGTTGGCGAAGCGCGATCCAGCCACCGCTCCGAGCGTGATCATCGCGGCGCCGGCAATCCACCACGGCAGCACGGCATGGACCCATCCGCCACCGTGAAGAAGGCCGGAGCCGATCATCGCGCCGACCAGCAGGCCACCCGGCAAGCGAAGCCACAGCATGGCGACGATCGCTGAAAACACGACGAGGATCGCAAGCTCGGTGATGTCGAAAGCCGCCGCCGAGGGTCTCGCCGGCATCCCCGTTGCGGCCAATCCAAACAGCGCCAGACCGCCGGGCAGCCCGACCGTCAAGATCAGCACCCGGGTGGTCTGAACGATGGCAATGGCTCTCAGGTCGAGGCCGTATTCGGCCGACAGTGCCATCACTTGCGCCAGCGAGCCCGGACTGGCGCCCATGATCGCGGAGACGCGGTCCCAGCCGTGCACGAGCCGCAGGTAGGATGCAGTCGCGAAGATCATGCACACGGCCGCGACCACCAGGATCGCAATGCTGAGCGGCCAGTCGGCGATCCCTTTCAGCGTCTGCGGCGTCACCACGGCCCCCAGCAGGATGCCGAGCAGCACGAAAGCCGACCGCGCCAAGGCGAGGGGGATGACGACAGGCCTGCCCATCACGGCCGCGATCGCAACCGCAAGCATCGAGCCCGATATCAGTCCGGCGGGGAATCCGGCCGCCGTGAAGACGAGCCCGCCGAGCGCCGCTACCGCCAATGTCTCGGCGGTGCGAAGCAGAATCGGTGGAGACGCGGATGACGTCATGGGCCACCGGGACAGCGGTCGCGGCACGGTTCGACGGCCATTGCCACTTCGCCGTCCAGGTCTTCGGGCGCATTCCGAGCGAAATGCTGCGAGATCACTGAATGCCGCGCGCACGCCTCGCCGTCAAATGCGCGCGCAGCCCACAAGCATGCTGACGGAGAAAAACCGCACGTTCGGTGCGGCACCATGTCGAGCACATGCTTGGTACAAGGAGAGCGTCGCCCATCATCCAGGAGCTTAGCGCTGAGTGGCTCCCATCAAACGGCAGATGCGGCACGCACCGTCGATCCGCACCTCAGGGTCCGCGCGATTCGCTCATCACGATGCGTACGAGATCGGCTGCGTTCTTCGCCCCCAGCTTCTCCATGATCCGCGCGCGATGAACTTCGATCGTGCGCGGACTGATGCCGAGGTGGCGACCTGCCTCCTTGTTCGAAGCGCCAGCGGCGATCTGTGCGAGCACCTCGCGTTCGCGCGGCGTCAGCGAATCGCGACCCGGGAAGGGCATGGACAACACGTCGGAGCCGCCGCCTCCCTTCTTTCGCCGTTCCCATGCTTCGATCGCCTCGCGTACGCGCGAGACGACCGTATCGGCATTGAACGGCTTTTCGATAAAATCGAGAGCTCCGTTCTTGATCGCGTCCACCGCCATCGGGATGTCGCCCTGACCGGAGATGATGAAGATGGGGGCCGCATAATCCTGCGCGTTGAGTTCCCTCAGGATGTCCAGGCCTGACCGGCCGGGCATCTGCACGTCGAGAATGATGCACGACGGCGTACGCGCGCGGGCAGCGGTCAATAGCGACTGGCCATCCCCGAAACTCGTGACATGATAGCCTTCCAGGCTGAACACGACCGAGAGCGCATCGCGCACCGCCGGATCATCATCGACGATGATGATCTCATGAGTGGAACCCTGAGACATCGATCGCGTCCTCCGCGTTCAATGCATGGTGTCGAACCGACGCGGTCAAGATCATCTGATTGACCTCGTTATCGAGGATATCTGCCTGAAAAAGACCGGCCAAACGCTAACGGCGAATCTCCTGTCCCTCGCGTTGTAAATTGCGCAAGCCGCAGTCGAAAAGCAATATTCACACGATCGAATGACCATCCATTATAGGCGAGTTCGTCAGTGTGCGGCCGGCCTCTTTGCCAGGATGTCGCGGATTTCCTCCAGCAGCACTTCCTGCCGTGACGGCGGCGCGGTCGGCTTTTGCGCCTCCTGGTACCTGATCTGGTTGATCACTTTCACCACCAGAAACAGCGCCCAGGCAATAATCACAAAATTGATGCTGATGGTGACGAAGTTGCCCCAGGCGAGGACTGCGCCCTGCTTTTTCGCCTCGGCGAGCGAGTCGGCACTGACCGCCGATGAAAGTCGAACGAAGTAATTCGAAAAGTCGAGGCCTCCGGTGATGGCGCCGATGATCGGCATGAAGATGTCGCCGACGAGCGAATCGACGATGCGACCGAAAGCAGCGCCGATGATCACGCCGATGGCGAGATCGACCACATTGCCTTTCAGGGCGAACTTCTTGAATTCCTCGAGCATTGGCGTTCTCCTCGTCGACATGGGCCGATCAATCGGCGTTATGGCGCAGGAGAAACAACCGGGCAAACACCGCGGGTGGGCGGCGCTCGACTGTCGAGCTCGGGCATTCCGACTGGATGAACCGCCCGCTCGTCGGTCAAGACCGGTCGGAGGCCTGGTTGCGTCTCCTGCCGAGAGACCCACCCGCGCAGGCGGAAAAGCGAAAAATGACGTAGACTGCCGCATAGCCCCGTTCCGGCGGGATCAGGACATGCTCTAGATTAAGGATTGAGGTGGCGTAGGAGCCGTCATGCTGCAAAGCTGGGCCGTTATCGTCGTTGCGCTCGGCTATATCGGGCTCTTGTTCGTGGTGGCGAGCTACGGCGACCGGATGCGCCTGCGCGAGCGTGCCAATCGCTGGCAGCTCCTGATCTATCCGCTGTCGCTCGCCATTTATTGCACCTCGTGGACGTTCTTCGGGTCGGTCGGACTGGCCTCGCGCACCGGATTCGACTTCCTGACCATTTATCTCGGGCCGATCCTGATGATCGGGCTGTGCTGGCCGCTGATCGTGCGCATCGTGCGGCTCGCCAAGGCGCAGAACATCACGTCGATCGCCGACTTCATTGCGGCGCGTTACGGCAAGGGCCAGGCCGTGGCGGCGACCGTCGCGTTGATCGCGATCTTCGGCACGATCCCCTATATCGCGCTTCAGCTCAAAGCGGTGTCCGCCTCGCTCGGAACCATCCTGGCGCACATCTCGGATGCGCCCGGGGGCGTGCAGCCCGTGCTCGGCGATATCGCGCTGTTCGTCGCCTTTGCTATGGCGATCTTCGCGGTGCTGTTCGGGACGCGGCACGTCGACGCCACCGAGCATCAGGACGGGCTGATGCTGGCGATCGCGACCGAGTCGATCGTGAAGCTCGTCGCCTTTCTGGCGGTCGGCGTGTTCGTCACGTTCGTCATGTTCGATGGGCCGTCCCACCTGTTCTCCCGCGCGATGGAGCAGCCGAAGATCGCCGCGGTGCTCACCGGCGAGCCGCAGCTCGGCATCCTGTTCGCCATGACACTGCTGTCGCTGTTCGCGATCGTGCTGCTGCCGCGGCAATTCCACGTCATGGTGGTCGAAAACAACAGCGAGGCGGAGATCAGGCGGGCCGCCTGGATGTTTCCGCTCTACCTCGTTCTCATCAACCTGTTCGTGGCGCCGATCGCGATCGCCGGTCTCCTGACCTTTCCGCCCGGCAAGGTCGACAGCGACATGTTCGTCCTGGCCCTGCCGCTCGCCGCCGGTTCCGACGTCGTGACCATCCTCGCCTTCGTCGGCGGGCTTTCGGCCGCAACCGCGATGGTCATCGTCGAATCGGTGGCGCTCGCCATCATGGTCTCGAACGACATCGTCGCGCCCATCGTGCTCAAGCGGCGAGAAGCCTTCGTCACCGGCCGCGGCGACATGGGCGCACTGCTCCTGGCGGTGCGCCGTGTGGCGATCTTCGTCATCTTCTTTTTCGCCTACATGTACTACCGCTCGGCCGGCGAGGCGCAGCTCGCCTCGATCGGCCTGTTGTCGTTCGCCGCCGTCGCCCAGCTCGCGCCCGCCTTCTTCGGCGGACTGTTCTGGCGGCGCGGGACCGGCCGCGGCGCCATCGCCGGCATGACGATCGGGCTGCTCGTGTGGAGCTACACGCTCCTGCTGCCGAACTTCGCCGACATCGGCATCGTCGGTCAGCAGATCCTCAAATACGGACCGTGGGACTTTGCGCTGCTGCGCCCACAGGCCCTTGTCGGACTCGACCTGCCGCCGCTCGTTCACGGCGTCTTCTGGAGCCTGTCGCTCAACCTCCTCGCCTACGTGGCATTCTCGCTCTTGCGCCCGCCGGCCTCGATCGAGCGCCTGCAGGCAAACCTGTTCGTCCCCTCCGAGCTTGCGCCGATCGCGCCCAGCTTCCGGCTGTGGCGCTCCTCGGTCACCGTCGAGGAGCTGACCACGACGGTGGCGCGCTATCTCGGCGAGGAGCGCACGCGCACCTCGTTCGAAAGCTTCGCCTCGACGCGGCGGATCAGCCTCGATCCCAAGCTCGATGCCGATTTCCATCTGCTGCGCTACGCCGAGCACCTGCTCGCCTCGGCGATCGGGGCGGCATCGTCGCGGCTCGTGCTCTCGCTGCTCCTGCGCAAGCGCAGCGTCTCGACGCAAGCCGCCCTCAAGCTCCTCGACGATGCCAATACGGCGATCCAGTACAACCGCGAGATCCTGCAGACGGCGCTCGATCATGTGCGCCAGGGCATCGCCGTGTTCGACAAGGACCTCCAGCTCATCTGCTGGAACCGGCAGTTCGGCGAGATCCTCGATCTGCCGCCGGAATTCGTGCGCGTCGGCATCCGGCTCGACGAGATCCTGCGGCTGAACGCGGAGCGCAACGCGCTCGGTCCCGACGAGGTCGATGCCTTCATGCGCGAGCGGATCGCCGGCTACGTCTCGGATGTCGATCCGTTCCTCGAACGCCTGGTCGGGCGCGGCCTCGTCGTCGAAGTGCGCGCCAACCGCATGCCCGAGGGCGGCTTCGTGATGACGTTCACCGACATCACGCCGAGCGTCGAGGCGGCGGAAGCATTGGAGCGCGCCAACGAAACGCTGGAACGGCGAGTGCGGGAACGGACCGAGGAATTGACCCGGCTCAATGCGGCGCTGGCGCGCGCCAAGGCGGAGGCTGACGAGGCCAATATTTCCAAAACCCGCTTCGTCGCCGCCGCCAGCCACGACATCCTGCAGCCGCTCAATGCCGCCCGCCTCTACGTCACCAGCTTGATCGAACGCCAGGGCGGCGGCGACACCGCCCGGCTGGTGGAGAATCTCGACGCATCGCTGGAAGCGGTCGAGGAGATCTTGAGCGCGCTCCTCGACATCTCACGGCTCGATTCGGGGGCGCTCAAGCCCGAGATCGCGAGCTTCCGCATCGACGAGATCCTGCGCCAGCTCGAAGTCGAATTCGCTCCGCTGGCGCGGGCGAAAGGGCTCGAACTGGTGTTCGTGGGCTGCTCGCTCGCCGTGCGCTCGGACCGCCGCTTGCTGCGTCGGCTGCTGCAGAACCTCATCTCCAACGCCATCAAGTACACCCCGAAGGGAAGCGTGCTGGTCGGCTGCCGCCGCAACGCCAAACGGCTCAGCATCAACGTCTACGATACCGGCGTCGGCATCCCGCAATCGAAGAAAAAGGCGATCTTCAAGGAGTTTCATCGGCTCGAGCAGGGCGCCAGGATTGCGCGCGGGCTGGGGCTCGGCCTGTCGATCGTGGAACGGATTGCCCGTGTGCTCCATCACGAGGTGGATCTGACGTCCATCCCGGGACGCGGGTCGCACTTTTGCGTCGAGGTGCCGCTCGCCCCGGCCCTGCCCGGCGAGGCGCGCGGGCGCGAGCCGCGGCGCGCCGACGGCGGGCAACTGGCCGGCATGATCGTGCTCTGCATCGACAACGATCCGCAAATTCTCGACGGCATGGAAACGTTGCTCGGCGGCTGGGGCTGCACCGTGTTCAAGGCAGCGGATTTGAAATCCGCAGTCTCGGCGCTCGGCGAAGCCAAGACGATGCCGCAGGGTCTGCTCGTCGACTACCACCTGGACGAGGGCAACGGCATCGAGGCGATCGTGCAGCTGCGGTGGCGCTTCGGTCGCGACCTGCCGGCGATCCTGATCACCGCCGACCGCAGTCCTCACGTGCGCGAGGAGGCCCGCGCGCGCAACATCCAGGTGCTCAACAAACCGGTGCGGCCGGCGGCGCTGCGTGCGCTGCTGGCGCAGTGGCGGGTGCACCGGGTGGCGGCGGAATAAGAGGCGAATGGCGAATGGGCATGGCTCCGCCTCAGGTTACCCGCTGCTCGCTATCGCTACTCACTGGTCACCATACGCCATTCGCTGCTCGCCATTCCCCACTCACCCACTTGGGGCTGGCTGCGGCCACTGGCCGGCTTCGATCCGGGCGGCCGCGATCACGGCCTGCGTGCGGCTTTCCACGCCGAGCTTCTGCAGGATCGCCGAGACGTGCGCCTTCACGGTCGCCTCCGAGACGCTCAACTCGTAGGCGATCTGCTTGTTGAGAAGTCCCTCCGACAGCATCATCAGGACCCGCACCTGCTGCGGCGTCAGGGTCGCAAGGCGCTGAACCAGCTTGGCCGTCGCCGGGTCGGTCGCGGTTTCGAGGTTCACGTCGGGGGGAGTCCAGATCCCGCCGGTGAGGACGCGCGAGATGGCGGCGCGAATCGGCTCCACCCCGAGCGCCTTGGGGATGAAGCCGGAGGCCCCGAATTCCATGCAACGGCGGATCACCGCCGGATCGTCGTTGGCCGAGACGACGACCACCGGGACGCTCGGATATTGCGCGCGCAGATACATCAGGCCGGAAAACCCGCGCACCCCGGGCATTGCCAGGTCGAGGAGAACGAGGTCGACCTCGCCGCTGCGATCGAGCAGCTGCACGACTTCGTCGAACGAGCCCGCCTCCGCAATGTCGGCGCCGGCAAAAGGCCCCGATACCGCCTCGCGCAGCGCGCCGCGAAACAAGGGATGGTCATCGGCGATGACCAGCCGGTAAGCCGTCGTGTCACTCAACCGACGCGCCCCTTCTGCCGCGTTGTGCCGCCCGTCGTGGCGCTGCATTGTCCAACCGCAAGGATTGCTGTGCAAGCGCCAAGCACCACCTCCCGCAGCACCCAAGATGTGGTACCGGCGCCGAAGAATTTTCGCCCGCCGGAGGCTTATGCCCAGCCGGCCAGCTCGACCGTCCGGCGTGACACGGATCTCACCTTCGCGCGGCCGAGCTCAGGCATCGCTATGCGTTTGATCGCGCTCATGTTCTCGTTTTCCGATAGGCGAATTTCCCCGTTCGTCCTTGCCCCACACCGCAACACGGGGCCACTGCCGCAGTGTTGCGTCGAGGCAACATACGTAATCATCCGGTCACATTGGTTAGCTCTCGTTAACCATTTGGCCCAACACTTGCTCCAGGCGCGGGGGAAGGCCACCGCAAGGCCTGCCTTTGCGGCCGCGGAGAGTTTCTTTTCGCCTGTGACGGCGGTCACATACGAAAGAGCCCTCTGCAGGTTACCACCTGGGCAGACGGTCGGAGCGACCGGACTGAGACGAGGGCTGAACGATGCTGACGGTCTATCTGTGGACGCACTGGCCGAGGTTCAAAAACCTCATGTTGGTGATGTTCGGCGCGTGGCTCGCCTTGTTCTTCGTGACCAACATGTTCATGAAGTCGCTCAACAAGATCGTCGTGCCGCTGCTCGACCTGCCGCTCGGCTCCTATATGCCGATCCAGGCGGCGATGATCGTGTTCGCGGTGACGCTGTTCTGGTTCGCACGCGCGACGCGGTAAAGGCTTCAGCTTCTTCGCGCATCCTTGCGGCCGCCGATGAATTGCAGGATCACCTCGCGACGGTGCGGCTGCGCCCGGTGCTCGGCCAGATAAACGCCCTGCCAGGTCCCGAGCTCGAGCTTGCCCGCCGTCACCGGGACGTGCAGCGATACGCCCGTCAGCATGGTTTTGACGTGTGCCGGCATGTCATCGGCTCCCTCCGTGTCGTGCACCCAGCCGGCATCCGCCGGCGCCAGACGTCGCAACGCGGTGGTCAGGTCGGTGCGCACGTCCGGATCGGCGTTCTCCTGGATGACCAACGACGCGGACGTGTGGCGCAGATAGAGCAGCAGCGCCCCGTCGCCGGCTTCGATCTCGGCGAGAAAACGGGTGAGGTCGGCGGTGATTTCGGAGAAACCCTCCCGGCGCGTCTCGAGCGTCAAGGTTGCGGTCACGACGACGTCGGCGGCCGTCGTTTTCGCGGGGGAGAGACGGCCCTGCATGGCGATGGTTCGCGGCGGACCTAGCCTTTCTTGTCGATCTCTTTCTGGACGTTCTGGACCATCTCGATGAGGCGGCGCCAGATGCGTTCCATGAACGTCATCAGCCGGTCCACGTCGGCTTCGCTCGGCAGCTTGAGCTCGATCTGCGGCTTCTGCTCGCTCTTGGTGCCGCCCGGCAGCGGGACGGCGCGGGCGATCATCTCCTTTTTCAGCGTCGCATTCTCGCTTTGCAGCCGCGCGATCTCGCCCTCGAGCGCCGCCCGCTCGTCCGGCACGGCCTGACAGGTCCAGCCGGCCGTGCGGTTGCTGCACAGCGAGACCTGTCCGGTTCGCGTGTCGAGGCGAAGCAATCCGTCCGTAACCTGGTTGAACGTAAAGCGCCCGTTCTCGCTGTCGGGGGTCGCCGTCTGGGCATGGGCGGCGGGCATAACCGTGAGGGTCGCGAGCATCAATATCATGCGCAGCATGATGTCCTCCATCGGCGGTGCCGCGCGGAAATGCGCGCATCTCTGCGGCGGCATGCCAGCGGCAATGCTACCACAGAGCTTACGACGGAGAACGCAAAGTTGGTGGATGTTGTTCGAACGCGCCGCAGTCGTGCGCGAACGGCCGCTGCGGCGGATCCGCGCGACGGCAACAATGTGCTTCAAGGCCAACTGGTTACGGGAAATTGGCCGATTCTTGACAGGGCCGGCTCGCGCTCAGTATGGTCCGCCCGGCTTTGGAAAGCGGCGGGGATCTGCCCGGCGTTGCGGGTGTCGGGACATGAGCAACGGCACGCGCGGAAACGACAGGGACTCCCAGGCTGCCGAAGAGGCCGCTCTCTCCGCGAGGCTCCGGAGTCTCGGCGAACGGCTGGACCAGGTTGGTTCGCGCCGGGACGTCGAAACCGGCTCGGCGTCGCGATCGAACGCCGACATGTCGGCGTTCGCCCGCGGCATGCGGCTGTCAGCCGAGCTCGTCGGGGGCGTCGTCATCGGGGTTATCCTCGGATGGCTCGCCGACCGCTGGCTTGGAACATCGCCGTGGGGCCTGATCGTCTTCCTGTTGCTCGGGTTCGCAGCGGGCGTTCTCAACGTCATGCGCTCGGCCGGAGTGATGGCAAGCCCGCCGGACGGCAGACAACGGAAGTAATGCGCTCCGGACTTGAGGGACCGACGGCACGTGAGGTTTGAGGACTGCTCCGGTCATGGACGACCCCATCCACCAGTTCAATATCGTCAGGTATTTCACGCTCGGCCATATCGGCGGGCACGAGATCGCCTTCACCAACTCGGCGCTGTTCATGCTGATCGCCGTGGCCGGCATCTCGCTCCTGCTGATCGGCGCGACGCGGCAGCGCAGTCTGGTACCCGGGCGGCTGCAGTCGATCGCCGAGATGTCCTATGAGTTCGTGGCCGATACCGTGCGCAGCACCGCGGGAACCGAAGGGATGCGGTTCTTTCCCTTCGTGTTCTCGATCTTCATGTTCGTGCTGTTCATCAACCTCATCGGCTTGCTCCCATACTCGTTCACCGTGACGACGCATATCGTGATTACGGCGTCGCTGGCGCTGATGGTCTTTCTCACCGTGATCGTCTACGGCTTGTGGAGAAACGGCCTCTCCTTCTTCAAGCTGTTCGTGCCGAGCGGCATTCCGATCTACATCCTCCCCCTGGTGACCGCGATCGAGGTGATGTCGTTCCTCTCGCGCCCGATCTCGCACAGCGTGCGACTGTTCGCCAACATGCTGGCCGGCCATATCACGCTGAAAGTGTTCGCCGGCTTCATTGGCCTGCTGGGAGCCTGGGGCATTCTCGGGTATGCCGGCGCCGTGCTGCCGTTGGCGCTCACCGTGGCGCTTACCGCGCTCGAGCTGCTGGTGGCCGTGCTGCAGGCCTATGTGTTCGCCATCCTCACCTGCATCTATCTCAACGACGCGATTCACCCGGGCCATTGAGCGCGGTGCGACCCTTTCACAACCTCGAACAGGAGCTTTTCTCATGGATCCCACGGCCGCAAAAATGATCGGCGCCGGCATTGCTTGCATCGGCATGGGCGGGGCCGGCGTCGGCGTCGGCACCATCTTCGGCCACTACCTCGCCGCCGCGCTGCGCAACCCGTCCGCCGCCCAGGGCCAGTTCGCCAACCTGATCTTCGGCTTCGCGGTGACGGAAGCGCTCGGCATCTTCTCGCTGCTGATCGCCCTGCTGCTGCTGTTCGCGCTGTGAGGTCGGTGAGACCGCCCGCGACATCGGAGCCCTGAAGCAATGGCAACAGCAGCGCACACGGAAGTGCCCGCCCAGGGCCACAAGGGGGCGTTTCCCCCCTTCCAGAAAGAGACGTTCGCGTCGCAGCTCGTGTGGTTCGCGGTCTTTTTCGTTGCGCTCTATCTCATCATGTCCAAGCTGGCGCTGCCGCGGATCGGCACCATCCTGGCCGAGCGGCGGTCACGCATCGAGGACGATCTCAAGGCCGCGCAGCGGCTGCGCGAGGAGTCGGACGCCGAGCTCGCAGCGTACGAGAAGGCGCTGGCCGACGCGCGCGGTCGCGCCCAGACCATCGCCAACGAGACCCGCGGCAAGCTCAACGCTGAAGCGGAGCGGACCCGCAAGGTCCTGGAGGGCGAGCTCAACGCCAAGCTCGAGGAAGCCGAGAGAATCATCTCGGCTACCAAGCAGGCGGCGCTCGCCAATGTGCGCGGCATCGCGATCGACGCCACCGCGGCGATCGTCGAACGACTGATCGGCTCCTCGCCCGCCGGCAAGGCGGTAGAGACCGCCGTCGACTCCGTGCTCAAGCGCTGAGGATGCAGCGATGACCATCAACGCCGAATTCTGGGTCGCGGTCGCCTTCATCATCTTTGTCGCGATCGCGCTCTACATGGGCCTGCACCGCAGCATCCTCGATGCGCTCGACCAGCGCAGCGCGCGCATCAAGGCCGAGCTCGACGAAGCGCTGCGGCTCAAGGAGGAGGCCCAGAAGCTGCTCGCCGAATATCGGCGCCGGCACAGCGAAGCCGAACGGGATGCGGAGGCGATCATCGGCAGCGCCAGGACCGAGGCGGAGCGCGTCGCCGCCGAAGCCAAAGCCAAGATGGAAGAGTTCATCGCGCGGCGCACCAAGATGGCGGAAACCAAGATCACCCAAGCCGAGGCGCAGGCGCTCGCCGAGGTGCGCGCCGCGGCGGCCGACGCCGCAGTCGCTGCCGCGACGACCATTCTGGCCGACAGCACCAAGGGCAAGGTCGCCGACGAGCTGATCGCCCGCGGCATCAGGGACCTCAAGACCAAACTGAATTAACCCGCGGCTCGCAAGAAGAGCGTTAGACGCACCGCGTCACCGCTCGTATCGTTTGCAAATGGAGATGTCGTGCCCTTCGCCGGGTGAGCCCCCTGCTCGGATATCATTTTCAAAACTCATTTCTTGCTGCCGTCGGACTTGAACTGCGCCAAGTAGGCCCACAGGTCGGCGGCCTCCTTCTCCTCCTTGATGCCGGGGAAGATCATCTTGGTGCCGGGCATCTTGGCGCGCGGGTCCTTGATGTATTCCTTGAACGTGTCCTCGCTCCAAGTGATACCCGCGTTCTTGTTGGCATCAGTGTAGCTGTAGCCCTCGACCGAACCCGACTTATGTCCGTCCACTCCATTGAGCATTGGGCCGATCTTGTTCTTCGCGTCGGGACCGACATCATGGCACGCTTGGCATTTCCTGAACGAGGCTTCGCCGGCCTGCACATCCTGGCCTACCGCTGTTCCCGCCGAAGCAGTGAAGAGCGCCACGCCAATAATCAAGGTTCTCACTGTCCGTTCTCCGTATCCATGCATCGCTGCCAAGAAGAGACGATCGAGTTCAGCGATAAAGAACGAGGTCTGTGCCCGGAGGCCGTCGGCATATGTGCCACAGCGTAATCCTCCCCGCAGCTCACGCAAACGCGGTTGCCGCCTCGCATCGACAGCGCAAAGGTGGGGAAGAGTCGGCACGTTCCACCTCGGCTACTTTCGCCGGCACGATTTCATACACCGGTCGTACTCGGTCTTGCAGGTTGGTCCCGCGTAGTTCGCCATGCAGGCGCGTTGCTGGTCGCGGCACTGCTTGCAGGCATCCGCTTGCGCGGCTCGTGCCGGCGTGCCGGTGCTGCCGAACCCAAGCAGCACCAGCACAATGATGATGGTACGCGTGACGACCTCCTGTCGATGTTTCGAGCGATAGGACCGCCGATAGGCGGTCAGCTCTTCGCGCTCGCGGTCTTGTCCAGCGCCTCGCGCAATCCTTTCGCCAGCTTGAGCGCGTCGTCGTTGGCCCAGAAGTGCATGAAGATCAGCCGGGGCTGCTCCGTGAGCATATGGCTGTGAATAGCGGTCACCTCGATGCCGTTCGCGCGCAGCGCCTTGATCACTGGGTTCACCTCCTCGGCGATCAGGACGAAATCGCCGGTAATCGCAGCCTTGCCGCCGCCGGTCGACTGAAAGTTGATTGCGGTGGCCACTCCGGTGGGCCCAGGCGGAGTGATCTGCGTTCCGTGCTCGCTGATTGGATCGCGGCGCGGCACGGCAAATTGGTAGATGCCGTTGTTGTCTTGGCCCTTGGCACCGATGATCTGTTCGACCTGCGCGGTATTGAATTCGATTGCGGGCGGGGGCACGGCGGCCGACGGGACGCCTGCCTGCAACGGCGTCTTGCTTTCCGCCAGACTCGTGCGGATCGCCGTCGCCAGCTTGATCGGATCGCCGTGTCCGCCGATGTGCATATAAAACGTCGGAGGATTGGCACGCAGGACATGATTATGGACGGCCGTGATCTCGATACCGTTCTCGATCAGCTTGGACATCACCGGATTGATCTCGGTCTCCAGCAGCACCAGGTCGCCCATCGCCATGGCGCCACCTTGCACGGGCTTGAACGCCACCCAGCCGCCCAGCGCCAGTCCCGGCCTGATGGTCAGGCCGTCGAGGGTCACCTGAAGATCGCTGCGCGGAAAACCGTAGCGATGGACATCGGCGGATACCGTGGCCTTGCGGCCGAACGCATCATCGACCTTCTGCCAATCGATTTCCTGCGCGCTTGCCGCGGACGCGAACGCCGCGATGGCGGCGCTCAAGAACAGCGGAAGAATGGTACGCATTGCTGGTCTCCTTCCATTCGGGGCTTATTGCCCGGTTGACGTTTCCGCCCCTAAAGACTGCCGACATCTGCTGAAATAACCCATCAACGTTCTCGCGACGGATTGGCTCCCGGAGTGTGTGCAAATTCCTGGGAGAAGCTCCTCACGCCGTCGCCGTGGCAACCGAATGACGCGCCTTGGCCTGCAGGCGGCACCATGTGTAGAGCGCGTCGTAGATGACCAGTCCGTGCCGCAGCATTTCGTGGTCGTCGGGGAAATTGCTCGAGAGTCCATAGGAAATCGCCAGCAGACCTTCACATTGCGGCGTCAGATCGGGCCGCGACGTGTCTGCGCCCCTGACGATCGTGGCAAGATGGTCGAGAGCCGGATCGTGAATGTCATAGGACTTGACGATCGCATCGAAGGAGCAGCGGTCGCCCACATGGCCGAACTGGACGCCTTTGATGTCGTAGGGCGTCCCGCCAATCTTCTGCGCGACCGCAGGGACTTCGTTCGCCGGAACGTAGATGAATTCGGCGAGCGGATTGATGAAGCGGCTGATCAGCCATGGGCAGGCGATGCGATCGATCTTGGGATGTTCGCGCGTGACCCATTTGTCCGTTCCCCCGCCGTCCTTCCTGCGCGTGGGCAAGCCTTGCTCCGTCCAGCGCGAAATGCCGCCCTCGAGATAGGTGGCCTGAACGCCGGCGCGCCCAAGGGCTGCGGCGACTCCCTGACTGAGTTCTTGTCCGTGAGCGCAATAGGCGACGACCGGGCGACCCGGAACGAATTCTTTCTGCCACCGTCCGACATCCTCGGGAGCGCGATGGAGCGCGCCGATGATCAATCGGTCGTCCGTGTCGAACGCTTCCTGACGCCGGACATCAAGCAGCAACGGGGCCGATGCCGTGCCGAGACGCGCATACAGATCATGCGGGGAAACCGAGAGGGCTTCGTCCATGCGCAATCTCCTCGATAAATCGAGTGCTGCGCAGTGCTTGGACGGACGACCGTCTGACGGGGAGACTGCATGTCCCCGTGAGCGGCAAGGTATGAGGACTTGCCTCCGGCCGCAAGATCGCAAAATCACAAGCTGGTGAGAACGGATGCAGGATCGGTCCGCGACCGGCCGACACGAGCCCCCGGCGTCCAGCCTTGTGATCCGCGCAACGTCCGGTCAGCCTCGTCTGGCAGCAGCGATTAATTCACCTGGAAGCGCAGAACCTGAGGAATTCCGGAGCCGGGGCGGGTTTTTGTTGGTGGGCGCATGCCGGCCGTGGCCTGCCCGGGCCGCAATGCGCGCACCTTGAGGAGGGAAACATGAGAATCATTGATCGCCGCTTTTTGCTTGTTGCCGGCGCCGCCGCGTCGGCTTCCGCAATGTCAAAAGTCGCAACGGCGCAGACGCCGGCAGCCGGACCCAAGCTGACGCAAATCCTGCGCAAGGACTTGGAAAGTCAAGGTCAACAGGTTCAAGAGAGCGTTGTGAGTGTGGTCGAGTTCGGGCCCGGCATCGCTGCTCCCTGGCACATGCATCCGGGCGCTCAGGAAATCCTCTATACCCTCGATGGGACTCTCATCGTCGAAATCGAGGGGCAAGGAATGACGACCGTCAAAGCCGGCGAGTGCAGCATCATCCCTGCAGACATTCCTCACCTCGCCCGGAACGACAGCGCCAGTGCGGCGGCGAAGGCCCTCGTGGTCCATAGCCGCAGCGCCAAGGACAAGCCCCTCGTCGTTCCCGTGAAAAGGGCGAGCTGACGGCACCCTGCAAGCTTGCGAAACGTGCCATGCGACGAGCAATTTGAGACGACTTGGTCTGCGGCGGCCTCTGCCAGGAGCCAATCACGCGCCTCCGAGGTTGCGATGGTCAGTGGCGCGGGTTCCGGCCCCATTGGCAACTTCTTCACTGTGTTTTCTAAATCACAGTCCGACCAAAATTCGTGTCAAGCCTTTCGGCATCCGTCCGTGATTGATAATTTTGCTGACATGCGCCACTGGATTCGGCGATCCCTCGCGCTCGCAATCGCGCTTGCCTTCATTGGCGGCGGATTCGGGCGAGTTGCACTCAGCGCCGCGCCGGACGAACCGTGCCATCCAAACGTGCTGCAGGCCGTGAGTCATGGCCACGAGCATGGCGAACACGCCGAGCACGCCATGCATCACGAGCACCATCACGACGGAGCATTGCCGTCGTCGGGCGATGGCGCATCGGAGAAGTCGTCGGGCGATCAAGCCTGTTTCAAGTGCTGCGGCCTCTGCACGATCGTCAGCACCTTTGTTCCGGCGAGGCCGCCCGGTGAAGTCGTTTTCGCCGGCAAACCGATCGTGTATGTGATCAATATTGAAACTTATCGGGGCCGTCCGGTCGTCCTGGACCCTGGAATACCTAAACGCACAGCCTGACCTGGTGACGCCGCAAGACTCGCGGCGCGATCCACCGTGCTTGCCCATTCGTGGGGAGCGCAGCCATGTGCAATTTGCTGTCCCGAGGAACGTTCCCATGTTTTGTCTGTCTCGCACAGCGTGCGGACGCTGCACGCTCATTGTTGGAATCGGTCTGGCTCTCGCAATCCCTGCGGCGTACGCCCAGGATTCGTCCCATGCCGGCCACGAGCATCATCAACGCGGCGGAGCCGCGAAGGACTCCAAGACCAAGCCGCCCGCGAAAAAGCAGAAGAAGCCCGCGCGCAAGCACGATCACCCAACCCGCACCAACGACGCTCCGGCCGATCATTCCGGCCATCCGAGCGACCACGCCGGTGCCGCCATGAAGGGTTTTCTCGGCCCCTATCCCATGACGCGCGAGGGCTCGGGCACGAGCTGGCTTCCCGATGCAACGCCGCACGAAGGCATCCACGCCATGTATGGGGATTGGATGGTCATGTGGCATGGGCTGCTCAACGGCGTCTACGACAACCAGGGCGGACCGCGCGGCGACCACAAGGCATTTGCATCCGGAATGGTCATGGGCATGGCGCAACGCCAGCTCGGCGACGGCACGCTCGGCTTTCGCGCGATGCTCTCACCCGACCCCTTCATCGGACCTCGCGGCTATCCTCTGCTGTTCGCCGCGGGCGAAACGGCGGATGGCCGTACTTTGCTGGTCGATCGGCAACACCCTCATGATCTGTTCATGGAATTGGCGGGAACTTACAGCTACAACCTCTCCGCCAAATCGAGCGTGTTTATTTACGGGGGCCTGCCGGGAGAGCCAGCCCTCGGGCCGCCGGCTTTCATGCATCGCACCAGCGGCATGGATAACCCGGAGGCGCCGATCTCCCACCATTGGCTCGACAGCACGCACATCACGTTCGGCGTGGTGACGCTCGGCACAGTGATCGATACCTGGAAAATCGAAGCTTCCGCGTTTCGCGGACGCGAACCGGACCAGCATCGTTTTGATATCGAGTCGCCGCGCCTCGACAGCGTCTCTGCACGGCTTACGTGGAATCCGGTCCGCGAACTTTCGGCACAAGTCTCATGGGGTCGGATCCATTCGCCCGAGCAGCTCGAGCCCGACGTTGATGAGGATCGCATCACCGCCTCGGCGACGTACACGCAGCCGTTTGGCGACAACAATCTATGGAGCAGCACCTTTGCGTGGGGCCGAAAAATCACGCATCCAGGCGAGACGTTCGACGCTTTTCTTGTGGAGAGCGCCCTCATCCTGCAAAAACGGTACACGCTCTTTCTCCGCGCCGAGCGCATCGATGCGCATGATCTCCTGCACGATTTGCCGGACATCGACCCAGCCCTCGCGCATGCCGGCTTCCCGGTGTTCAAGCTCTCGGTGGGGGGGGATTTACGACATCCCCCTGACGGACCATCTCAAGTTCGGCGTCGGCGGGTTGGTCAGCAAATACGGCGTCCCCGCCGGCCTGACGCCGTTCTACGGCAGCGATCCGACGAGCTATATGGTGTTCGTTCGTCTCAAGGTGTCGTGATGTTTGGCTTCGCTCGGACGACCTGCATCGCTGCGGGCTTTGCGCTTGCGACGTTGACTGCGCTGCGCTGTGTCACCGCACATGAAGGCGCAACGGGTCTCGTCAAGGAGCGAATGGATGCCATGGAAGCCATGGCAAAAGCCATGAAAACGATCACCGAGAGGGTGAAGTCGAATCGCGATCTCGGTTCGATCAAAGCCGATGCGCGGGCAATCCAAGACCTTGCAGCAAAGATCACCTCGTTGTTTCCGCCAGGGAGCACGCAGCATCCGTCGGGAGCGAAACCTGTGATCTGGCAAAAATGGTCGGATTTCGACGCCAAGGCAGGCGCTCTTGCGGCGGAAACCGATAAGCTCGCCAAGACGGATGCTCGCGATGCAAAATCGGTCGCTACGCAGGTGCGCGCAGTCTCTCAAGCCTGCAGCTCTTGCCACGAGACGTATCGGGCAAAGGTGCCCAAGCACGACCACAGGTAATGGGCGCTCAGCGAAGAACACAGTAAGCTGCACAGGACGCAAACCGCCATAGTTGTAGGGCGGCGTGGCGCTGCAACTGTGCGAGCATCAATCCCCGAACGTCCGCTGCTGAATACACGAGCCGTCTCCGCCGGCCTCGCAAGGCAACATCTGATAGCAATAGAAATTGTCACCAAATGACGATCAACGTAGAAACAGACGCGGTCGACAGCTTCGGTGCGCCGGCCGGCTCGCGAATCAATTCCTACGGTCATCTCACCGTGAATGGAACGATGATGTCGCCGCCGAAGGTGAACTGCGAACCTTTCGTGCCGGCAGCGAACGGTGTCGTGTCGTTCAGCGACGTGTCGTAGCGAATCTCCGGCCGAATGATCAGGTTCTTGACGTAAGGATTGGGCGGAAGGGTCGGCGTGAGCGTGGCGCCGGCCGTGAGCGCGCCGTAGGTGGTCCTGCCACCGCCGATGACCACCGCGAGCGGATCGCCGTGCTCGGCCCTGACAAAGTCGAGGTTGCCCGGGAAGGCCGCAACGAAGAAGCCGTTGTTGTCGCGCCAGATTTCGCCGCGGCCGACGAGCTTGAGCCAGTCGTTGACCTGGTAGGTGACGTACTGCGCCACACCGTACCCCTCGGCCCTGAAGCCATCGTCACGGATATAGTTCAGATCGGTGATGAAAGTGAGCTTGTCGTTTACTTTCACGGTGGCTGTGATGTCATTCAGGTAGCGGAGCGCAGTATTGGGATTGCACGCACATGCCAGTCGAACCGCTGTCGTGTCCGGGTTTTCTGGGCCGATATGGGTGGTTGCCAGAATCGTGAGTGCGCCATTGAAAAGATTGTTGAGCCCGATGCCGCCATGGAACGCCGCGGCCTTGTTGTTGTCCCCGCTGCGGAAGTCGTCCAACCTATGACCGAACGTCGTGTTCACTCCGGTATCGACGCCGGCATAGATATCGAGGGCCGGGGTTACGTGAGTCGTCGTCATGATGCCCGTGTGCTTGAAGGGAATGCCGAAATTAAAGATGTAGGAATGCGTGTAGAGCGGATTGTCCGGCGCAGAGATGACCTCCGCGCCTTCCAAGGTGACGTATTGGCCGACCTTGATATCCATGCCGCCCGGTGTGAACCAGGGGGCATGGAACAAGGCGTGCGCCTCGACGATGTCGAATTGGTTCCTGTCCTTGATCGCCTCGTCGAACTCACCCAGGAAATGCGTGTAGCGCGCATCGGACCCGTACATTGCTTGGAACTTGAAGCCGAAGTCGTAACCTGTCGCCTTCGGGTCAAGAGGACGCTGGATCGTCAGCAGCGCCTGGTTCAACAAGAAGCTATTGGCCTTGTCGGTAAAGAGATGGCCAAAATTGATTCCATTGAGCGTGTTCCTGGCATTCCCCGTAATGCCGCCTTCCACATGCCCAGTTATCGTCAAGGTATCCCACCAGGAAGCTGGCGCGGGCGGTGCAGGCGGTGCCTTTGTCACCATGTCGGCTGCCGAAGCGGGTGGCGCTGAATACAGGACCGCAGACAGTCCGAGTAAAATGACCTTCTTCATCATCAGCCCCCTGTGGCCTGCGGCTCCGTCGTCTGGCATTCCACCCGAACGCAACCCGGCTAGCCCCATCTGATCGGTGCGAAAGCTTAAGATCGCACCGCGGGGCTGCAAGACGAAAGCTTCAGCGAACTGGTGACTTTTTAGGCGATTCCGGCCTGTTCGCGCAGATTGCTGTACTGTGTTGCAGCCGGGCCACAGCCACGCTAACGGGAAGGGACGTACCGTGGAAAATCCGGACAGGAGTCGCCGGCGACTGTGTCGTTGAGCTCTTCTCTTTTAGGTCAGGATTGATCTTGCTTGTCGCACGCGTTCAAGAGTTCCAGAGTCATCCAAACGACGCGATCATCCTCGTCCAAGATGAGAGGGTTGAGGAAATTCGGCCCTTCTCTCAAGCGGCTGGCTCGCCGGATGGCAACCTCGTTGTTCGGCTGCAGTTCGCATTGAAGGCAAACTGCGCGAGAAGCACAATCGGGCTCGGGCCACATGGCCTCGTCAGCATAGACCAGCAGAACGGGGCCGAACTCCGGACGCTGTTTGGAGCGCCTTGCAAGTTCTTCACCGGCGAGCGCAACGGCCGATGAATAGGGGTACGTTCCGCCTCCCAATGTTGGATCGCCCCGCGACTGATCCCGAGCTTTTCGGCCGCCTCCGGTGCGAGCGGGAACTGACGGGGAGACTGCGTGTCCCCGTAAGCGGCAAAGTATGAGGACTTGCCTCCGGCCGCAAGATCGCAAGATCACAAGCCGGTGAGTAAGGATGCTGGCTATGCGACGAGCGACTTGAGGCGGCGCACGTCGCCGGCGGCCTCGGCGAGAAGCCAGTCACGCGCTTTCGCGATCTTCGGCAGCATTGCGGTCGCCTTGGGACAGACGATCCAGTAGCTCTTGGACAACGGCAACGCGACGGCGAACGGCCTCACCAGCCGCCCGTTGATGAGGTCCCAGGCGGCAAGGGCGGTGCGGGCGAGCGCAATGCCCTGACCGTCGATGGCGGCATCGATCAGCATGCTGGCACGGTTCATGATCGGGCCGTGCGAGAGATCGGGACAGCTCACGCCGGCGGCGTCCAGCCACTTCGACCAGTCTTTCCGTGCATCGAGGTGCAGCAGCGGAAATTTGAGCACGTCGCATGGTTCGCTCAAACGGCGACGCCCGGCGGTCAGCTTGGGGCTGCACACCGGAAACAGCTGCTCGGAGCACAAGCGCTCGACGTGCAGTCCCGCCCAATTGCCGTCGCCGTGGCGAACCGCAAGATCGACCTCTTCGCGCGCGAAGTCGACGTGATGCATCATCGCCGAGACTCTGAGATCGATGTCGGGATGCGCCTCGGCAAACCGGCCGAGCCGATGCACTAGCCATTTGGCGGCGAAATCGGGCGACGTGCTGATGGTCAAAGCGCCCGAGTTCTGGCGCTGGACCAGCCGCTCCGTGCCGAGCGCAATGCGATCGAGCGCGTCACGGACCACGGCGAGATATTCCCGACCGGCCTCGGTGATGACCAGCCGCTGGCGCTCGCGGTTGAACAGCTTGACGCCGAGCTCTTCCTCCAGCGCCTTCACCTGATGGCTGACGGCGCCCTGCGTGACGCACAACTCTTCCGCCGCGCGCGTGAAGCTCTCGTGGCGCGCCGCGGCCTCGAAGGCCTTCAGCGCATTCAGAGCCGGCAGACGGCGCAGCATCTTTCCACCTTCATGAAAAAATCTCAGGCAGGCTAGAGAAAGGATGCGTTGAGGGCAATGGCCCGCCGGGGTTACCGATGCGGCCGTCTGGCGGCACGGGCCGCCACGATACAGCGGAGCGGCAGCATGTCGAACCTTGTCGTTCATGACCCTGTTCAGTCCAATGACAGTTTTCGCCGGAATAAAATCGTCAGGCTCTCATTCATCTTTCGCCGCTGGCTCGGGCGCCATCGCCAGCGGGAGGACCTGGGCGACCTGGCCCAATGCAACCGCCATCTGCTCAGGGATATCGGCATCTCACCCGAGGAGGCTGAACGCGCAGCCGCCAAATGGTTTTGGCAGGGGTGATCGGCAGCAGGCCGTATCCATGAATTTTTCTCATGCAGGCCAGAAAAATCATGCGTTGCGAAAAACCGCACCGTCGCGTACCGGAACGCTCGTTCGTGCTGATCTGACCTGTTTCAGAGTGACGTGACGTTCGGGGGACGCAGCCTCCCCCTCAGACGGTCATCCCGTCCAAGCCCTGCGCACAGCCCGGATTGGGCCGCTTGGACGGAGCATGACGATGGCAAGCCCAACATTTCGACGACACACACGTGTTGCGGCGTCCGCATGGGCCGTCGCACTGCTGGCGACGAGCGGTCCGGCGGCCGCCGCCGACATCTACGTTCTTTCGACCCCTGCGATGCAGTCGGTGCTCAAGGAGATTGTCGGCGACTTCGAGCGCATGTCCGGGCACAAGGTGGTCATCCGCTACGCCACCATGGGGCTGATCACGCGGACTCTTCCCGACGAGAGCGCTGATCTCGTCATCAGCTCACGCCAATCCATTTCCGATCTCGTGCGGCAAGGCAGGATGCGGCTCGACAGCCAATTGACCATCTGCAAGACCGGCGTGGGCGTCGTGGTGCCATCGGACACCCCGAAGCCGGCGATGACGTCCGTCGAGGATTTCAAGCGCGCGCTGTTGAGCGCCAGGATCGTGCTCTATGCCAACCCGGCGGGCGGCGATGCCGCAGGCGTTCACGTCGCGCGCGTGATCGAGCAGCTCGGGATCGCCGAACAGGTCAAGGCGAAGACGAAATTCGGCGCCGGCGGCGATATCACGGAAGTGACGCTTGCCGAAGGGCGCGGCGCGCTCGGGATTACGCAGATCAGCGAGATCGTCGGCAAAGCCGGCGCCACTTTCGCGGGGCCGCTACCCAACGAGTTGCAAAACTACACCGTCGTGTCGGCGGGCATCCCGAGGGACGCGCCGCAATCGGAGGCGGTCAGCGCCTTCATGGCATCCCTGTACAGCGCCAAGGCCGTCGCCGCGATCAAGGCAAAGGGGATGGAAGTCGACTGACAAAATATTTGGTGAGCGCCGTCACGCGGTGCTCAGCCGGGCTTTGACAGCAGCCGCCCGGTCGCAAAAGACGGTTCCGTCTCAAGCGCTGCTCTGGCGCCCGCACGGGCAAAGGAGCGCACATGAGCGAAGCGATTTCGATCTCCACTCCGGCACCATTTGCAAAGGTCGCGGCGCGGCCGCCGGCGGCCAGAACCCGGCTGCTGCTCGAAGGCCCGCCCTTCTCGACATTGCTGCGCCTGGCGACGCCGAACGTGCTGAACCTGTTGGCGCTCGCCGGCATGATCACGTTCGACGGGCTGTTCGTCGGCCGCCTCGGCGTCGATGCGCTCGCCGGCGTATCGCTGGCGTTTCCCTGGGTGATGCTCGTCATGCAGGCGACGAACGGCGGCATGGGTGCGGGCGTGTCGTCCGCCATTGCGCGCGCGCTCGGCGCCGGGCGGCGCGATCGCGCCGAGGCCCTCGTCGCTCACGCCTTCGTGCTGGCGCTCGCCGTCGCGGCAATGTTCTCGACGTCGATGCTGCTGGCCGCGCCGTTCGTGTTTCGCTGGATGGGCGGACAGGGCGAGATGCTCGAGGCCGCGCTCTCCTATGCCAACGTGGCGTTCAGCGGCGCCGCATCGCTGTGCCTGCTCAATTTCCTCGCCAACGCCGTGCGCGGGACCGGCAACATGGTGGTTCCGGCCGCCGCCATTATCGGCAGCGTGACGGCGCATGTTCTCATCTCGCCAGCCCTGATCTTCGGATGGGGGCCGCTGCCCGCCCTTGGCCCCGCCGGCGCCGGCTGGGGCCTGACGACGTCGTTCGGCGCCGGCAGTCTCGTGCTCATCGCCTACCTGCGCTCGCGCCGGTCGCTCGTCAGGCTGTCGTTTCGCGGCGTGCGCCTGCGCCGGGAACTGTTCGCCGATATTCTCAAAGTCGGCGTGCCGGGACTCATCAATACGGCGATCACCAATTTGTCGGTCGTGGTGCTGACGGGCATTGCCGGTCACCTCGGGCGAGAAGCGGCCATCGGCTATGCGATGGGGGCGCGCCTCGAATACATCCTCATTCCGTTGGCGGGTGGCTTCGGCATGGCGATCGTTCCCCTGGTCGGGACCAATTGGGGCGCCCGCCAGTTCCGCCGGGCGCGGGAGATTGCCTGGGTCGGTGGAGCAACCGTCGCGGCCGGCTGTGCGGCGGTCGGACTGATCGTCGCGTTCTATCCGCAAGCCTGGATGGCACTCTTCAGCCAGGACGACGAGATCGTCCGTGTCGGTACGTCGTATCTGCGCATCCTTGGTCCGATTTACGGCTTCTACGGTCTCGGGATGGCGCTGTTCTTCGCCACGCAGGGACTCGGCAGCGTCGCCTTCACGGTGGCGGCCAATGCGCTGCGCCTCACCGCCAGCGCGGCCGGCGCCCTGATCGCCATCTACTGGCTCGACCTCGGCGTCACCGGGTTCTTCGCCGCCGTCGCGCTCGGATTCTGCGCCTACGCGATGCTGACCGTATGGGCGATGGTCAGGATCAAAGATCCTATCGCGACGCGATGAGCCGATCCGCTCCATCGGAAGGAAACGTCACATGTATCGCTCACGCTCATCCGTTCTGCTGGCCGCCGCCGTTCCCTTCGCGGTCGCTCACAGGGCCCAACGATGGTGCATCGGCTTGACGAAATGGTGGCACGGCGAGGAGCCAAGCTTGCGTGCGCTCGCCGCGCTGGATGACGAACATCTCGGCGATCTCAGTGAACTCGGCCAGCGGCTGCGCCGCAAGGCAAGACAGGAGCACACGATCATGAAAACGAGACCATCCACATGGTCGATTGCCGCGTACGCGGCAGCCACCTCGGCATTAACAGCAGCACTGCTCGGCGGAACTGGCAGCGCCGACGCCGCCGAAATCCGGCTGTTGTCAGCCGCCGCCATGCAGTCGGTGTTCAAGGAGATCGCCGGAGAGTTCGAACGCGCGTCCGGGCACCGGCTGATCATTGCCTATGGCACCATCGGCGGCATCACGCAGCGGGTCCTGGACGGCGAGGTGGCGGACGTGGTCATCGCGTCGACCGTATCGATGCCGGCTCTCGTCACAGCAGGTAAGATCAACGCCGGCAGTCAGGTGACGATCTGCAAGACCGGGATCGGCATCGTGGTGCCGGCAGGCACGCCGAAGCCCCGCGTCGCATCCGTCGAGGATTTCAAGCAGGCCGTGCTCGCCGCCAAGACCATCGTTTATGCCGATCCGGTTCGCGGCGGCGCCGCCGGTGTCCATGTGGCCAAGGTGCTCCAGCAACTCGGCATCGCCGAACAGCTGAAACCGACCATCAAGGTCGGGGCCGGCGGAGACGTCACGGAAGTGACATTGGCGCAAGGGAACGGCGCGCTCGGCATCACGCAAATCAGCGAGATCGTCGGCAAGCTTGGCGCAGAGTTCGTGGGACTGCTGCCGGATGAACTGCAGAACTACACCATATTCGTGGCAGGCACGCCAACCGGCAGGCAACGGTCGGAGGCGATCAGCGCGTTCGTTTCGTTTCTCAAACAGCCCCGCGCCATCGCCGCGATCGAGGCAAAAGGCATGCAGCCCGACTGAGGGGGCTGCGATAATCTGTGCTCAAAGATATTTTTCCCTGGAAGCCCAGCCTGTCGAGAAGGATGCCGAGAGGCCCGCGGTCGCGCCCTCGGACCGCAAGTGCCTGCTCGCCGACAAGGTCGTGCTCGACATCAAACGGCGCACCAGCGGCTATGATCGCCATGCGCACGGCACGGTGATGGCGTTCCACCATACGCCCGGCCGCGAAACTTATCGCGGGCTGGGCTGGTGTGACCCTGCAGTCGGTGGGGTCGGCGTAAGCGGCTTATTCCTCCGGCTCGGTGGTGAAGAACAGCGGATAACCCTTGCTGCGGCCCAACTCGGTGCCTTCCTTGGCCTTGGTTTCGGCCACGTCCCGGGCGTAGACCGCAATGACGCAGGCGCCGCGCCGATGGGCCGTCATCATCACCCGGTAGGCCTGGTCCGCGTTCATGCGGAACACCGCCTTGAGCACCAGGACGACGAACTCGCGCGGCGTGTAGTCGTCGTTGAGCAGGATGACCTTGTAGAGCGGCGGCCGCTGCGTCTTCGGCCGCACCTTGGTACGCGGTGTAACGACGGTCTGGGCCATGACGACCCTCTCCCGATGTCCGATGCCGTGGCGGCCCAATTATAGTTCAATGCAGAGGCCCATCCAGCGTCTCGGGCGATTCTTCGTGCTGCCCCAAACGCACCCGGCCGGTCGCTTCTCGGACAGCCGGGCGCCGTAAGGCGCTCCTTTAAAGCGGAAAATGCCTTACTATCCGCTTCGTTGGGATCATCTGCATTCCTGCCGTCTGCCCGTCCTCCGTTCAAAAGGGGCCGTCATGTTCAGCCGCCGTGGCTTTGCCGGTCGCATAGCGATCTCGGCGATTGCGTCACTCTTGGCGTCTGGCTGTGCACAGGCGCAGGCTTGGCCGACCCGGCCGCTCACCATGGTCGTGACCTATGCGGCCGGCGGCACCAACGACATCATCGCCCGCATCCTCGCGCCGCGGCTGTCGGAAATTCTCGGCCAGCAAGTCGTGATCGAAAACGTCGGCGGCGCCGGCGGGATGAGTGGCGCGGCGCGCGTGGCGAAGGCCGCGCCGGACGGTTACCAGTTCGTGCTCGGCAACGTCGGCACGCACGCCCAGAACCAGACGCTCTACAAGAGCCCGCTCTACAATGCGGCGACGGATTTCGCGCCCGTCGGCCTGCTCGTCGACCTGCCCATGGTGATGGTCGCGCGGACGAGCCTGCCGGCCAACGACCTGCAGGAATTCATCGCCTATGCCAAGGCGAACCAGGCGAAGATGCAGTACGGCTCGGCCGGAACCGGCGCCCCGACGCACCTTTCGTGCGCGCTGCTCAATGCCGCGATCGGCGTGAACATCACCCACGTTCCCTACCGCGGCAGCGCGCCGGCGCTGCAGGATCTGATCGCCGGGCGGATCGACTACCACTGCCTCAATGCCGCGGCCGCGATCCCGCATATCGAGGGCCGGACCGCCAAGCCGATCACGATGCTGACGAAGAGCCGCTCGCCGACGTTTCCTGCTCTCGCCACCGCGCATGAGCAGGGCCTCAACGATTTCGCCGCCGACAATTGGCTGGCGTTCTTCCTGCCCAAGGGCACACAAGCCGCGATCGTGCACAAGCTCAACGACGCGGCCGTCGCGGCGATGACCACGCCCGCCGTGGCGGCGCGGCTCAAGGAGATCGGCGCCGACGTGGTCGCACCCGACCGGCGCTCGCCGGAATTTTTGCAGAAGTTCGTTGCGAGCGAGATCGAGAAATGGGCTGCGCCGATCAAGGCGGCGGGCGTCAGCGGGGAGTGACACCGGTTCGCCGGCATCCAGCCGGAGTGATTGCGGCCGTTCGCGCTACTCCGCCGCCTGCGCCTTGGGCGCCGGCGGGGTCCAGCGCAGCACCGGCTGGCGGGCCGCCTTCGTCTCGTCGAGGCGGCGACGCGGCGCGTAGCGCGGCGCGCCGACAAAGCGCTCCTTGTCGCCGCGTTTGGCGGCCATGGCAAGATCGCGCAGCGTGGCGATGAAGAGATCGAGCGAAGCCTTGCTCTCCGACTCGGTCGGCTCGATCAGCATGGCGCCGTGCACGACGAGCGGGAAATACACCGTCATCGGGTGGTAGCCCTCGTCGATCATCGCCTTGGCGAGGTCGAGCGTGGTCACGCCCGTATCCTTGAGGAACTTATCGTCGAACAGCACCTCGTGCATGCACGGCTGATCGGCGAACGGCTGAGTGAAGAGGTCCCGCAGACCCGCGCGGACGTAGTTGGCGTTGAGCACGGCGTCTTCGGCGACCTGGGCGAGGCCGTCCGAGCCATGGCTCATCATGTAGGCGAGCGCACGCACGAACATGCCCATCTGTCCGTGGAAGACCTTGAGCCGGC
>JBJMSU010000061.1:0-14107 GCA_045801465.1 Xanthobacteraceae bacterium | reverse complement strand
GGCCCTGGTGCAGCTCGGCAAGGTTCAAGGGCGCACCGTCCGCCATCTCGAGCAGGGCTTCGCGGTCGAGTTCACGCGCCTTCAGCACCCCGACTTTCTCGAAGAGAACGTTACCGGCGCCTGAACGCGGCGACGCGCCCTGCGCGCGATCCCGTCAGTCATTGTCCGGACCCACCCTGCGCCCGTTCGGGTGCCGTGGCGTCATTCCCCTGCGTTCAACATCGTAAAGGCCGCCGCCGCGCGCTTGCGCCTTCGACCGCGGCACTGCGCCTCGCGAGGTTAATGTATAAAATTTTAGGCAAATTAGAACAGTCAGAACTTAAGACAAATTATCGTCATCTAGATTGAGTATCCGTTCAAGTATTTCTCTCAATTAGCTTCAAAAGGAGCGCCACGACTTAGCCCCAACTCAAATCGTTTGTGGGAAGAGTGACCTCATCATGTCGGGGATGGGGTCACAAATGAAACGGCATCAGGGGGGAATACTTGCCGCGGGAGCCTTATTAGCTGCCCTCGGGGCTGCGCCGGCAGTCGCCGGCGACCCGCTCTTCATTTCGGTCGGGGACGAGACACGAGCGCCGGTCGGCTGGGTCGAGTTCTGCAACCATCGGCCGTGGGAATGCCATGTGGCCCCGACGGCGCCGCGCAACGTGACGCTCACGTCCAAGGCCTGGAAGGAGCTCGTGCGGATCAACCGCCTGGTCAACACGCGGATCCGGCCGATGACCGATCTCGAGCACTACGGCGTGGTCGAGAAGTGGGCCTATCCGGACGACGGCTACGGCGATTGCGAGGACTACGTGCTGCTGAAGCGGCGCATGCTGATGGAGGCCGGCTGGCCGCGCGAGGCGCTGCTCATCACCGTGGTGCGCGACAAGAAAGGCGACGGCCACGCCGTGCTGACTGTCAGGACCGACCAAGGCGAGTTCGTGCTCGACAACCAGAACGAGGACATCGTGACGTGGCCGGAGGCCGGCTATCGCTTCGTCAAGCGACAGTCCCAGTCCGATCCGAATGTCTGGGTTTCGCTCGGCGACCCGCGCCCGGCGACCGCCACCGCCACGTCGCGCCGAGAGGTTTTGGACCAACACTGAAGTTTGCGACCCCGGTCACGTCCCCACCCTCCCCGTCCCCAGACCGGGCTCGCCGCGGCCGGCTCTCCCCCAAGAGCCGGCCGCACTTTTTTTGGCGCATCCAATCAAGAACCCTGTTCGAAGAAGCTCAGCTCCACGAAATCGCCCGAACGGAGCCCGTCTACAGCGCTGATAATGTGGGATAGGTGCTCTTTTATCTTTGGCCAGCTGGTTGTCGGCAGGACCATGATCGCCAGCTTGCGCCCTGAGACGTTCTGTTGATAACGCAGGTTCCGGTCGGTCGTAATCAAAACATCGAAGTGCAATTCCGCCGCATCGAGAACAGCGCCATTGTCAAGCTTGGTCCAGCTCATTTCGTAGGCCGTCGAGACGATATGACCAGTCAAGGCACGCCGCAGCGGTGCAGGTGTTCCCTGGTCGAAAAGAATTCGCATGATGCCGGAAAGTGAAACTATCGCCTCATACCGGCGTCAAACTGCGCTCAGCGTGCCGCAGCACCTGTTCCACCTGTTCGCGGGTCACGCCGGGGAACCACTCCAGAAACTCGTCAATCCGTGCGCCGTCTTCGAGATTCTCGAACAGCGCTTTGACGGGGACGCGCGTGCCTTTGAACAGCCATTCGCCACCGACTTTTGCCGGGACACGCTCTACCGCCGGACATTCACTCCATCCAAGCATCACGCCTCTCCATTGCGTGGTACGAGGCTTCTCGGTCAGTCCTATTCATATGGGATCATATCGGAATACGGAAAGGCTCATCCGATCCGCTTCAGGCTCGCCGCGTAGTGCTGCCAGCGTCTGACGTAGATGTCGGCGCCCGCCGCGATCATCTTGCGCGTGGCATCATCGATCTGGCGGACGGCACGCGCCGGTGCGCCGATGATGAGCGAGCCATCGGGAAACTCCTTGCCTTCGGTGATGAGCGCCCCGGCGCCGACGAGGCTGTTGCTGCCGATCCTGGCGCCGTTGAGCACGATCGCCCCCATCCCGATCAGGCTGTTGTCGCCGATCGTGCACCCATGCAGGATGACGTTGTGGCCGATGACGCAATCGGCGCCGATCACCATGGGAAATCCCGGATCGGTATGCAGCGTCGCATTGTCCTGAATCTGCGAGCGCTCGCCGAGCTCGATCCATTCGTTGTCGCCGCGCAGGACCGAGCCGAACCAGATGCTGGCGTGGCTCTTGAGGCGGACGCGCCCGATCACGGATGCCGTCTCGGCGATCCAATAGCGACCGTCGGCCGGGAGGTCCGGGCCGTGTCCGTCGAGTTCATAGATCGCCATTCACCCGTCCCCGCAAAAGCCCCAAGAGCTTGCCATGGCGACGCACGATTGACGAGGCATCGACAAGATCAACTGATGCGCTGCCCGATGGCCAGGACCAGCATCAGCACCAGCGTCCCGGACATGAGGCTCCACAGCCCGGCGATGATGGTCGCCATCATCACGAATTCGAAACGCCGGCCCTCGAGCCGGCGTCCGCGGAGAGTGTTGCGCATGATGATGAAGGGAGCCGCGAAGATCACCAGCGGCAGGGCCGCCAGGGCGCGCGCACGCGAGCCCCGACTGATGAGCCGGAAGCTCGCCGGCCGCTCGGTCAGAAACTGATAACCGGTGGCGAGCAGACCGGCGACCGCAAACCCGATCGCCAGGGCGAGCAACGACTGGAGCTGTTCCGGCGACATGGGCTCTCGGCGGTGCAAAACGAGACCGATGTTCACCAGAAGCCGGATCGCGGCGCCATGCCTTCCCTCAGCAAAGGTTAACGCCCGGAAGCAGCTGAGCCGGCGTCGCTGGCTGCATGTTGCGGTTTCCGGGCCGGTTCCTTCGGTCGACGTGCCATACTGGGCGTGATTCGCACGCGACGGGATCAATTTTCATCAGCATGGCCGAGCTGGCACGAACACCGCGCGCGCGATCGCGCCGCCCCGGAGCGAGCGCCGTTACCGGCATCGTGCTCGGTGGGATGCTGCTCGTATGTGGGATCTGCTATATCGCACTCGTGCTGTGGCCGCACACTTTAAGCGAAATGCCGGCCGACGCGCCCAGCGTGCCGATCACCATCGCGGGCGTGGTGTTCAACGTGCCGCCTGCCGCCATTCGCCAGCAGGTGCAGCGACGGTCGGGAGCTCAGGAGCGCATCGATCTGGTCTTTCTCTGGCCATCCCTTAAGCCGCCGGACGAAGCGAAGCATCCGCAGCAGCACCCGAACTTCGATGCACCGCCGGCCACCGACCGGCTGTTCGTCACCATTGCCGGAACCGACGGCACGCTCTCCACGGCCGAACGCCTGAAGGCCATCTACCCCCGTTACATCGCCAACGATCTGCAGGCCGAAGGGGAAGGTCTGGTGGCCCGGCACTTCCGCGATGCCAGCCCTTACAAAGGTGAGGATCTCGTGTTCGATCCGGCCGCGCCGGAGCGCTTCCTGACGCGCTGCAGTCGCGCCGGCGCGACGCCCGGCATGTGTCTGCTGGAGCGGCAGGTCGGAGCGGCCGCTATCGTGGTGCGGTTTCCGCGCGACTGGCTCGCCGATTGGCGGGCGCTGGCGGGCGGGATCGACGACCTGATCGCAACCTTACGGCCGCCGGTGCGGTGATGATTATTCCAGATCGGTTCCCAGAATCGCCATCTGGAAATTGTAGGAACGGTCTTCGTCCTCGTCGTCGACGAACAGCACGCCGACGAACTCCTCGCCGATATAGACTTCGGCGGAATCCTCCTTCTTCGGCCGCGGCACCACGCGAATGCGCGCATTGCCGAACAGCTTCTTGAGATAGTCCTCGATCTTTCTGATCTCTTGAACGTCCACGCTGTTCTCCGGTCCTGGGAGCGATAGAACGGTACAAATGTGCTTGACGGCTTACTCGATTGCTCACGCGCTCCATGACATGGCGGCCTGCCTGGCGCAAGGCGAGCGCAGCCGCTCGCGGGGCTCGCAAAAGCCATTGCTGAATGGAGCAGGTCGGGCGGCGAGACGACCGGCGCCGGTCGCTCGGGCCGCTGCCCGGCTGAACCGATGCGTCAGGGGCCGCTGTCGTAAAACAACTGGTCCATCGAACGGGCCGGCTCCGGGCAGCCCGCGGTGCCGATCACCTTCGCCGGGACGCCGGCCACAGTGGTATTGTGCGGCACCGCCTTCAGCACCACCGATCCGGCCGCGATACGGGCGCAGTGACCGACCTCGATGTTGCCGAGGACCGTCGCGCCGGCGCCGATCATGACGCCGCGCCGGATCTTGGGATGACGGTCGCCCGCCTCCTTGCCGGTGCCGCCGAGCGTGACGCCGTGCAGCATGGAGACGTCGTCCTCGATCACCGCCGTTTCACCGACCACCAGGCCGGTCGCGTGGTCGAGGAAGATGCCGCGGCCGATGCGTGCCGCCGGGTTGATGTCGCACTGGAACACCGATGACGAGCGGCTCTGCAGATAATTGGCGAAATCCTTGCGGCCCTTGCCCCATAGCCAATGCGCCAGCCGATGCGTCTGAATGGCATGGAAGCCCTTGTAATAAAGCACCGGCTCGATGCACCGTTCTGTCGCCGGATCGCGATCGACGGTGGCAACGATGTCGGCGCGGAAAGCGTCGCCGATGGTGGGCTCGTCCTCCAGCGCATCGGCATAGGCCTGACGGATCAGCTCGCCCGAAACCTCCGCATGGTCCAGCCGTTCGGCCAGCCGATGGACGATCGCTGCCTCGAGCGTATTGTGATGCAGGATCGAGGCGTAAATGAAGCTCGCGATCTCGGGCTCGCGCCGCACCACCTCGTCCGCCTCGTTGCGGATGCGCGACCAGATCGGATCGACCTTATCGAGCGCATTGACCAGCTTGGTCCGATGTTGCGCCATGACGACACTCCGGCTCTTAAGGTTCCAACGATTATAGCACAGCTCGTCTCTGCCGTGATGCTGGTGCCGGTCACGGTTGACGCTGGTCGAGCTTGCCGAGGAAGCTCATGATGGCAGCGGAGAAGCGGTCGTTACGGTCTCCCGCCACCATGTGCCTGGCGCCGGCGACGTCCATATATTCGGCGTGCGGGACGAGTTCCAGGAACTCGCGGACGTGATCCTCCGTCACCAGCTCGGACCAAGTGCCGCGCACCAGCAAGGCCGGCACGGCGATCCGCCGCGCCGCATCGACCAGTGCCGCTTCCGTCTGGCCACGACCGGTGCCGACCGGACGCGGCCCGTCGAGGAAGCGCGGATCCCAATGCCAGCGCCAGCGCCCGTCGGCATCGAGGCGCAGGTTCTTCTTCAAGCCTTCGTGCGAGCGCGGCCGCGGCCGGTGCGGCAGATAGGCGGCAACCGCGTCGGCGGCCTCCGTGATCGAAGCAAATCCTTCCTCCGCATGGGCACGCATGAAGCCCTGGATCTTGGCGACGCCGTCAACGTCGACGCGCGGCGTGATGTCGACGAGAATGAGCGCGGCGGAAACCGGAACGCGGCCGGCTTGCGCGGCGGCGCCTTCGGCCAGCATGGCGGCGATGCCGCCGAGCGAGGCGCCGACCACCACCGGAGCCCGCCCGGCGCGCCCGGCCAGCGCATCGGCAACCACCGTCGCGTCGGCGGCGAAGTCGGGGAAGGCATAAGCACCGTCCGCAACCCATTCCGAATCGCCGTGGCCGCGCTGGTCCAGCGCATAGGCGACGGATCCTGCGGCCGCGAGCTGCTGCGAGGTTTCGCGCCACGAGTGGCGGGTCTGTCCGCCGCCGTGGAGCAGCAGCACCGGCGGCCCGCTGTCCCCGAACACGTCCGCCACGAGACGGTTGCCGGCGGCGCCGGTGAAGATCGCGGTGGCGGACTCGATGTCCCGCCTCATGGACGGCGCGCGAGAAATTCGAGCGCGCCCGCCTTGAACACCTTGTCGCCGACGGCGAGCATGTGGTCGCGACCCGGAATGTCGAGCGCTTGCGCTCCGGGAACGAGCTCGGCAAGCGCCTGCGCCGAGCCGGCGACGGGGTCCTTGGTGCCGACCGCGATCAGCACCGGAACGCGAATCTGCGCGGCCTGATCGCGCGCGAGGGTCTGGCGCGAGCCGCGGATGCAGGCGGCGAGCGCCTTGCGGTCGCTCTTCGTCTGGTCGGCGAAGGCGCGAAACGTCCGGCCCTGCGGATCGGTGACATCGTCCAGCGACTGAGCCTCGAGCGCATCCGCAATGCTTTCCGGCAGGCCGACGCCATCGACGAGATGAATGCCCAGCCCGCCGAGGATCAGGGAACGCACGCGCTGGGGCATCTTCACCGCCAGGAAAGCGCAGATGCGGGCGCCCATGGAGTACCCCATGGCATCCACGCGATCGAGGCGGAGGTGATCCATGAGCGCGAGCACGTCGCCGGCCATGGTGTCGGTGTGATAGTCGGCCGGATCGTAGAGCTTTGCCGATTCACCGTGGCCGCGGTTGTCGAGCGCAATGACGCGCCGGCCGGCACGGGCCAGGGTCGCGACCCAACCGGGCTGGACCCAGTTGACCTCCTTGGTCGAGGCAAAGCCGTGCACCAGGATAATGGGCTGCCCTTCTCCCTCGTCGAGGAACGCGATCTCCACCGATCCGTGCTGAAAGCGCGGCATTAATGACACAACCTGCGTGGGAAAAACGGAACCCTACACGGCTGCAGTGCCCGGCGCCAGCGGCCGTTCGCGTAGCCGAGCTCGGTGCGCCTTGCGGCGCCGAATGACATGCATGGTGATGCGCTCCACCGATCTTTTCAGCATCGCGCACAGCATAAACAGATTGATCACCGCCCAGAACACCCATGAGGCGAGGCTCATGAGGCCGGTCGTCAGCATGATGGCGCCGCGACCCGCGAGCTTGATGATCGCCCGGGTCTTCGTCCCTTTGGCTTGCGCCAGGGTCGCCAGACGCGCGACATCCTTCGGATTGTCGGCGAGCCTCAGACCGTCGAGGGCCGCGCGGCTGCCCGCCTTCGCCTGCACGCGCCCGACATCGCGCACGAGATGCAAGAGGCCGCCCGCCTTCTGCACCTTGACGGCCTCGCGCGCAGCACGCACCGCGAGCGCGGGCCTGACCAGCGCGGCTCGGGTAAAAGCCTGCTTGACCGCGGCCGCATCGACGCTCTCCTTGACGGCGCGCACCACGGCGCCGGAGAGCTGCGGTCCGATGCGGCCGGTCCGGCGCGCCGCCTTGACCACGCTCAAGCCGACGCGTGCCGGGGTGCCGACGCCGAAGCTCGCATAGGTCGCCGCCGTCACGGCGAGCCCTACGCAGGCAAGGCCGAGGATCAGTTCGTCGGCCTCCTCGCCGCGCGCGAGCCGCACGCCTTCGCGCAGGGCATCGCGGGCATCGCCGAACACGAACAGATCTCCGGTCACGGTGCCGGCCAGGCTGGCGAGGTCATCCGGCTCGCCGACGACCAGGCCGCGGACGAAGTGGCCCACCCCACGCGCCGTCGCGGCAGCCGTGTCGGTACCGATGCGGGCGGCGAGCGCCGGGTCGACCGCGATATGGCGCTCGCGCGCGAGCTCCAGAAAACTCTCCGCCAGCTCGGTATCGCCGGCGGCGAGTGCCGCTTCGATCTCGCGCTCCGCAGTCCTCCTGTCGAGACGCTGGTCGACGGTAAGATCCGCAAGCGCCACCGGATCGTCCGCTGCCGCGAGCCAGCGGCCGGCCTCGACGGCGCGCGGCACGATCAGCCAGGTGGTAACAACGAGCGCGCCGACCGCGACCAGCGACAGGCGAAGCGAGAGCGGAGTCATCAAAAATACAGGTCCGGCGTTGTTTCGCCCGACGTAGGGACTAATTGCGGCGGCAAAGCGTCGAACAGGACATCCTCTAGGAATCGCTCCACGCTCTCGCTATCGTTGCCGGAGCAAGCCCAGCACACGGACACGCCATGGCGGACTACATCGTTCCTCATTTTCACAACGATCCGGGCGTCCAGGTGATCGAAATCGGCGCCAAGGAATTCATGTGCGTCGGAGCGAAACCGCCGTTCGACCATCCGCACGTCTTTCTCGACATGGGCGACGAGAACGAGATCATCTGCGCCTACTGCTCGACCCTGTTTCGCTACGATCCCGCGCTTTCTCCCCACGCGTCGCGGCCCGCCGAATGCGCGTTGCGGGACGCGGCCTGAGCGACCGGAGTGGCGCGGTCGCGCACGGTCATCGTTGCCGGAGGCGGAATCGGCGGGCTCACCGCCGCGCTCACGCTCGCGGCAAAAGGCTTTCGCGTCGTCGTGGTCGAGCAGGCCGACCGCCTCGAGGAGACCGGCGCCGGCATCCAGCTCTCGCCCAATGCGACGCGGGTCCTGAGCGCGCTCGGCCTCGCCGAGCGGCTGGCCGCGGTCGCCGTCGCGCCGAGCGCGCTGGCGGTGCGCACCTATCGCGGCCGCCAGATCGTGCGCGTGCCGCTCGGATCTTTTGCCCAGCACCGATATGGCGCGCCCTACTGGGTGGTGCATCGCGCCGACCTGCAGGCGGCGCTCGTCGGCGCGGTGCGCGCCAATCCCGACATCACCCTGCGCCTGGGCGCGCGCGCGGAGGATTTCGCCAGCCACGCCAACGGCATCACGGTCCAGCTGCACACCGCAACCGCCACCGAGGACGAGCACGGCATCGCCTTGATCGCCGCCGACGGCTTGTGGTCGACGCTGCGCACCCGGCTGGGGGACCGCACGCCTCCGCGCTTCGCGCACCGCACCGCGTGGCGCGCGATGCTGCCGGCACGCCTGCTGATCCCTGAGTTCCGGGAAACCGTCGTGTCGCTATGGCTCGGTCCTGACGCGCACCTGGTGTTCTACCCGGTGCATGCCGGCGAGGCGCTTAACATCGTGGCGATCGTGCGCGACGATTGGCATGCGGCCGGCTGGAGCGCCGACGGCACGCGCGAGGAGCTGCTTGCCCACTATTCACGTTGGCCGCCGCGCGTGCGCAATTTGCTCGCCCTGCCGGAGCGCTGGCTCAAATGGGCGCTGTACGACCGCGCACGGTTCCGCCGGCGGGGCAAGGAACCGGTCACGCTCTTGGGCGATGCCGCCCATCCCATGCTGCCGTTCCTGGCCCAGGGTGCCGCCATGGCGATCGAGGACGCTTATGTGCTTGCCGAGCAGCTCGGACGCAGGCCGGACCATCCCGCGCAGGCCTTGCGCCTTTATGAACGCCGGCGGGCGCGCCGCACCGCGCGGGTCCAGGCTGCGGCGCGATGGAACAGCCGCGTCTATCACTTCGGCGGCCTTGCGGCTCTCGCCCGCAACACGGCGCTGCGCCGCCGGGGCGGGGAAAGCCTGCTGCAGCGCTACGATTGGCTCTATGGTTGGCGGCCTTGATCATGAGGTCTTGCATGTTTCCGACCACCATCGCCGGCAGCCTGCCGAAACCATTCTGGCTCGCCGAACCCAACCGGCTATGGGCGCCGTGGCGCTTCGCCGGCGCCGACCTCGAAGTGGCCAAGCGCGATGCCACGCTGCTCGCCCTCAAGGCACAGGAAGACGCCGGCATCGACATCGTCACCGACGGCGAGCAGGCGCGCCAGCACTTCGTCCACGGCTTCCTGGAATTCGTGGAGGGGATCGATTTTTCCCGCAAGATCGAGATGGGAATCCGTGCCGACCGCTACAAGGCGATGGTGCCGCAAGTGATCGGCGAGCTGAAGCTCACACGCCGCGTGCACGCCAACGAGGCGCAGCTCGCCCGCGCCCACACTACGCGCATGCTCAAATTCACCCTGCCCGGCCCCATGACGATCGTCGACACGGTCGCCGATTCCCACTACGGCGACCGCGCCAGGATGGCCCTGGCGTTCGCCGCCCTCCTCAATCAGGAAGCCCGCGCGCTGCAAGCCGACGGCGTCGACGTGATCCAGTTCGACGAGCCGGCCTTCAACGTCTACATGGACGCCGTGAACGACTGGGGAATTGCGGCGCTGCACCGGGCGATCGACGGGCTCACCTGCACCACTGCGGTGCATATCTGCTACGGCTACGGGATCGAAGCCAACCTCGCCTGGAAGGCGACGCTCGGCGCTGAGTGGCGGCAATACGAAGCAATTTTCCCGGCGCTGGCGGCGAGCCGCATCGGCCAGGTCTCGGTCGAATGCCGCAATGCCAAGGTGCCGATGCGGCTCCTCTCATTGCTCGAGGGCAAGGACGTGCTGGTCGGCGTCATCGACGTGGCGACCAGCCATGTCGAGACGCCGGACGAGGTGGCCACGACGATCGGCGAAGCGATGAAACATGTACCCAAGGAGCGGATCGTGGCCTGCACCAACTGCGGCATGGCGCCGATGCAGCGCGGTCTCGCGCTCGCCAAGCTCACGGCGCTCGTCAAGGGGGCCGAGCTGGCGCGGCAGCGGTTCGGCTGATTGGCGTGAATGTCTTCGCCTTGCCAGCCCAGCATGAGCGGCGTACCACTTCGATCGCGGAAATCCCGGCGCAAGCGTCCGGAAACAGTAGGGAGGGTGCCATGCTGACACGACGAGGCTTTGCGGGTTTTGCCTCCTGCGCGCTCTGCGCAGTGACAGGGTTTATCGCCACCGAAGCATCGGCGCAGGGCGCGCCGGCGGCCACGACGCCCGGCGTCACACGCAAGATTCTGTCGAAGACGGACGGTCCGACCGCCGGATACGAAACGCTGCTCGTGGAGGCGGAGATCGAGGCGGGCGTGCCGGTCGGGCGCCACACCCATCCGGGCGTCGAGTCCGCCTATATCCTCGAAGGCGGCTTCGAGCTCCCCATCCAGGGGCAAGACACCCGCATGTTGAAGCCGGGCGACGGGTTCCAGATCCCGCCCAACACGCCGCATGCCGGCGGCAAGCCCGGCACCGCGAAAACAAAGGTTCTAATCACGTACGTGGTGGAGAAGGGCAAGCCGCTCGCGTCTCCGGCCTGATCGATCAGAAAGTTCCGCGGTTCGTAGGGCGCAATAGCGAAGCGTATTGCGCCGATCCAATGATCCGGCGGCACCGAACGGCGGATTACGCTTCGCTAATCCGCCCTACGCGCTTCGCCAGCAGCACGTCGCGCAGCACCGTGGCGTGGCTCAGGTCGGGCTCGCGCGTGGCGGTGAGCAGCGTCGCGGTGCGGCCGCGCATGGCGGCACGCAACTCGGCGAGCTCACCGCGCACGGCTCCAAGCTCGGCGAGGTAGCGGCGGCGGAATTCGGCGAAGCGCGCAGGATCGTGCCCGTACCAGCGGCGCAGCTCGTTCGAGGGCGCGAGCTCCTTGGCCCAGCGGTCGAGCGCGAGCTTGTCCTTGGCGAGGCCGCGCGGCCACAGACGGTCGATGAGGATGCGCATCCCGTCGCTCGCCTCAGATGGGTCGTAGACGCGCTTGATACCGATGAAGGCACGCGCCCGCGGCTTAATATTTCCTCGTGCCTTGGTGGTGCGCCGCGCGGCCCGCTTCATCGGTTGCTCCGCGCCAGGACCTCCATCAGCTCGGCGACCTTGCGGCGCTGCTCCGCCTTGTTGCCCGAGGAGATCGCATGCTCGACGCAGGTTGCCGCATGGTCGCGGAGGATTTCCTCCTCGACGGCGCGCAGCGCCGCGCGCACGGCGGAGACCTGCGTGACCACGTCGATGCAGTAGCGGTCTTCCTCGACCATGCGGGCGAGCCCACGCACCTGGCCCTCGATCCGCTGCAGGCGCTTCAGCGTGGACGTCTTGGCTTCCTGTCGCATGCCTGTTATATACCCCTACCGGGTATAGGTTGCAACGGGAAAGAACGGTGCGGCGATGACCAGCGCAACGCGGACCGACCACCAGCACGCGCCCGGGCACCACGACACGCACGGCGCTCGCCATCACGGACATGCGGGCGCCGACGCCGTCATCGACCCGGTGTGCGGGATGACGGTCGATCCGCACACGACGCCGCACCGCCACACCCATCAGGGGCACACGTATTATTTTTGCGCGGCCGGCTGCCGCGCCAAGTTCGCCGCCGACCCGGCGAAATATCTCGGCGACGCCAAAGCGGCGGAGCCGGTGCCGGAAGGCACGATCTACACCTGCCCGATGCATCCGGAGATCCGTCAGGTCGGACCCGGCTCGTGCCCGATCTGCGGCATGGCGCTCGAGCCCGAGGTGGCGACGGCGGAGAGCGGTCCGAACCCCGAGCTCGTCGACATGACCCGCCGCTTGTGGATCGGCCTCGTCCTGGCGATCCCCGTCGTGGTGCTGGAAATGGGCGCGCATATCGTCGGCGCCCATCGCTGGATCGAGCAGACGCTCTCCAATTGGATCCAGCTCATCTTCGCCACGCCGGTGGTGCTGTGGGCGGGCTGGCCCTTCTTCGTGCGCGGTTGGCAGTCGGTTGTCACGCGCAACCTCAACATGTTCACACTGATCGCCATGGGGACCGGCGTCGCCTTCGTGTACAGCGTCATCGCGACGCTCGCACCTGGCCTGTTTCCGGCGGCGTTCCGCGGCCATGACGGGGCGGTTGCAGTTTATTTCGAGGCCGCCGCGGTCATCACGGTTCTGGTCCTGCTTGGTCAAGTCCTCGAGCTGCGCGCGCGCGACCGCACCTCGGGCGCGATCCGCGCGCTGCTCGGGCTGCAGCCGAAGACCGCTCGACGCATCGGCGCGCACGGCGATGAAGAGGAGGTCGCGATCGAGGCCATCGCGGTTGGCGACACCTTACGTGTGCGCCCGGGCGAAAAGGTGCCGGTCGACGGCGAGATCGTCGAAGGACACTCGGCGCTCGACGAATCGATGGTCACCGGCGAATCGATGCCGGTCACGAAAGGGCCCGGCGCCAAGGTGATCGCCGGCACCCTGAACACGACCGGCAGCTTCGTCATGCGCGCCGAGAAGGTGGGCCGCGATACGCTGCTGGCGCAGATCGTCGCCATGGTGGCGGCCGCGCAGCGCTCGCGCGCGCCGATCCAGCGTCTCGCCGACCAGGTCGCCGGCTGGTTCGTGCCAGCCGTGATCGCGATCGCGCTCCTCGCCTTTGCGGCCTGGGCGATATTCGGGCCGGAGCCGCGCTTCGCTTTCGGCTTGGTGGCGGCCGTGACGGTTCTCATCATCGCTTGCCCGTGCGCGCTCGGCCTCGCCACGCCGATGTCGATCATGGTCGGGATCGGCCGTGGCGCCGAGCTGGGCGTTCTGATCAAGAATGCCGAGGCGCTGGAGCGCATGGAGAAGGTGGACACGCTGGTGGTCGACAAGACCGGCACGCTGACCGAAGGCAAGCCGAAGGTGGTGGCGGTGGCGCCGGCGGAGGGCCTCGACGTGGAGGCTGTGTTGAAGTTTGCGGCCAGCGTCGAGCGCGCCAGCGAGCATCCGCTGGCGCTGGCGGTCGTGAACGCCGCCGCCGAGCGCAACATCGCAACGGTGCGCGTGATGGGCTTCGACGCGCCGACCGGCAAAGGGGCGATCGGCATGGTCGAGCAACGGCGCGTGGTGGTCGGCAGCCCCAATTTCCTTGCCGAGCTCAACATCGCCACCGCACCGCTGGAGCGCGAGGCAGAGCGGCTGCGCAGCGAGGGTGCAACGGTCATCTTCGTTGCGATCGACGGCAAGCCGGCCGGCCTCGTTGCCATTGCCGACCCGGTGAAGGCGAGCACGCCGGATGCGCTTGCAGCGCTCCGGAGAGACGGCATTCGCATCGTCATGTTGACGGGCGATAACCGCACGACCGCATTGGCGGTGGCGCGACGGCTCGGCATCGACACGATCGAGGCGGAGGTGCTGCCGGGCCAAAAAAGCGGTGTGGTGGAGACGCTTCGCCGGGACGGACGCGTGGTTGCCATGGCCGGCGACGGCGTCAACGACGCCCCTGCCCTCGCCGCCGCCGACGTCGGCATCGCCATGGGAACCGGCACCGATGTGGCGATCGAAAGCGCCGGGGTGACGCTGCTCAAGGGCGATTTGACCGGAATCGTACGGGCGCGCCGCCTCTCGGCCGCCACCATGCGCAACATCCGCCAAAACCTGTTCTTCGCCTTCGTCTACAATGCCGCCGGCGTGCCGATTGCAGCCGGCGTGCTCTATCCCGTGTTCGGCATCCTGCTCTCGCCGGTCATTGCCGCGGCCGCCATGGCGCTCTC
>JBJMSU010000017.1:0-4589 GCA_045801465.1 Xanthobacteraceae bacterium | reverse complement strand
CGGGCGCGTGCTAACTTGGCGCCCCGTGAGCACCGCAGCCGTCGACGGCCGCCCGAATACCGACGACACCTCCGAACCGCCGCTCCGCGTCACTGCATTCGAGCGGCGCTTCGGGCACCCGCCCGGCCTCGTCCTCCTTTTCTTCACCGAGATGTGGGAGCGCTTTTCCTACTACGGGATGCGCGCCCTCCTCGTGCTCTACATGATGAAGTACCTGTTGCTGGCGGACCGGGCCGAGACCGTGGTGGGGCTCACGGCGCTGCGGCGGGCGCTCGAATGGCTGTTCGGCCCGCTCGATATCCAGCCGCTCGCCTCGCAGATCTACGGCTTCTATACCGGCCTCGTCTATCTCACGCCGATCCTCGGCGGCCTCCTGGCGGATCGCGTACTGGGGCAGCGGCGCACCGTCATTGTCGGTGCCGTGCTGATGGCGATCGGCCACTTCATGATGGCGTTCGAGGCGCTGTTCCTGTTCGCGCTGCTGGCCCTGATCCTCGGCAACGGCGCCTTCAAGCCCAACATCTCCACGCAAGTCGGCGGGCTCTATGCCGCCGGCGACCGCCGGCGCGACCGCGCGTTCTCGATCTTCTATGTCGGCATCAATCTCGGCGCCTTCCTGGCGCCGCTGGTGTGCGGCACGCTGGGCGAGGCGGCAGGCTGGCACTACGGCTTTGCCGCCGCCGGGGTCGGCATGACGCTCGGCCTGGCGATCTATCTCTATGCCGTGCCGACGCTGCCGCCCGACGCGCTGGCGCAACGCATGGCAGCCGGCGAGGCGCGACGGTTTGGCCGCGAAGAATGGCGCGCGATTCTGGCGCTCCTCATCCTGTCGCTGCCGGTGACCTTCTACTGGGCCACCTATGAGCAGCAGGGGAACACGATCGCGCTGTGGGCCGATCAATACACCGATCGCGCGATCGATCTGAAGTTCTTTGAGACAGAGATTCCGACCACTTGGTTCCAAGCCTTCAATCCGTTCATGATCTTCGCCTTCACGCCGTTGATCGTGGCGCTGTGGGGATGGCAGGGCGCGCGCGGGTCCGAGCCCTCGACGGTGAGCAAAATGGCGATCGGCTGCTTTCTCAACGCCGCCTCCTATCTCATTCTGTTCGTGGCGGCTTGGCATAGCGGAGACGCCAAGGCGAGCTGGCTGTGGCTGCTCGCCTATTTCATCGTCATCACCATCGGCGAGCTTTATCTCTCGCCGACCGCGCTGGCGCTGGTGTCGAAAGTGGCGCCGGCAGGCTTTCTCTCCATGATGATGGGCGTCTGGCTTGCCACCAGTTTCTATGGCGGCTTTCTCGCCGGCTATCTCGGCAGCTTCTGGAGCGGAATGGCCAAGCAGGACTTCTTCCTCATGATCGCCATCATCGCGGCGCTGGCGGGCGTCGCGGTGGTGAGCTTCCATCGGCCGCTGAAGGCGATTCTGAAGGAATAGGCGCATGTCGTTCCGTCAGAATCGGGATATGCTCCCCTGAGTAGCGCTTTGCAGACGACGACGCTTGCGCCCGCCGCCCGAGGCCATAGAGTGCGGCAAGCTTCAAGTCTCCGAGGAAGTTCCATGACCATTTCCCCTGTCGGGGTGTTGATGGCCGCCCTTTTGACGCTGTTGCTTGGCGGATGCGCCGGCACCGGCGGCGGCTATTTCGGCCCGAGCGCCGAACCGCCGCCTCCGATGCCGTCGTCCGCGTCGGCGCCGCCGCCGCCCAACCTCAACCCGGGCGACTTCGTCGGCCGGTGGGGCTACGCCGCCTATCAGAACGAGGGCGACCGCGCGCGCACCGAGGTGGCGGCGCGCGGCCAGTGCAACAAGGCCTATGCGATCGGCCGCGGACAGAGCGGCGGACTGTTGATGCATCTCGCCGATGCGCGCGAGCCGCAGGAGCTGCGCCTGAAGCTCGGAAGCGACGGCAGGCCCTATCTCGGACCCGAGGGTCCGGCGCCCGATGCGCGCGACCGCGAGGTCATCACGTTCGACGGCCGGCTCCTGATCATGCGCTGGGTCGATCCCGAGATCGCCACGCGCTACGGCACCAGCGTCTATGTGCGCTGCGGCGCACCCGGCACGGCCGCGACGAAACGCAAGACCGGCTGAATGCCCGAACGCCGCGCGCCAGGGGATCGGGTGAGGAGAACGGCCAAGCCGCCGCGCCTGAACGCGATCCCGCTGGCGGCCTGGGAGCGCGACGGCGTGCTGGCGGCGCTGCGAAAAGCCGGCCTGCCCGCCGATGACGTTGCCTCACCCGGTCGCCTGTTCTGGCGCTTCGAGACGGTGGATCTCACGCCGGTCGGCTTCGGCGGGCTCGAGATTCACGACGGCGAGGCCTTGCTGCGCTCGGTGGTGACGCTGCCGCCCGTGCGTGGCCGCGGCATTGCGCGGGCGATTATCGCCGCGCTCGAAACCGAGGCACGGATCGCCGACTGTCGTGCGATCTGGCTGGCCACCACGTCGGCCACACAATTGTTCGACCAGCTCGGCTATGCCACCTGCAAGATTGCCATCGTGCCGCAGCCGATTCGCGACACGCCGGAGTTCGTCGCCCTCGCCGCTGCGTCGCCAACCGTCATGATGAAGCGGCTCAAGTGACGTTCTGTCCGCGCGCCAACATTGCGGGCAATGCCGGTTAAGCCGCGGGATTTTTTCTTCGGTCCCTGGCGCGCCGTGCTGGTGCTCGGGATCACCCAGATCCTCGCCTGGGGCGCGCTGTTCTATCCGCCGGTCCTCACCGTGCCGTTGATCGCGGCCGACCGCGGCTGGTCCATCGGCTTCAGCATGGGAGGATTTTCGCTCGGCCTCCTGGTGGCGGGCCTCGTGTCCCCGCGCGTCGGCGCGGCGATCGATCGCCATGGCGGACACGTGGTGATGCCGATCGGCTCGCTTATCGGCGCCATCGGGCTGGTGGCGCTCGTGCACGCCGAGCACCCGCTCGCCTACCTCGCGGTGTGGGCCGTGCTCGGCGCCGCCATGGCGGCCTCGCTGTACGATCCGGCGTTTGCCACGCTGGGGCGCATTTTCGGCGCCGGCGCGCGGCCGGCCATCACGGCGCTCACGCTCGCCGGCGGCTTCGCCTCGACCGTGAGCTGGCCGGCGACCTATGCGTTGATCGGCGCGCTCGGCTGGCGCGGCACCTACCTGGTCTATGCGGCACTGCTGGCCTTGGTCGCCGCCCCGCTGCACGCCTTCGCGCTGCCGCGTTCGCGCGCCGAACCCGACCTGCCACACCACACCTCGACCGGCCCGCCCGTCGGCATGCTGCCCGCCAAGGGGCTCGCCTTCGTGCTGGTCGCCACCGCGTTCGCCGCCTATGCGTTCGTGCCGTCGGGGCTTGCCGCACACCTGCTCGCCATGTTCCAACGCTTCGGTCTCGACGCCGGCACGGTCGTCCTCATCGGGGCGCTGTTCGGGCCGGCGCAAGTCGCCGCGCGCCTCCTCGAATTCCTGTTTGCCCGCGCGGTGCATCCGCTCGTCATCGCCCGGTTTTCGGTCGCCATTCTGGTGCTCGCCTTCGCGCTGATGGCGGCGCTCGGATTGTCGAGCCCGGTTGCGGCGCTGTTCGCCGTGATGTTCGGCGCCGCCAACGGGCTGTTGACGATCGCGCGCGGCACCCTTCCGCTGGCGCTGTTCGGCGCCGCCGGCTACGGCCGGCTCATCGGCCGCATCGCCGGACCGTTCCTCGTCATTCAAGCGGTGGCGCCGCTCGTGCTGGCGATCGTGTCGGAGCGCTACTCGGACGCGGCCGCGCTCGCGGTGACGGCGGCGTTTGCGCTGACGGCGCTCGCCTGCCTCGCCCTGATCCGCCGGCCGGGCGTGTAGTCATAAATGGCCCCAGCCATGCCCGCTTTCGGGCAAACCGGGCATTGAGCCGACATCCCCGAATGACCGAGTCTGACCCATTGCTGAAGTTCGACATCGGTGCGATAAAGCTCGCGCTAGCGGATACGCAGGGCAGCCACATTGAAGAACATTCAAATCATCGATGGCGCCCTCAACGCAACTTTCAGCGTGTTTCAAGCGACCGAAGAAGAGTTTGCCGCCATCTTTCCTGCTGACGGCCAAGACATGGAGTTGATAGAGGACTTCATCGAACGCGTTGGGCAAGAACAAGCCGGGCGCATATTGCAGCCCATATGGGAGCGCCCCGTTCTGAAACGAGACGTGCAGGGCATCCACGGAACATTGTATTACAATTACGCGGACCGCAGACGATATTTACCGGCAACAAAGCGAGAGGTGGATTGGGACGATCTCTCCATCAATTTTGCCCAACGGCAGCTCTTCGGCGGCAAACGTTGAACGTCTGAAGTTGATCCCACCCAGACCTAAACGCCCATCCTATGCCCCTTAAGAAGTTTGCAACGATACTGTCAGCGAGCCGTGGCGGTTATTAAACATTAATGGCATTCTGAGCCGATGAGACCCTCTTACGAACGGCAGCTTGAAACCCTGGAAGCTTCATATCGGAAGCTACTTCTGTCCGCCTTACAGAAGTGCGCCCAGGGGCGATGGGGCATATTCGGCCATAATGAACGGGCTCTGAGTCAACTTGGTGCAGGAGCGCGCTCGCGCCTGTGCGAACCCTCTGTGGAAG
>JBJMSU010000001.1:0-2671 GCA_045801465.1 Xanthobacteraceae bacterium | reverse complement strand
AGCTCGCCGGGTGCGGGCGCATCGGCGGTGTCCCACGCGTAATCGCCGGTGAGCGACAGGTGCTCCCACCCGAGCGGTGCTACATGGTGCATCATCTCGGGTTCCACGCCGAGGTCGGCGGCCGCGAGCCTCCAGGGGACTGCCGCGAGATTGGGGGTGCGAGACCGGAAGAGGTATTTTCGGTCCTGTATTCCCGCTGAGGTAGAGGCAACGTGGCCTGGATCGTGAGGCTGGTCAGCATCGGAGCTGAGGGCGAAGAACACAGCACCGATGTCATGCGGATCGCCAAGCCCGACACCCTTGCCGATCTGGGCACCCTGGGTCTGAGCCTGGCCGAGAGCAAGCAGCTCTTGGCCGGCATCCAGCGGGAGATCGTCGCCGCGCAAGCCCGGGTCCATGCCGTGCACCGTCCGGAGTGCCGCGGCTGCGGCGCGGCCTGCCGGGTCAAGGACTACCGCCACCACGCGATCGCCACGCCGTTCGGCCAGGTGGCCGTCCGACTGCCTCGCTTCCGCTGCGCCGGATGCGGCGCGGCCGAGGCGGGTGTGGAATGGCCGTCACATGCTCGCTCCACGCCGGAGCTGGACCGGCTGCGGGCGCAGCTCTCCGCCTTGATGACCTACCGGACGGCCGCCGAGGTGCTGGCGCAGCTGTTCCCGGTGGACGCCGGCGCGGATCCCGAGACCCTGCGCCGCTGCACCTTCAAGACCGCCGAGGCGCTGCCGATGCGGGCGGAGACGAAGCCGCCGCCGACCCGTGCCGAGGCGATCGTGGTGACCCTGGATTCGACCTTCATCCGGAGTTGCGGGGCCGGCCAGCGGCACCTGGAGGTTCGGATCGGCAATGCCGAGACGACGACCGGACGGCGGCAGGTCTTCGGCGCCGTCGCCAAGGCCGAGACGGACCTCGGAGCCCTGATCCGCCGCGGCCTCGAGGCTGCAGGACGCACCGAGGGCACGACGCTGACGGCGTTCACCGACGGCTGTCCCGGGCTGCGGCGCATCCTTCTCGACGCCGGCGTCGATGGGCTCCCGATCCTCGACTGGTTCCACGTGGCCATGCGGCTGCGGCATCTGACGCAGGTCGCCGGAGGTCTGTCGTCCGAGGGTCCGGAGCGCGCCGCGGCGAAGGCGGCGGTCGTCGAGGAGGTCGAGCGGCTGCGCTGGCGGCTATGGAACGGCAGGGCCAAGGACGCGAAGGTCAGCGTCGATCGCATCCGCGCGGTCCTGCACCACTTCCGGGACGAGCGCGGCGGCCGCGGGTCCGTCGCGCCCTCGCGCAAGCTGTGGACCGCGTTGCGGGCGCTGGACGGCTACCTCGTCGGGCAGAGCGACCGGCTGGTCGACTACGGCGAGCGGCACCGGGCCGGGCTGCGGGTCGGCACGGCGCTGACCGAGGGCACGGCCAACTTCCTGGTGAACCGCCGGATGAACAAGTCGCAGCAGATGCGCTGGTCACGGCGTGGCGCCGACCGGCTGCTGCAGGTCCGCTGCGCCGTCTACAACGGCACGCTCGGCGCCAGCTTCGGGCAGCGCTTCTTCGCCGCGAACGACGCGCTCCCCAAAACTGCCGCAGCAGTCTGACCCCCAATCGCGCGGCGGTCCCACTTGGCAGTGCGCTCCGGGCGTTCCGGTGAAGGGCAACGGTTGACCCGCGCCGGCCGCGCATTCCGCCATGTGTCGGCCCAACGGCGGGGGTCCTATTGACTGCTCCGCGCTTGGCGCATGCCGGCGTGGTTGGCCTCGTCGCGGCAGACGAAAGCGCCACCTTTAGTCGAGCCGTATCGGGCCTGTCCGCGGTAATAGTAGGTCCTGGTCGGTGGATCGAGCCAGACGACCATATCGTTCGGGCAATGCTCCTGTGCCTCGCGCTCGGTCGGGAAATTCACCAGCGGCGCCTTTGGGGCAGCTCCGGTCGAGAGAGCGAGCAGCACCACACTTGCAATCAACCGCCTTGCAATCGAGCGACGCGCGTCCCGTACGATGCTCATCCCATTGCGGCCCTGATCGCGGCTCAAGAGGCGTCGTGGGGGACAAGGATCACAGCGAGGCGGCGCGTCAAGCAACTCCTGCGAGCAACCCGCCCACGGGTTCATTGCGTGCCGGCTTGACCGCTACTTTGCACCTGGTGACACGAATGTTGGGTCTGGACCCTGGCAAGGCGGCGGGTTGCGGCCTCGACAGACTGCGGATCCGCCGCGGCGCTCGCGACCATTCGGGCGGTGGTTTCGATTGCGCCGGCTCGACCAGTGTCGAAGAGCCATTGCCTCTCGATCACAAGGGGGTCATCGGCACATGGCGGGCGCCCGGCAGGAGGTGAACGCAGGATCGAAGCGGCATGCCGGTAGCGTCTGTCGCCGGTCGCGGCCGCATGCTGGTCGAGCCAGTGCGCGACGGCGGCGCGATCGGGCGCTCGGGCGTTTCGAGCGCCTCCTGACCGCCCCTGCGTAACGCTATCGATGCGGGCTTTTCTGGTCATTTTCCCGGACGCACAGCCGTGAATTGCTCTTATTTTACCATCGGGAATCGCCTATCTTCTTGAAAACAAAGGAAAGTGAAAAACGAAAATTATTACGCTTTATGAAGGGAAAGATTCGACGCCGGTTGACGGTTGATCCACCCCAACTTCACCACCCCCTCCCCCTATCTTTCCTGGGAGATGTCAGGAGTTC